>JBOHVJ010000232.1:0-9559 GCA_050735075.1 Binatia bacterium
AAGGATATAGGGGTGGCCGAGATGCGAGGTTCGTTTTCTGAAGTCTTTGAGATAGGCAGTGGAGGTGGGAAAGGACTTGCCGGTTAACTGATAGACCAGTGACTTGTCCATCAGGGTTCCGTAGACAAATAAATTAAAGTTAGCCGATGATTTTGTAGGCACCGCCTAGATAGTTTCGACAGAGGTTGACATAATTGGAGGAGCCCATTTTGATCCAGTTTAGGGCTTCGCCGCTGATTTCCTTCTTGACTTTGGCCGGGCTTCCTGCGGCAAGGACGCGGGGAGGAATCTTGGTGTGGGGGACAACCACGCTCCCCGCAGCGATAAGCGACTCTTCTCCGATCTCCGTGTTCTCTAGGACTGTGACGTTCATGCCAATGATTGCCGCGCGGCAGATGATGCACCCCTCCATGATAGCTCCGTGCCCCACAGTGACATCCTCTTCCAATATAGTCGGGGCTTCACCCGAGTGAATCACGCAATTATCCTGGACGCTGGTGCGGGCTCCTACCACAATGGGGTTTTCGTTTTGGTCGGATCTGAGGACCGCGCCAAACCAGATGCTTGCGTCCTCTCCGACTGTGACATCCCCAATGACGACTGCCGTAGGCGCGATAAAGGCCTTTGGGGAAATCTTCGGCTTGCGGCCCTTATATTCAATGATCATTAAAATTCACCTCCATCCGAAAAGTGCGCTTCAAGATAGTTTAGGGGGAAAAGGAAAGCAAGGCGCCCCTCCAAGACACCTCCAGACAGGCGGTTATAACACGTGGTTCAATTCTGAAGAGAAAAGGCCTTGGCGGCCATCTCGACGATCCTTTTTCCAATGGCGAGCGATGCGGTGGCCCCGGGTGAGGGAGCATTGAGCACATGGATGGCATTTCCTGTCTGCGTGATGACGAAATCATCAATAAGGGCGCCTGTTGGTGAGACTGCCTGGGCTCGAACTCCAGCCCCACCTGCAATGAGATCGTCGGACCTTATGTCCGGGACCAGTCGTTGCAATGCCTTGACGAAGGCCTGCTTGCTAATAGATCGGTGAATTTCCCCCAACCCCGTCTTCCAGTGTTTTCCAGCCAGGGACCAAAAGCCTTTGTAAGAAAGGGTCTTCCACAGATGGCGGATGTTGATGTCCGTTTTTCGATAGCCTTCACGGGCAAGGGCGAGAACCGCGTTTGGGCCAGCTTCCACATCTCCGTGGATCGTTCGGGTGAAATGAACCCCCAGAAATGGGAATTTTGGGTCGGGCACCGGATAAATAAGTCCCCTAACCAAGAATTGTTTTTCTGGCATTATCTTGTAATATTCACCTCGGAAAGGGACGATCTGAAGCTCCTCTCCCGCCGCGACCTTAGGGCTTTTATATTGAGCCATCATTCGGGCCAGATAGTCTGAGAATAACCCTGCACAGTTAATCAGATACCTGGAGCGGAATTCTCCAGAAGGGGTTTCCATAATCAGCCCACCGTCCCCTTGGACAACGTTTTTTACTTCGCGTGAGGTGAGGATCTCCCCGCCCATGCTCTGGACCCTTGCGGCATAGACTTGGGCCACTTTAGTGAAATCGATGATCCCCGTAGCCGTCGCATAGAGTGCCCTAACTCCGTTGGCGTGGGGTTCGCTTTCCTTCAGTCGCTCAGGGCCGATCATTTCTAAGCCCTGCACTCCATTGGCCGTGCCGCGACGTAACAGCTCCTGAAGTCGAGGAATTTCTTCTTCGTTAGTCGCCACAATCATTTTGCCACAGAGATTGTAGGGGATGCCATGTTGGTCGCAAAACTTGAGGAGCGCCTCTCTACCGGAGACGCAGGTTTGGGCCTTGACCGATCCGGGTTTGTAGTAGATCCCCGAATGAATGACCCCGCTATTGTGACCGGTTTGGTGGGTCGCAAGCCGATCTTCTTTCTCTAATAAAAGAAGCTTCACCCTGGGGTATTTTTCGACGGTCTCCATGGCGGTAGCCAGACCCACAATGCCTCCGCCAATGACCGTCAGATCGAATTGGTTAGGGCCCATTTTTCTCTTTGATCGGAAAGAGAAGAAGTTTTAGTTATCCGTGTGCACCGAACTTATAGCAACGACGCCTGCACCGCGAATTTGGCTCTGTTTCAATTTCTGAAGTGCGAGGTTAATTTGCGAAAGGGAAAAGATCTGAACTTCCGTACGAAGGGGAATCTCCGAGGCCAGCCTCAGCAGCTCTTCCGCATCGCGACGAGTAGCATTGGCGACGCTCCGGAGCCTACGCTCGTGATACAGTAAGTTAGCATAATCGATTTCAGGAATCGGCGTCATAGTGATACCCGCCAGAACGGCAGTGCCGCCTCTATCCAGCACGCGCAAGGCGTCGATGACTAGGTTTCCCGCAGGTGCGAAGACGAGGGCACCGTGAAGCTTTTCGGGCGGCGAATCTTCAGCGCGTCCCACCCATGCGGCGCCCAAGGCTCGGGCGTGCTCCTGGTGCTCTCTACTGCGCGTAAAAACATACACTTCGCAATTCCAATGCCGCGCTATCTGGATGGCGATGTGTGCCGACGCGCCGAAGCCAAACAATCCTAGACGCTCCCCCCTCCGGATTTCACTCAGCCGTAGTGCACGGTAACCGATCACTCCGGCGCACAGCAGCGGCGCCGTCTGGAGATCCGAAAAGTCGTTTGGGAGAGGACACGCGAACGCTTCATCGACGATGGAGAATTCGGCGTAGCCTCCGTCCGCCTGCAGTCCTGTAAACTCGGCCTGCTCGCAGAGGTTCTCGTTCCCGTTCTTGCAATAGCGACAGTTCCCGCATGTGTGGTGAAGCCACGGAACGCCGACCCGATCGCCTTCTTTGAATCGTCGGGCCTCGCGCCCGCGGGCTTCGACAACGCCGACAATTTGATGTCCAGGGACCATAGGTAACTTCGGTAGCTGGATGTCGCCTTCGGCGGTGTGCAGATCGGTGTGACAGATGCCGCACGTGTGAACGCGGACACGGACTTCCTTCTCCCGCGGGAAAGGCATGGGGATGTCGGTTAGTACGAGCGGATTTTCATCTATGGGTTTGGGGACCAGCACTTGCGCAGCAAGCATTCGGGACTCGGCCGGAAAAGTTGCTTCCCTTATGTTTTCTACTTCGTTAGCTCCGTTTGCTTTTCCTTCAACCTGCGAACCAGCTCTTCGTAAGATGAGTTCGCGATAATACGGTTAAACTGGGAGCGGTAGTTGTTTACCAGGCTGATGTTTTCAACTATGACGTCATAGACCTTCCAGTCCCCGTTCACGAGGTGGAGCTTGTAGCGGAGGGAAAACCATTCACCATTCTTTGTAACCATCTTGGTATCCACTTCGGCGTAGTCCTTTTCCAGGGTTTCTCGATTGAAAAAATATTTTTCATCGGTAAAGGCTTCGATCCTGCCTAGGTAGGAATCCTCTAAAAGGTCAGTAAAGATCTCCACAAACTCCCGTTGCTCCTCTGGCGTGCGCCGGCGCCAGTGGCTTCCCAGGGAACGTTTGGCCATTTCGGTAAAGTCAAATCGGGAGTAGATGACCTGCCGTAATTGAGCGCGGCGATCTTTCGCGGGCGGATTCTTGAGGATAGCCAGGACCTTGTCCACGGTACTCCGGACCTGATCTGTAGGGGCCCCGGCGCTTAGAGGGAAAGGGACCAAAAAATAAACTAAAAGGAATAGGCCCATCAACGTTGATTTATACTTTTCCATCATTTTTTCCCACTTTTCGAAGTGAAATCTCCTCCTACGTATTTTCCTATTAGCTCCGTGATGTCTGCAGGAGATTCCGTCTCACGGATCTTATCCCCGGGCCCCAGCAGTTTGTCCGAGGCTCCCGGGGTAAGCGTGATGAATTTGTCGCCGATGAGTCCTCGTGCCCTCACCGATGCAATCACGTCCTCTTGGAGCTTGACCTGGGGCTCCACCCTAAGGCCCAGGCGGGCCCGATCATCAGCCAAAGCGATCGATTCCACCTTTCCCACCTTCACTCCGGCGATCTCTATCGGATCTCCAATTTTGAGGCCAGCCACCGAAACAAAATCGCCGTAGACGACATAGCCGTTATTCCCCATTACCTCCAGTTTTCCCAAGCGGATGGCAAGATAGCCGAGGCAGACAATCCCCACAAGGACAAAGACCCCAACGGTAATCTCCTTTCGCGTCTCGTTCACTAAAACCCCCTACAACGCCTGGATGGGTCCCTCTGTCTCTCCTCTGATGAATTGTTGTACAACCGGGTTTTGCGAGGCCCGGAACTCTTTCGGGGGGCCCACCTCCTCGATCACACCGTTTGCCAGTATAGCAACATAGTCGGATATCTCAAATACTTGAGGGATAGTATGGCTGACCACAACCCCTGTGAAGCCGAAGGTTTGTTGCGTTCGGGCGATGAGTTGATGGATGCCCGTTCCCAAGACCGGATCGAGGCCGGTGGTAGGCTCGTCGAAGAGAACGATCTCCGGGTCCATGATCAACGCGCGGGCCAATCCGGCTCGCTTTTTCATCCCCCCACTCAATTCCGCGGGATATTTGTATCCCATGCCCTCAAGGCCAACCTGTTCTAAACGCTCCTCTACTTTTTTGCGGACTTGGATTTCAGTCGTCGCAGTTTTCTCTCTCAGCGGGAAGGCAACATTGTCGAAAATCGTCATGGAGTCGAGCAGCGCAGCCCCCTGGAAAAGGACGCCGAACCGGCCGCGGATTTCATATAATTCTTTCTGCCCGAGTTTGGTGATGTCCACGCCGTCCACGAGGACTTCGCCTCGGTCAGGCAGGAGAAGCGCGTTTAGGTGTTTCAGCAGAACGGTCTTGCCACACCCGCTGGTTCCCACTATTGTTGTGATCTTCCCCGTAGCGAAGTCCAGATTCACGCCTTTGAGCACTTGCTGACCACGAAAACTCTTGTGCAGGTCAACAACCCGTATCATTTCATCACAGCATCACTGAGGTCAAGAAATAATCCCAAACAAGGATCATGACAAAGGAAAGGACCACGGACTCGGTTGTTGCCTGGCTCACCCCGGTGGCCATGGGGGGGGCATGGAATCCCTTGTAACAACAGATCCACGTAATGATAATGCCAAAACTCAATGACTTCATGAATCCGCTATAGACATCGCTGAAGACTACGCTGCTTTCCATGCCCGAAAAATAGCTTCCAGAGCTAACGCCCAGGAGACCCACGCCAACCAAGTAAGCGCCGTAAATCCCCACGACGTCAAAAATGGCGGTCAGCAAGGGCATCGCGATTAAGCCGGCGATGATGCGCGGTGAGACCAGATACTTGATTGGGTTGATCGCCATGGAATAAAGCGCATCGATCTGTTCCGTGGCTCGCATGGTGCCGAGCTCTGCGGCCATAGCCGAGCCTGTTCTCCCTGTCACCATAAAGGCTGATAGCACTGGGCCCAGTTCGCGCAAGAGGCCTAAGGCCGCGGCAGAGCCGAGCCAACTTTCGGCGTTAAACTTTCTCAAGCTATAATAGCCCTGGAAGCCCATGACCATTCCGGTAAAGAAACCGGAGAGAAGTACGACTGAGAGAGAATCAACACCAATGGTTTTGATATGGTGGATAATAAGCCGGATCTTGGCCGGTGGACGAAACGCCAAAAAGAAAGCCGAGAGAAGGAAGAGAAACATCCTCCCCATCTCAGAAAGCAGCGCGAGGGTGGATCGGCCGATTCGACTCAGTAGCAGGAGCATGAGGGTGTTTTAGTGGCTATTATAAAAAATTCTCGTAATTTGCAAGGAAAAAGTGAGAAAGGTGACTCAACGGATGAAAGTTTGGATACCCTTTTCCAAGGCAGGCTGGCCATCATTCAAAGAAAAAGAGGATATCGCTTCTCGCTTGACGCGGTCCTGCTGGCTCATTTTGTAAACGTCAGCAGTAGAGAAAAGGTCATTGATCTGGGAACAGGGAGTGGAGTAATCCCGCTCATCTTAGCTTCTCTTGACCCTTCGGTGCGGATCACCGGCCTCGAGATCCAAGAGGGGATGGTCGAGAGGGCTTTAAGGAGTGTCTCGTTGAACCGGCTAGGGGAGAGTGTCGGTATCATTCAGGGAGATGTTTGTTCCATTAAGCAAATTTTTCCTCCACAGAGCTTTGATGCTGCGGTTTGCAATCCGCCCTACCGACGCGCGACAAGCGGCAGGATCAACCCAGACGTGGAAAGGCGCGTCGCACGTCATGAAATCAAGGGGTGCCTCAGGGATTTTCTTCGTGCCGGATCCTATTTGCTGCGGCGCCGAGGAAGGATGTCCTTGGTCTATCCGGCCGCGCGCACAGTAGATCTCCTGCAAACGATGAGAGAGGAGGACATAGAACCGAAACGCCTTAGGCTAGTTCACTCCTTTGCAGGGTCCGCAGCGACTCTTATCCTGGCGGAGGGGCTCAGGGGTGGCAGGAGAGAGCTTAAGATTATGCCGCCCCTTGTCGTGTACACGGAAGAGCGGCAATACACCTCAGAAATGAGAGCCGTTCTTGCAGGGCGCTAATCTCTGTCTCTATCTTTTCTTTCTGGAGTTGGCGGCAAAAAGTCTTCTCAGGGCCCGGCGGATTTCCGGATCCTTGATGGAGCTCAGATGCTCCTCATCGATCTTTGGTTCAGATGAAGAGAGGCTCGGCGCAGGATGGTCTTTGGTCCTCGACGCGGGGACTTCCGGCTCTAGTCTTCCGACATAGAAGAAGATGTTTTTTATCACCTCTGCTCCTAAGCTCTGATTGAGCTTCTCCGATATCATCTCCTTCATATATTGGAGTTGCTGCATCCACGTGGGGCTTGTGACCTTCACGAAAAGGGTGCCGTGGCGGATCTTGTCGGGCTGTGCATTGCGGGCAATGGTGGGGCCCACAATTTCATTCCAGATTGGCCACACCCCGTATTCCACTAACCTATCGGATGGATCCAATCTCTTGAGAGATTTCTCAAGGATGTTCCCCAGTTTTTCTAGCTGGGAGTCTTTTTTGTCCATTTTATTATTAATTATCGACCTTACATCAAAGGCGCCTTGGACTCCAGGGGCACTGTTTCTCGGCGTCACCTTGCTCGGGGAAGAAAGCCTCTCCTGCCTGAGGAAATGGGCCAGTGCCTTGAGGGCCACCCCTCCAACCCCATAGGGTGGGTTCTCCAACCATCAGGGGCCTGTGCCAACCTCCTCGTTCGGTTCCTCAGGCCTTCGGGGCTTACCTCCCCTCGCAATCGCAAGCCTTCTAGGGCGCAGGGGGCCTGCTCCGAAGAAAGGGAGACATCCGACACTAAAGTTTCTCAGAGACAGGAGACCGATCAGTTTAAGCGTTCGGGAGCAGGAAAGTAGAAGCCCATTGGCTCCCGCTGAGGGGCAGGCCCCCTGCGCTTCCACATGTTTCGCAGTAGAGCCAAATTTTTCTTGACAAGGGTTTGGTAAATCTTTATAACAACATATTGTACAGCTCACCAAATACCCACACAATATGTAGAGGGGAGTCTTAGGAAGGGAGAGAAGGGAAAAATGGCTACCACAGCGTCGAAAATGACGGAAGAAAAGGTAACTCAGAGAGAGCCGGGTGTAAAGAATGGGCTTAAGCTGGACCGCCATTTCACTCGGCCGGGTATAAGCCCGTATGATGAAGTTGAGTGGGAAATCCGCACGGCGACGATCGCTAATGAAAGAGGGAAGGTGGTCTTTGAGCAAACCAATGTGGAAATTCCTAAGTTCTGGTCTCAGATGGCCACCAATGTGGTGGCCTCTAAATATTTTCGTGGTCCTTTAGGCAGCACGCAGAGAGAACATAGTGCGCGCCAATTGATTGGTCGGGTGGTGAATACGGTTACTGCATGGGGTAGGGCCGATGGCTACTTTGCCAGCGAGGAGGATGCCCAGATCTTCGCTGATGAGTTGACACATATCCTTGTGCATCAAAAGGCCTGCTTTAATAGCCCGGTCTGGTTTAACTGTGGGATCGAGGGGAAGCCCCAGTGCTCCGCCTGTTTCATCCTCTCAGTGAACGATACGATGGAATCTATCCTCGATTGGTACCGCAAGGAAGGTATTATCTTTAAGGGAGGCTCAGGGTCTGGTGTGAACCTCTCCAAGATCCGCTCTTCCAAAGAGCAACTGGCGGGCGGCGGCACTGCCTCCGGGCCGGTATCCTTTATGAAGGCGGCGGATGCCTCCGCCGGGGTGATCAAGTCCGGGGGAAAAACCAGGCGCGCTGCAAAGATGGTGGTCCTTGATGTGGACCATCCGGATGTTGTGGAGTTCATCAAGTGCAAAGTGGAGGAGGAAAAGAAGGCGTGGGCCCTCATAGAGGCGGGGTATGACTCCAGTCTAGACGGGCCGGCCTACGGGAGTGTCTTTTTCCAAAATGCCAATAACTCGGTGCGGGTCTCCGATGAGTTCATGCAAGCTGTGCTTGATGACCGGGAGTGGAAGACCCGCTATGTCACCACAGGGGAGGTCTGCGAGGGCTATAAGGCGCGGGATCTGCTCCGTATGATTGCCGAGGGGACCTATCTCTGCGGCGATCCTGGGATGCAGTTTGATACGACCATCAATAACTGGCATACCTGCTCTAACACGGGACGCATCAATGCGTCCAATCCTTGCTCCGAGTACATGCATCTAGACGACTCCGCCTGTAACTTGGCTTCGTTAAACCTGCTTAAGTTCCTGCGCGAGGATGGGGTCTTTGATGTAGAGGCAATGCGGCGGACCGTCGATATCATGATCTTGGCCCAGGACATCCTGGTAGATAACGCCTCCTATCCTACGCCCGAGATCGCGGCCAATGCCCATGCGTTCCGCGAATTGGGTTTGGGTTATGCCAATCTTGGTGCTTTGCTTATGTCCTTGGGCCTTCCCTATGATTCGGATGCCGGCAGAGGATATGCCGCTGCGATCACGGCCCTTATGTCCGGGGAAGGCTATCTCCAGTCCGCTCACATAGCCGACAGGATAGGCCCCTTTACCGGGTTCTCCGTTAACCGAGAGCCGATGCTTCGGGTGCTGAACAAACATCGATCCCATGCGTATAAGATCCCTACCTCTCACGTCCCTCTAGATCTCCTTACTGCTGCCAGAGAGGTATGGGACCTCGCCTGTGAAGTAGGGGAAAAGGTCAGAGTGAGAAACTCTCAGATATCGGTCCTGGCCCCAACCGGGACAATTGCCTTTATGATGGACTGCGATACTACCGGGGTAGAGCCAGATATCGCTCTTATCAAGTACAAGAAACTCGTGGGGGGTGGCCTTTTAAAGATCGTCAACAATACGGTGCCGCGCGCCCTAAAGAGGCTTGGTTATGACTTAAAACAGATTCAGGAGATCGTGGAGTACATTGATGAGCATGAGACCATCGAGGGCGCGCCCCATCTGAAGGATGAAGACCTCTCCGTCTTTGACTGCGCCTTCAAGCCAGCCAATGGCAGCCGCTCAATCCATTACCTGGGCCATCTGAGGATGATGGGGGCAGTTCAACCCTTTATCTCCGGCGCGATCTCTAAAACCATCAACATGCCGAGCGATGTGACCGTAGAGGAGATCATGCAGGCCTACAACGAGGCTTGGAAGCTGGGGCTCAAGGCCGTGGCGATCTA
>JBOHVJ010000233.1:0-3051 GCA_050735075.1 Binatia bacterium
GTTGAGGTGGTGTGCCGCAATTTTGACCGCTGCGGTCTGGAACTCCAGAAGCCTGTTGCCGAAATCGCGCGGGATTCGGAATTCAGACAGGCCATGGCGCGCTTCTTCGGCCAAGTGATAGGCCATCTTTACATAGATGTAATAGGGGGAGAGCGGCTCTTCACGCGCCCAGCTCTCCTCAATGATTTCTGCCAGCTCGTCCGAAATGTCCAGACACCAGCAGTCGTTCCAGCGATCCTCAAACCATCTTGCCAACTTCTGACAGGCATCGTGATCCAGGACATCCACATTGAGTTCGCCTTGGTGAGATAGACCAGCAAAGGTCAGATTGCTGCTCCCCAAGTAGCCCACAATTGGACTAATTGGGTCTGGGCGAAAGAGGAGGTAGAGCTTTGCATGGAGGGGATGCCGCAGGAATAGCTTGACGACTACTTTCTTGGCCCTGATCTGCGCCGCAAGCCGACGTAAGCCGGCCTCGTCCTCATTCGTGGGGATGCCAATAGTAAGTTGGTTACGAAACTCTTCGGCCAGTTTCTTTTTGATCCGAAGTGCTGTCTGATTATCGATCTCGCCGTCCCGCTGGGTAATGCTGAGCGCAGTTGCTAGCTCCTCTTGTGGCAGTCTTTGCATTCCTACGAGCAGGCGACAGCAGCGATCCGGGCCACCGGCCCACTGCTCAATATAGGAATCAATCTGTTTCCAGCCGCGCAGATTGAAGAAGCCTACGCAGAAATCAGAGCGGCTCGACAGGCCGAGGGTCTCCTGCAGCGCGGGGAGAAGGGATTGCTCAATGTTATCGAAAATTCGGGGCATAAGCCTCGGTCTCGTCGCCAAAGATAAGTATGTTCTGCCAGCCGTTGCCGTCGTTCTTACCAAAGGTACGGACGGGCTGAAGCGGCACCGCCAGCGTGTCGGCGATGATGTCTTCTTCGCGGTCCTTGCCGTGGTAAACCAGCTCATACTCCCGCTTCTCTGGCGGAAAGAGGAGGCGGGCCCATTCGGGCGATAGTTCTTCACCCGCTTCAAGAAGACGTATCAATTCCTGTTTCTGTTCCGGCGTCATGGCTGTGCCTTTATGCTGGCCC
The DNA here is from genome assembly GCA_050735075.1 of Binatia bacterium. GTDB lineage: Bacteria > Desulfobacterota > Binatia > UBA9968 > UBA9968 > JAHFAO01. Next base: position 1,086 of record JBOHVJ010000233.1, read on the forward strand.
GTTTGTAGGTCGCCGACCTTTCCCGAACATGGAATCCGATCTGCTTTCTTGGCGGCTCGGGTTCCAGCGGAGGATTCAGCAAAGACATGATCTGCTGGATGATGTCGGATATGACCCGCTCATGAAGGTTCAGCCTCCTCGTCAGCGTTTTCTCCAGAGCCGCCAGTTTGCTAGCCAAGTCCTTTTGGGCTACAAGCATGGCGCGCATCTTCACGAAGGCCCGCACGACAAAAACACTCATTTGGATGGCCTTTTCGCTCCGGAGAATGTTCGCGGCCATGACGGCCCCGTGTTCGGTAAAAGCATAGGGTAGTGTTCGCCGACCCCCGCGGCCGGGTTTTGATATCGCAATTTGCGATGTCAAAGCAGCGAACTCTTTAGCGGTGAGTTGGAACATGAAGTCATCGGGAAAACGTCTACGGTTGCGTTTCACGGCCTCATTAAAGCGAAAGGTCGGAACGCCGTAAAGCGCTGCAAGGTCACGGTCCAAAATCACCTTTTGACCGCGTACGGTCACAATCATGCGGTCAATGACGTGTGTAACCTGCCTCCTAGATTTCGGCATAGCCTAGTCTCTGCAAGGGTCCTTATGCGGTCGCTCTAGATAAAGCAATTTCATCCATCATGCCGCTATCGGCAAAACTGAAAGTATGCTCACCACCTATAATGACATGATCCAGCAATTTGATCCCGATAGGCCCCAATCGCAACAATCGTTCGCGGGGTCGCTCACCCTCGGGCCAGGTCAAGATTCCTTTCGATTTTCTCCTATGGGGGCGCGACATAATAAACGGGGTCAATCAAGTAAAATCCGAGACATTATCGCCGCAAATAAACCCACGAGGAGACGGCAGCAGCGGCCTTCGCCACCGGCCCACTGCTCAATGTAGTAATCAATCTGTTTCCAGCCACGCAGGTTGAAATAGCCTACGCAGAAGTCAGAGCGGCTCGACAGGCCGAGGGTTTCCTGCAGCGCGGGAAGAAGCTGTTGCTCGATGTTATCGAAAATTCGGGGCATAAGCTTCGCCTACCGCCGAAAAATTAGCTGGATTTTACGCAAGTTGGGGTCGTCTGACAAGGCAATAGTACACCGGAGGCTTCGGATCAAGGCATGGAAAAGCCGTTATCCAATACGTCCTCCGGGCGAGGAAACCAAGGCTGCTATTGAGCTGTACCCGGTTACGGGGAAGAAGTCCGTGGCTGCAGCGATCACCATTCCTTGGGTGACTACGACAAGCTCAACTGGAGCGATTAATCCATGTCCGCATCCAAATGGCTGACATCGCCCCATGTCTGCACGGTCCAGTATCTTTCCCCATAGGTGAACACATTGAAGCTGGCATTCATGAACTCGAAGCGCCGAGGAGCTTGGAACGGGATGGAAAGCGTATGCCTGAACAAGCCGCCGAGAACGCCTCCATGAGTCACCACAACAATAGATTCCCCTAAATGCCTGCGGGCTAGCTCCTCAAGGCAGCCGATGTTTCGCTCCACCTGTTGGCGCAGGCTCTCACCTCCTGGAATCGCGTGATCTGGATCTCTGCTCGTGTAGACCTGGTATTCCTCTGGATAGACCGTCTTTATCTCCTCACTGCGTAGTCCTTGGAAGATGCCGAGATGTCGCTCCCTCAGTCTCTCATCAGAAACGAGGCCATGGCCGGTCGTAGCGGCAATGATTTGAGCAGTCTGATAGGCCCTGCCCAGGTCACTGGTGTAAAGAGCGCTGAAGCATTGATTCATAAGACGCTTAGCCAAGGCCTGGGCCTGCTTCATGCCTCCGGTGGTCAGTGGGCTGTCGAGATGCCCCTGCCATCTTCCCTCCGCGTTCCATGTCGTTTCACCGTGCCGGACAACGATCAGATGAGTTCGCTCCATGATGGATTGCACTCCTTTTCCTATACCTTAAAAGAGAAAAGGGGACACATACTGCTTTTTTGGAGACTTATTGGGTGGTCCAATCTAACGG
>JBOHVJ010000234.1:0-2820 GCA_050735075.1 Binatia bacterium
AGAGTCCAGCCTTCTGGTTTGTGACCGACCTCTCCCTTGTTAATGGATGGGCTTCTCAATCCCCAACCCCTCCACAGTACGTAGATAGCAGGAATGACAACCAAGGTCAGGATCGTGGCAGTTATCATCCCCCCAATCATGGGCGCTGCAATCCGTTTCATGACATCTGCCCCGGTGCCACCGGTCCACATGATGGGAAGGAGGCCAGCTATGATCGCGGTAGCCGTCATAATGACTGGACGAACTCTTTGAACCGCTCCCTCGATGACCGCTTCGAAGAGATCTCTCAAGGTCATCTCTTTTTCCTCTTGCGCCCTCTTCTCATAAGCCGCGTCTATATAGACGATCATGACCACTCCAATCTCCGCCGCCACACCCGCAAGGGCGATGATTCCCACCCAAACAGCCACGCTAAGATTATAGCTTAGCAGGTAGAGGAGCCAGATGCTTCCTACAAGGGAGAACGGGACAGACAGAAGAACAATCAAGCTCTTAGCGACCGATTGAAAGTTCAGATAGAGAAGGACAAAGATAATAAGAACCGTGAGGGGAACGACATAGATAAGTCTTTCCTTGGCTCGCTGCATGTATTCGTACTGTCCGCTCCAAGAAAGGGTATATCCTTGAGGGAGTTTAATCTTTTCTGCCACGACCTTTTTTGCCTCTTCGACATAACTCCCAATATCCCTTCCTGCCATATCAACCGTAACGTATCCCACGAGCTGGCCTTCCTCGTTCTTGATCATGGCCGGACCGGTAGCGGTTTGGATATCTGCTAGCTGGCCCAACGGGACCTGCGCTCCATTAGAAACCGGAACCAAAACACGCCTGAGCTTTTCGATATCCTCCCGCAACTCGCGCGCATATCTCACATTGATGGGGTAACGCTCCCTTCCTTCGACGGTGGTGGAGATGCTTTCTCCCCCGATCGCAGCCTCGATGAGCATCCCAACATCGCCGATCATGAGGCCATAACGGGCGATCTCTTCACGACGGATGTTGATGTCGAGATAATAGCCACCAGTTACCCGTTCCGCAAAAACTGTTCTTGTCCCGGGAACCGCTTGAACAACCCCTTCCAACTGTTTACCAATCTCCTCGATCTTTTTTAGGTCCGGACCAAAGATCTTGATGCCTACAGGGGTCCGGATACCGGTAGAGAGCATATCGATACGATTTTTTATCGGCATGGTCCAGGCATTGGCAACTCCGGGAAGCCTAAGCGCCCGATCCATCTCGTCCACTAGCTTTTCCCAGGTCATTCCTTTGCGCCATTGAGCCTCAGGTTTGAGCGTGACCGTAGTCTCCATCATGCTGAACGGCGCAGGATCGGTCGGAGTCTCGGCCCTCCCCGCTTTACCGAAGACCCGCTCCACCTCAGGGAACGTCTTTAAGATCCGGTCCTGAATTTGAAGGAGCCTTCCGGCCTCTGTCACGGAGATGCCAGGAAGAGTGGTGGGCATGTAAAAAATCATCCCCTCGTTTAACGGCGGCATAAACTCCGAGCCAAGCTTTTGAAAAACCGGCACTGTATGAGCCAGCATCAATAGAGCTAAGAGTACTGTAATTGTTCTAAAGCGCAGCACGGTTTGTACTACAGGATGATAGAGGGCAATGAGAACGCGACTCACTGGATTTTTTGCCTCCGGATATATTCTTCCCCGAATCAGAAGGACCATCAGAACCGGCGCCAGGGTAATGGAGAGGAAAGAGGCGAAAAACATCGCAAACGTCTTGGTGAAAGCCAATGGGCGAAAGAGCCTTCCCTCCTGGGCCTCAAGGGTGAAGACGGGAAGGAAGGAAACCGTGATGATGAGAAGGGCAAAGAAAAGGGGCTTACCCACTTCCTTGGCAGCTTCAATGATAACCTGAAGCCGGTCGCCCTTTTGTCCCTCTCTTTCCCACCGCTCCAGCCTCTTGTGGGCGTTCTCCACCATGACTATAGCCGCATCCACCATGGCGCCGATAGCGATAGCGATGCCCCCCAAGGACATGATGTTGGAGGTAAGGCCGAGATAGTACATGCTGATAAAGGATAGAAGGATCGCAATTGGCAGGGTCAAAATGGCCACCAGAGCGCTACGCACGTGGAAGAGAAAGATTAGGCTCACCAGGCCGACTATGATGCTCTCCTCGATGAGCTTTTCCTTCAGAGTGGCTATCGATCTCTGGATAAGTTCGGAACGATCATATGTGGTTACGATCTTGACACCAGGAGGGAGAGAGGGACCAATCTCTTTGAGCTTTTCTTTAACCCGGTTAATCAGTTTCAGAGCGTTTTCTCCATAGCGCATAATCACGATCCCGCCAACCACCTCTCCCTTCCCATCCAGCTCTGCTAAGCCTCGACGCATGTCGGGCCCCAAAGAGATCTGAGCAATGTCCCTAAGAAGGATCGGAGTCCCGTTATTCATCCCCAGACTGATCGTCTCAAGATCCTTGATCGACCGCACGTAGCCTCTTCCTCGGACCATGTACTCGGCGCCGCTCAGCTCTAAGGATCTCCCTCCTACGTCGTTGTTACTCATGCGGATGGCGTCCACGACCGTCTTTACCGGGATACGGTAGGCTGAAAGCTTGTTGGGGTCGAGATTGACCTGATACTGCTTGACGAAACCTCCCAAGCTAGCTACCTCTGCCACCCCCTCGACGCTGGCAATCTGATAACGGAGATACCAGTCTTGCAGACTTCGTAGTTGAGCCAGATCATGTCTCCCACTTTCATCTACCAAAGCGTACTGAAAGACCCAACCTACACCGGTAGCATCCGATCCCAGGACCGGCGTTATCCCGGGAGGGAGTCGCCCGGATACCTGGTTG
>JBOHVJ010000235.1:0-5786 GCA_050735075.1 Binatia bacterium
TACATCGAGAAGGGTGAGTTCCCCGATACCAAACGTCACTTTGCTGTCCTGAGATGCAACCACTGTGACGATGCGCCGTGCATCGAAATTTGTCCCACCGTCGCCCTTTTCCGCCGGCCGGATGGCATCGTTGATTTTGATAGTGAACTCTGCATCGGCTGTAAATCCTGCATGCAGGCCTGCCCCTACGATGCCCTTTATATTGATCCTAATACGCAAACTGCAGCGAAGTGTAATTTCTGCGCCCACCGAGTAGAGGTAGGGCTGGAGCCCGCCTGTGTCATCGTCTGTCCAGTGCAGGCGATCATTGCCGGAGATCTGGATGATCCGGCGAGCAAGATAAGTCAGATCGTGGCTACGCAAAAAGTCAGCATGCGCAAGCCGGAAAAGGGAACCAAACCAAAGCTCTTTTACGTGGGTGTGGATGGAGATCTCCTGCAACCCACAATGATAGAACCCCAGAGCACCTATTTCTGGGCAGAGAAACATCCCGGTGAGGATCTGTATGCTTTACTAAAGGAGAAGAAAGAAAAGCCTATCCCGGACGCAGCACGAGAGGTTTATGACGTGCCGCATCCGCAGCTCTGGGGGAGAATGATCGCTTCCTATCTCTGGACCAAGTCGATCGCTGCTGGCGTGCTCCTTGTTGCGGCTTTTCTTTTGAATCTTGGCTACCAAGGGGAAACACTGCTCTTTAACCTTGTAAGTCCAGTCTTGGCACTGCTTTTTATAGGAATCACCATTTTTCTTCTCATATTCGATCTGAAACGGCCGGAAAGGTTTTATTACCTTCTAACTAAACCGAATCTCAAATCCTGGCTTGTATGGGGAGGCTATATTCTCATGCTCTACGGTCTCCTGGCCGTCCTCTGGCTTTTCATCGGCTTCGCCAGTGGCTCAGTTCCCAAGGTTCTTTATTGGTCCACTGCGCTCTTTGCTGTTGGTTCTGCCGGTTACTCCGCTTTTCTCTTTGCCCAAGCAAAGGGGAGAGATCTCTGGCAGAGTCCGCTCTTTCTCTGGCACCTGCTCGCCCAGGCCATCACGGCAGGTACGGCGATACTGATGATTTCTGGCGCCATTTTTCACGCAGACTCAAGCGTCATGGAGGTACTGGGTAAAATCCTTGGCGGCTCCCTTATTTTCAGTCTTGCCATGATTCTGGGAGAGGTGTCATTCACCCATGTCAGCGAGGACGTGAAAAGAGCGACAGACCTTTTAAAGAAAGGCTCCTTATGCGGAAGTTTTTGGGGCCTCGTCATTGGTCTGGGTGTGTTGCTTCCTATCATTCTCCTTCTCTGGTCTGGTTTTCAGGATGGAGCGACTTATATCCCTTCTGTGTCGGCCTCAGTTTTCGCTCTGGTAGGACTTTGGCTCTTTGAGGATCTTTGGATTAAAGCGGGCCAGGCGGTTCCGCTCAGTTGATGAGGGATGACAGCATGAGGGAAAATTTTCAGCCCCTCCATCCTGTAGCAGCGGGATTGGAACCTCCTAAAGAAGGCCTGGCAAGCTATCCTCCTTCCGAGCAGTGGGATAACTGGATGGAGTATGACCCTGCCCATTGGCCCAAGAGGATCGAAAAACGCTACAGTCTCATTCCCACAGTTTGCTTCAATTGTGAGGCCGGTTGTGGTCTTCTTGCCTATGTAGATAGAGAGAGGCTGAGCATACGTAAATTCGAGGGCAATCCCGCCCATCCCGGAAGCCGAGGTCGGAACTGCGCCAAGGGACCGGCAACCATTAACCAAGTCAACGACCCGGAGCGGATTCTTTACCCGCTAAAACGGATCGGCAAGCGGGGAGAGGGGGAGTGGGTGAGGGTTAGCTGGGATGAGGTTTTGGATGACATTGCTGGACGTATCCGCAAGGCCCTTCAGGAGGATCGCCGCACTGAGATCATGTACCATGTCGGGCGTCCTGGCCATGAGCTAATCTATCATCAGAGGATCCTCCATGCCTGGGGGATCGACGGCCACAACAGCCACACCAACGTCTGTTCGGCCTCAGCCCGCGCCGGCTATGCCTTCTGGCATGGAATGGACCGTCCCTCCCCGGACCATGCCAGTGCTCGCTTCATCCTCCTTTTGAGTTCCCATCTGGAGTCTGGCCACTATTTCAACCCGCACGCCCAGAGAATCATGGACGGGAAAATGGGCGGCGCAAAAATCTGCGTCATTGACACCCGCCTCTCCAATACGGCCTCCATGGCTGATTACTGGCTCTCTCCCTGGCCGGGCAGTGAGGCGGCGCTTCTTCTTGCGATGTGCTACGTGATCCTGAAAGAGGATCTCTACAACCGCGATTTTGTAAGGCAGTGGGTGAACTGGGATGAGTTCCTGCACGAGGAACATCCGGACAAACCTCAAACCTTTGAGACATTCGTAGGGCTTCTCAAGGAGATCTATAGCTGCTGCACGCCGGAGTTCGCCGAGAAGGAATCAGGGGTTTCGGCCCGTCTCATAATCGAGGTGGCGCGCGAGATCGGTCGGGCCGGTTCGGCGCTGGCCACGCATGTCTGGCGCAATGCTGCAGCCGGCAATCTGGGTGGTTGGCAGGTGGCCCGTGCCTTGGAGTTTTTGGTTGTTTTAGTCGGTGCGGTTGGCACTCCTGGCGGTACCGCACCGAACGCCTGGAACAAGTTTGTCCCCGCTCCCCCCATGATGCCGCCTCCGGCAAAGGTCTGGAATGAGCTGCTCCTGCCGCGCGAGTATCCCTTAGCTTTTTTTGAGATGAGCTTTCTCCTGCCCCACTTCCTTAAAGAGGGAAGGGGAAAGCTCGCGATGTATTTCACTCGCGTCTACAATCCTGTCTGGACCAATCCCGATGGAATGAGCTGGATCGAGGTCTTAACCGACGAAAGGAAAGTTGAGCGCCATGCCTGCCTCACTCCGATCTGGAGCGAGACCGCATGGTTTGCCGACTACGTACTCCCCATGGGCCATGCCTCGGAAAGACACGATCTCATGAGTCAGGAGACCCATTCGGCGCGCTGGATCGGGTTTCGCCAGCCGGTTCTGCGTGTGGCTCTGGAAAGGCAGGGCAGAAAATTTAACTTTACTTATGAGGCGCACCGCGAAGCCGGATTGGGCGAGGTCTGGGAGGAGGACGAGTTTTGGATCGAGCTGTCCTGGCGCATTGATCCCGATGGCTCTCTAGGCATCCGTGAATATTTTGAGTCTCCGTATCAACCGGGCAAAAAACTGACTGTCGAGGAATACTATCGCTGGATCTTTGAAAATAGCGTTCCAGGTCTTCCGGAAGCGGCGTCCAAGGAAGGTCTTACGCCGCTAGAATATATGCGCAAGTATGGGGCCTTCCTGATAGAGGAGAATGTCTATCGCACCCACGAGAATAGGCTTAAAGCATCAGACTTAGAGGCGACCGAGGTAAACCCACTGAGTAAAGTTATTACAAAGGGAGGCACACCCATTGGGGTTGAAATCGCCGGCACTCCTTGCGTCGGCTTTCCTACGCCTTCACGCAAACTGGAATTCTATTCAAAGACCCTAAAGGAGTGGAAGTGGCCGGAGTATGCGCTCCCCGGCTACATCAAGAGCCATGTTCACCGAGACAAGATCGACCAGACGAAGGGAGAGATGTTGCTTCTCCCTACCTTTCGGTTGCCTACTCTGATCCATACTCGCTCTGGAAATGCCAAATGGCTCTACGAGATCTCACATATAAATCCCATCTGGCTCCATACCAGAGATGCCGAGAGACTAAGCGTTCGGAGCGGAGATCTACTCAAAGTCCAAACGGAGATCGGCTATTTCGTGGACAAGGTCTGGGTCACGGAGGGGATCAGACCGGGAGTCGTTGCCTGCTCTCATCATCTCGGTCGGTGGCGACTCAAAGAGGATCTCGGTGGCGAACGTTGGTCAACGGCCTTGGTCGACCTAAGACAACTGGAGCCGGGAAGGTGGATGATGCGGCAGATGCATGGTATTCGACCTTTCAAAAGTGAGGATCCGGACTCGGAGCGCATCTGGTGGGAAGACGGAGGAGTCCATCAAAACCTTACCTTCCCTGTACAGCCTGATTTCATCAGTGGCCAGCACTGCTGGCATCAGAAGGTGCGAGTGGAAAGGGCGGGACCTGAAGACCGTTACGGAGACATCTTTGTTGATACGAATAAGGCGCATGAAGTCTATAAGCGATGGCTTCAGATGACTCGTGCGGCACCGGGTCCGGGAAATCTGCGCCGGCCTCTTTGGTTGCCCAGGGCTTATAAACCAGCGGTGGAAGCGTATTATATAAGTGAGCCGTGAGGAGTGAGGCTCACTGCTCACTATTCAAATCCCCTCGCCGAATCCACGTTGAGTGCCTTGGATCGGCGAGCGGTTCCATTCCAGGGAGGAATGGAACTTGCGCGGCAGGGGCGGCTGGCGGGAGGTCATGAAATGGACAAACTCTTCCTTCGAAGGGAGGAGCATCCTGGGGTTATTCTTCTTCTCATCGCCTAGGGTCGAGACAGCCTGGCGATAGTCGTGCGCGGGAAAGACGCGGATATGGTCACCTAAAGAGACTAATCTTTGCAGGCTCTCATACTGTTTTTCGGCATTGCCTCCAAGGAGATCTGTCCTTCCACATCCTCCGATCAACAGAGTGTCGCCGGTAAAGAGACGGTCTTCGAAGAGAAGACAGGTGCTGTCCTCTGTGTGGCCCGGGGTGTGAAGGACTTTGATAGCGATCTCGCCGCAGTGGACTATAGTCCCCTCCTCCACTCTGATATCTACGTAGGGGGCATCTGAGGCTCGATGCATGACCACCCTGGCGCCGACCTTATCCTTTAGGATTTTGCACGCCGAGTTGTGATCGGCATGGGTGTGCGTGTCTATCGCGTAGAGGAGCCGAGAGGATAGGCTTTTGGCCCAGCCGAGATACTCCTCGACCTTACCGACCTCCGGGTCGATAACCAGGCAGAGCTTTTCTGTGTTACAGTTCAGAAAATACGAAAGACAACCGCTGGAGCGGATCTGCTCGAAGTAAATCTCCCTATCGTCCATGGTTTACGCTACTTAAGATCGTGATCATGGTCGTTACTGTGCTCGGCGATACAAATCATGAAGCGCCCCTCACCTTAATCCTCTCCCCCTGCCAGGGGGAGAGGAAAGGGTGAGGGGGTGTCTAAGCCACGAGGCTAGACTCGAGTCACCGTCCCCTTTTCTAGATTATAGCGATACCTCTCTACTTTCTCCAGATCATAACTCAGAAAGCGGAACACCACGGCCGGGGTCTCGGCAGCATGGGTCGAGTGGATGTCTCCCCGAAGGTAGGGATAGACGACGCCCGGGGAAAGCCGATGCAGCTCTTTCTTTTCTAGCGTTGCCCGTCCGGGTTCTTTACCATCGTCGGTGCGCCGATAAAGCGTAATCTCGGTCACTCCGGTATAGGCGCCATAGACTACCCAACAGGGACCGTGGTCATGCGGTGTGTTGCCATGTGCCTTCTGATGAACATGCCCCATCTGGATAAAGCCATAGTCCGGGTCACGATAAAGCTCTCTTGCCGGTTTAGCCTCTCGGATCAGTTCTGCCATCCACGGATCATCTGGTCTGGTTGAGGCAAAGAGTTTTTCCATTAGAGCCTTGACTTTGAAAGGGAGTTGAGGGTCTTTCCCGTCGCCCCAGATGGCGCGGATCTCTCCGATGTACCTCTCTAGGGAATTACTTTCCGTCACTGCGCTGACTGCCATCGCTTTTCCTCCTTTCGATGAGTCTATCTTTACCACTTTCTCCTATCTTCCGTCTAGGCCGAACTTCTCAACGAGGCAACGAGGAGATCTCGTC
>JBOHVJ010000236.1:0-3146 GCA_050735075.1 Binatia bacterium
CCGTACCATATCCGATCATGAGGGGGCTGGAGGCCACCTACGAGTACGTCGCGGCCACCCGGCCGGAGATCCGCGGCCGCAAGCCGGAAGAGTTCATGGATCCGAGCTTTATCGCGGAGCTTGACAAGAGCGGTTTCATCAAGCGTCTCTATGAGAGTCAGCGTTAGCGCAAGTTGGCGCATTGCGCTGAGCGCCAAGGGCTTAGCGTTCATTTAATCCGGAGGAATCAATGGGTCGCTACAAGGTGGTTTTTTGTGGGAAGGCGAAAATGCCGCTGGTGGAATTGGAGCAAATCCTTTCCGGCGCTGAAGCTGCGCTGACACTGGCCAGTCCCAGAACAGAGGATGAGGTGATCCAGGTTGGCAGAGATGCGGACGGCATGATCATCCATGGCCGGGCGATGATCACTCCAAAGGTCGTGAACGGACTGCAGCGCTGCCGCATCATCAGTAAGACTGGTGTCGGGGTCGATAAGATCGATGTCAATGCAGCGACTGCCAGAGGAATAATCATAACCAATGTCCCCGGCGTTTCCGTCCCGGAGGTATCCGATCACGCCATGGCGTTGATCCTGGCTTTGTCGCGCGGGATCGTGAGGGTGTGGGATTTGGTTCGCGCCGGTCGCTGGACAGATGAAGGTAAACCCGAGATGACGAGGCTCCGTGGTCCGGTTTACCGCTTGGAAGGAAGAACTCTGGGAATCGTCGGACTTGGCCGCATTGGCAGCTCTGTGGCGAAAAAGGCTCAGGCCTTCGGCATGGAGGTTATCGCCTTTGATCCCCTCGTGAGTCCCGAGAAGGGCTCGCAGATGGGTGTCAAGATGCTCGGTCTGGAAGATCTTTTGAAGATAGCGGACTTTGTCACGATTCATGCGCCCCTGATAACTGAGACCCAGGGTCTGATTAATGCTGAGAAGCTCGCTTTGATGAAACCTACCGCTTATCTGATCAATGCAGCGCGGGGTCCTATTGTAGACTTTAAGGCGCTTTATAAAGCGCTGGCAGAAAAGAAAATTGCCGGCGCGGGGTTGGATGTAACGGACCCTGAGCCACTCCCCACCAACAGCCCGTTCTATAAACTTGACAACATTATTATAACAGGCCATACGGCAGCCAACTCCGAGGAGTCCATAGCCGGGGTCATCCTCCAGGCTGCCCGCGATGTCGCAGCCGTTCTCAAAGGAGAGATTCCTGCGTCGGTGGTGAACCCGGAGGCTCTCAGGACTCGAGGGCTTTAAAGTTCTCGCAAAACAGTTACATCTCACTCTGCAGTGAGACCCTTCACTCCGTTCTGACTTCTTTTTGCGCCCATCTCTTGACGAAAGACGACGATGTATGTAGTAATGTTACTACAAAGAGGGAGACGCTTATGCGAATGGGATTAAGAGAGGCTAACCAGAGGTTCTCAAAGGCTATAAGGGCGGTAAGAGATGGCGAAGAGGTCATACTGACAGAGCGCGGGAAGCCGATTGCAGTCATCAGTCCACTGGGGGAAAGAGCGAACGTGGCTTCGATTGTCATCAAACTTGAACAGTCCGGACTTCTCCGTCCGGCCGCAAAACATAAACCCCTCCCTCCCTGGAAGCCCCGTCGTATCGCCGGAAAACCGCTTTCAAGAACAGTCCAGGAGGATAGGGAGCGGACGCTGTGAACGGGCTTCCATGGGCCTACTTCGATACAAGCGCCTTAGTGAAGCGTTATGTTAGAGAAAAGGGAACTCTTGAAGTGCGGAGGCTTCTGAGAATTTACAGGGTTCTTTCCTCTTCCATGATGCCTATCGAGCTTTTTTCTGCTCTCACACGACGCTATGGACAAAAAGAATTATCTGGACGGAATTATACCGCCATTCTTTTCCGAATTAAACAGGATCGCAATTTTTGGGAGTTGGTAGAGGTTACACCTTCAGTCCTGGCAAGGGCAGAAGAGATCGTTTTGAACCTTAGAGTGCGGACCCTTGATGCCATCCACCTTGCGTCTGCCGCTATCGTCAGGGATTCTACCGGAAGATCCCTTCCCTTCGTCACCTCCGATGAGCGCCAACTTGATGGGGCCCGAAAGTACGGTCTGGAAGTGATCCAAGTAACGGGATAGCGAAATAAGTTCAAAAGAGAGCCTCCAGGGTGAGCTTCCTTTAAATAAAAGGGGGCTATTGAGTCTTTTTCTCCGCGAAGGTTGTGTTCTTCTTTGCCTCCCCGATGATCCGCTCGGCGTCCTCGGGCAGAAGCAGTCTCTCCTCGACCATGGCTCTTGCCTCTCGGCTTACTCTTTGAATATAGTCGGCATGATCTTTGTATCTCTCCTCAATAGATAGCCTACGGTCACCCGTCTTCTCCCTTTCCTCTTTTGACTTGGGGAAGGGGATATAGGAGCCGAGCAAGGCACACAACTCATCTTCCGCCAGCCCCTGACGTTGGAGATTCCAGCCGGTGTAAGTGGCCAGGGGAACGCGAATCGACGGCAGTCGAATCCCCGCTATCTCGTTGCCGTCCGCATCTACCTTGGGCACCAGGATGGTGTACGTGCCGTTTTTTATCTGCTTTGGAGGATGAACGTCGATCCTTCCACGAGTGAGATTTGGGCCATAGTCTAAGAAGAGCTGGCGGTTGTAAAGGCCAGTGTATCGGACTCCAGGAATTTTAGGGAAGCCGTTGCTGTTTTGATCTGCACGGACCAATGTCCCGTCCTTGACTCTGGGAGTCTGACTAGGTGGCGGAGGGACTCCCTCCTCTACCCAACGGTCCATGGCCACCATCAGCGCTCGCAGGGCATCGCCGATGGACATGGGGTTGGTGAGCTGCTGGCAATTGCCCTTCCGCGGTGGTGAACCGAATGGGGTGTTATGCTGCGCGCTGGCAATGGTGTAGATGCGTGCCTTATTCGGCAGCGCGATGTCCTTCCCCTTACCGTTCGTATGAGCCAAGGCACCTCTCTTCTGCCAGTACTCTGTGGAGGTCTGCGTATGCATAATGTACGGATCAGTCTTGGGACGTTTGAGGATGCCGTCCTCTCTACCCGTTTGCGGATCTTTCAAGATATTGTAGGCGAAGGGGAAAAGCTCAGGATCGAGCTGGTTGGTGTGCTGCTGCGATGAGGTGACAGGCCGGGCAAATTCATAGTTGAGAAATAGTCTCCCTCCGCCGGCTACGT
>JBOHVJ010000237.1:0-4106 GCA_050735075.1 Binatia bacterium
GCTAGGGGTCGCGCCGCAAACGTAAGCCGCATGCTCCAACTCCTTCTGAACCTGAATGATAGCGCTGTTCATCAATCGAGTCGCAAAAGCGATGTAACTGACGATGAAGCCCATCGCGAGAATCCAGAGCGTCCCGTAGATCCCAAGATATTTTAAAGGAGGGCTGAGGTAGGCCATCATGAGGGCCAGCGCGATCACAATGCCCGGAACGGCGTGGGGAAAGAACGTGACCGCATCAAGAACTCCCCTGCCGCGCAGCTCCGTCCGCACGATGACCCACGAAACGAAAAAGGCCATCAGCATCGTGGCCGTTGCCGAAATAACCATGAGCAAGAGGGTGTTCCAGATGACCGAGCCGACCTTGGGCATGGAGAGCACCTGAATGTAATTGCTGAGAGAAACCAAGCTCAACGCCTCGAACGATGGAATTCTGTAACTCGGGAGCAGAGAAGCCCAGAGTAGAATGATAAATGGAGCGCCAACCGTCACGAGAAAATAGACCACAAACATCCCCAGAGCTGCATAGCGCCATTTTCCTATAGAGATGACCCGCGGACGAAACCCCTTGCCTGTAATGGTCGAAAAGCGCTCCGAGTGGCGCACCACCCGTCGATACCCAGCCAGTAGGAAAAGCATCAGGACCATGTAAACCGTGCCGAACACCGCCCCCAAGCCATAGTCCAGAGGAGCCTGAAGACGCGTGGTGAAATAGATCAGTGTGCTCAAAACAAAGATGCCTGCCGGAAGCCCGATCGCCAGTGGCCCTTCGAACGATTCCATGCTTGAGATGAAGGAATAGATGGCAGCGGTAAGAACGGCGGGCATCAAAGCAGGCAGGGTCACGTGAAAGAAGGCGCCCCTGCCGTTGGCTTTGGCCACCCGTGCCGCCTCTTCCATGGTTGGGTCCATCATTCGGAAGGCACCCACCACCATAAGGAAGACCGTTGTTACTCCGCGCAGACCATCCAGAAAAATGAGCCCGCCCGCGGAGTAGATGTTTAGGGGTCCTTCCGTTAATTGAAAGCCCAGCGCTCCCAAGACACTGCGCAAGATCAGGTTGAGAGCTCCCGTCTTGGGGGCGAGAAGAAGCGCCCATCCGAGGGCAAAAAGGACTCCGGGGATAGCCATCGGGATTAGAATTAAAGCCCAAGCAAGATTGCGCAGCGGCATATCCGTGCGCTCAATCAGCCACGCGAACAGTATGGCAATGGCAAGCGTGATGAGTGTCCCTATGGCCGAGATGATAATTGTCGTCCCTAGAGCCTGGTAGAAAAGCGGCATCGAGTAGGCCGCTACATAGTTTTGGAGTGTCCATCCTTCAGGAATGGCCGGATGACCCAATTGAAAGCTGCTCATGAGCAATCGAGCAAGAGGGATGATCACCAGGAAGAGTAGAAAAGCCGTCAGGGCAAACGGAATTACGTTTCCTCTGAAACGGCCCAGGAGGACTTGGAAGTTTGGATGTGGGATTGCGATCGTTCGCATTAGGTCTTCGAGACGTTAAAGTTAATTTTTTGCTTTGGGAAAGCCCCAGGCCGCAGTAATCTTTCGCGCCATCTGCGCCTCGTGCTCAAGCACGTCCCAACCCTCCCAGATAGGCTTAGCACCGTGCTTCTTGAGAAGTTCCTCGGACTCGGTCCCCTCGACAAAAGGCGAGTCCCTTCCCTCCAAATGCATATTCTTTTGCCCTTCCGGCGTCACCAACCAGCCGGCTAAAAGCAAAGCCGAGTTCGGACTTTTTCCCCCCTTCATAATCGCCATCGCCTCGCCGATCTGAATCGGGAGATCGGAGGGCACTGAAAAGGCGATACTGGCCTTGGGGTCTCGGACCATTAGGTCTTTCGTTGAGTGGTAAGCCACGCCGCAGATCATCGGGTATTCCCCAATCGCAACCTGAGTGAGAGCGCCTGATTGGCTGCTCTTCCAGATGGGTTGATTGTTCTTGAGTGCACGGGCGTAGTTGACAATCTTCTCTTCACCCCAGCCGGCATAAAGGCCCGTGAATGTCCTGGGACGGGTTAAGACCACCAGCTTTCCTTTCCAGTAAGGGTCCAGACAATCCTCCCATTTCTTGGGCACTTTGTCCTTCGGAACCAAGGTGGGGTTGTAGGTGATAACGTACTTACTAAAGCCGCTGGCAACGAAGTAACCATCGGGACTGAAATGAACGTCCTTCACTTTGGGAAACAGCTTGCGCCATTCAACAGGGCCGGCCAGGATCCTAGCCTTAATGTATTGATTTCTAAGCTCCCCCGAGACATTGACCAGGTCGTGGTCGACAACTCCCGCGAGCGCTTCGTTCAAGATTCGCTCCCTCGTCTCAATACCGCTGATGCGGGTATTCGTCACTTTGATGCCAGGGTACTTTTGATAAAAGCCTTTGAGGAGCAGCGGTTCGTTTTGGGGTTCCCAGGAGGTGGCAACACGGACATTCTTCTCTTTGTTGGCCAACTGCACTATTTCGTCGATATTTTTCCCTAGGCGCTGGCCTGATGCCGCAGAAGAAAAGCCTAAAACACAAGCCATAGCTACTCCCAGCACTACTTTGCGATGAGTTTTCATAAGCAACCTCCTATGCCTATGCGGCGGTCATGAATCCCTCCTTAATCTGCTCTCCTCACACCCAGGTTCATTGCCCCGATCCCTTCGATCTCCGCTTTTAGGGTATCTCCCGGCATAAGCTGTTTCTGAAAGGCCGGCGAGTCAGGGTTGCCAGTGGCTATTAGGTCGCCGGGATAGAGGGTAGTGACCTGCGAGAGATAACTTACGAGCTCGGCGACGCCGTTGACCATGGCATCCGTTCTGGCTGACTGCCGAAGCTCGCCGTTGACCCAAAGACGCATGAACAGGTTCTGCGGATCCGGGATCTCGTCTTTGGTCGTGATCCATGGTCCAATGGGGGCGAAGGTCTCAAAACCCTTGCGTACACAGCGACTTCCCGGCAGTCCCTTTCCCGATCCGTAACCTCGCGCCGTGACGTCAATGATAATCGTATAGCCGAAGATTGCTTCCAACGCCTGATCTTTTGAAAGGTTCCGAGACTTTTTCCCTATGACAATGCAAAGCTCGAGCTCTGGGAAGATTGTCTCAGAGCCTTTGGGGATAATAATTTCTTCCTCCGGCCCGATAATCGCTGACGGTGGCTTTAAGAAAGTTCTCTCTAAAATTTCTTCCGGAGTGGCCTCTCCCCCGGTTCCTCTGCCGCGTGCTTGCTCCAGGCCCGTACTGCCTCTCTTGTAATTAGTGGCCGCGGCCCAGATCTTGGAGGGTGTCTCCACTGGGGGCTTGAGCTTTTTAGGATCCAGCTTGATCCCGGCTCCTTTCTCAACCGCCTTTGCCAGCGCATCCTTGAGAAAACTGTATTGGGTAATGAGATCGATCATCGATGCCCTCTGGGGAAGGAGTCCTTGTTGGGCAAGTGAGTTCCCTATAGGAATGAGGTTGTCATCTGTAGCTACTGCCAAGTCATTGGGCTTTAGTGAGGCTAAACGCATCAACTCATCCTTATCTGTCCCCGCACATATAACTGTTGGAGAATCACTGTCAAGCCCCGCTGGGTCTCTTCGTCAAAAAGTGTGGTTCCTCGGGAGCCGCCCGCCGGTTATTGACACGAGAGAGGCTTTGACAGATTATCCGACTCACCATGGACACAAAACCAATTGGTTCTTTTCAAACGGACATTAGTGGAAGACGAGTATTACCCTCTTTCTCCCTAGCGGAGCGAGACCGGCGCTACGCACAGGTACGGAAGCTGATGGCCGAGCGTAACCTGGATTGCCTTCTGGCGCCAGCCGCAGATGTGGGAGAGCCACAGGCAAACTCCCGCTATCTCTGCCAGATTGGGGGCGTCCAGGGAGGCGCCTGGGTCGTCTTTCCTGCTTCAGGCGAGATTACGGCGATTGTTTCCTCAGAGCGGGAAATGCGCATGTGGGTTGCTAATCTTATTTGGCCCAAGGATATCCGGTGGGGAAGTTTTTCCCAGCTCGTAACTGATCGGATTAAAGAACTCGGACTTGCGCGGAGCCGGATCGGGGTCACCGGTATGGCCGATCAGTACCGGTACTCGGAGGGAGTCATCCTCTATGAGAGCTGGCGCCGGATCGAAG
>JBOHVJ010000238.1:0-8018 GCA_050735075.1 Binatia bacterium
ACTTAAGGACGAGCTCAGTCCAAGCTTAGTTAAAAAGGAAGGTGATGAAGGCTATCTCTATGTGCTTATGCCCATGAGGCTATAAGAGGAGTGAGCAAGGTAGGCCAAGGACAACAAAGGCTGTGTAGTGAGCAATCCAAGCTGTTTAGCTCCTGTACTTCTCGTCAAGAGAGTATTTCTGCTCTAAACCCACGATGTCGTGAAACTCGTTGAATGAGATAAGGCGCTCCATGATCCCTTGCGTCGTACCCTTCGTACGTAATGCGGCATAGACGTCCTGAAGTGCTTTCGCTGAAGCGTAGAGGGGACCTAACGGCCAGACAATTAATTGAAATCCCAGGTCTCGTAACTCGTCTGGCCCCATGAGTGGGGTGACGCCGCGCTCAATCATGTTTGCGACAAGCGGACCAGGGACGTGACGAGAGATCTCTCGCATTTCATCTTTACTCTCTGGTGCTTCGATGAAGACCGCATCCGCCCCGGCTGCACTAAAGGCGATACCGCGATCAATGGCGTTCTTAAGTCCAAGGGCCTGACGGGCATCGGTACGGGCAACTATAAAAAGATCCCTTTCTTCTCGCGCTTGGCTGGCTGCAGCGAGTTTCTTTAGATACTCTTCTAGGGGAATAACCTGTTTTCCTTTCATATGACCACAGCGCTTTGGCCAGACTTGGTCCTCTAGGAACATCCCAGCCGCACCGGCGTGGATGAGCTCCTTGACGGTGCGCATAACGTTGATCGCGTTACCGTAACCTGTATCGGCATCGACAATCACGGGATTCTCTACCGTGCCACAAATTCGTTGCGCCGCCGTGAGCATCTCTGTTTGTGTGAGAAGTCCAAAGTCTGGCTCTCCCAGCAGAGTAGCAGAGAGGCTGTATCCAGTAATGAAAATCACCTCAAAGCCGGTTCGCGAAGCTATCCGGGCACTGAGGCAATCGTAGACCCCTGGCATAAGGAGGGGCCCTTCTTGCTTTAAGAGGTTTCGGATCTGTTGTGCCTTGGTCATAGCCCCTCCCTATACACCGCTTATATAATAATGCAAATAAAATAACATTTTACTTAATAAAATTAAGCTTTTTATGTTTTTATAAAAAAGTTCTTGACAACTGCTGAAAATCAACGTATGAAAGCATGGTAATATTCCAAAGAAAGCTAATAAAATTAACTTTGCCAGACAACATTGATATAAAAATTCTCTCTATCCTTCAATACTACGGCCGGCGCCACCTTGCGGAGATTGCTAAGGAGGTGGAACTTTCACCACCGGCCGTTATGGAGCGAGTAAAGAAGCTAGAAGCACGCGGCATCATCAAAGGTTACCACGCTGTTGTTGATGCGAAAAAGGTAGGTAAAAATATCACGGCTTTCATTGGCGTGTCCATAAGTCACCAGCGACATATTGAAAGTTTTTGCTTGCAGATGGCCGGTAGAGAAGATGTCCTCGAATGTCACCATGTAACAGGGGATGAAAGCTTTATTCTTAAAGTGAAAACAGCCGATACGGGATCCCTCGAAAAACTGCTCGCTGAAATCCGCTCGATGGAGGGAGTATCACAGACTGTGACTAAAGTGGTTCTGTCGACTTCCCGAGAAACACAGACTCTCTCATTAGAAAGAGCGATCCAGGAATCTGCCGAGAGAGGCAAAAGCCTTGGCGAAGGGGAAGAGGGCAGGCGGCTTACGGGCACCTTGAGGAAGAGATAGCTTTTTATGGGGTCTAACTTTCCAGTTCTGAAAAATTCCCTTTATAACGCGGAGTTCGAGCACGACGCCTGTGGGGTTGGCTTCATCGCGGACATTGGAGGGAGCAAAAGCCACAAGATTCTTGTCCAGGGGATACGCTCGGTCATCAATCTCACGCACAGGGGTGCCGTGGATGCGGACGCGAAAACCGGAGATGGCGCGGGTGTACTCACCCAAATTCCTCCTAGCCTCTTTGCCAAAGAGGTCGAAAGGTTGGGGTCGCATTTAAGCGATTCTAATGACCTTGGGATCGGGATGATTTTCCTGCCCCGCAAGGATCCAGAAGCTCAGAAGATCTCGAAAAGCGTGATTGAGAACGCAATCCGGCAGTATGGCCTTATATTCCTTGGTTGGAGAGAGGTTCCCGTGAACAGCGCTGAACTTGGCGAAAAAGCCAGGGAGACTCAGCCCGAGATCGAGCAAGCGCTCATCGGGAAGCCGGCGGGAATCGACAGCGAAAAATTCGAGCGCACGCTTTATCTAACTCGGAAGGTGATCGAGCGCGAGGCAACGAGCCGCGGCCTTACCGATCTCTACATCCCGTCCTTCTCGCACCGAACTGTGGTCTATAAAGCTCTGGTCGTGGCACCTCAACTGGAGCGTTTTTATCTCGATCTCGCCAACCCCGACTTCGAGACCTCTCTCTGCCTCTTTCACCAGCGCTACAGCACCAATACGTTCCCAACATGGCCCCTAGCCCAACCAATGCGCATGCTTGGTCACAACGGTGAGATCAATACCCTCAAGGGAAACCGCAACTGGATGCATGCGAGAGAGGCTGAGATGCGATCGGGGGCGTGGGGTGAGGAGATAGAGAAGCTTAAACCCATTATCTCTGAAGGGGGAAGCGACTCGACTAGCCTCGACAATGCGCTGGAACTGCTAACCCTATCTGGAAGGACCGTTCTCCACTCAACGTTGATGCTTATTCCCGAGGCCTATCAGCGAATGCCACATATGGATGGTGAACTGCGTAACCTTTATGAATATCTCTCTTGCATCAGCGAACCCTGGGATGGTCCGGCAGCTTTGGCCTTTTGCGACGGCGTCATCGTGGGAGCGGTGCTCGACCGCAATGGGCTCAGACCGGCACGTTATAAGATCACCAAAGATGGTGTCATCATCATGGCCTCTGAAGTGGGGGTTCTAGAGATCCCGGACTCCCAGGTCATTGAGAAAGGGAGACTAGGTCCAGGGCACATGATCGCTGTGGACACTGCTCGGGGGAGACTGTTACGGAATGACGAGATCAAAAAAGAGGTTGCGAGGCAGAGGCCTTACGGTCAGTGGCTGAAAGAGAATCTCGTGCGCGTGGATGCACAGGCCTTAAATCAAGAAGAGCCGTGCTCCACTATGGAACCGGTAGAACTGGTCCGCCACCAAAAGGTCTTTGGTTATGCCGGGGAGGAGTTGGAGGTCATTATCTCTCCCATGGTCACGGACGCCAAAGAGCCGGTCGGATCCATGGGCGATGACACGCCGCTTTCTGTCCTATCCAAGAGGCCCAGGCTTCTTTACACCTACTTTAAACAGCTCTTTGCCCAGGTCACCAACCCGCCCATAGACTCCTTGCGGGAAGAGTTGGTGATGTCGCTCAACACGGCACTGGGCTATCGCCGGAGCCTTTTGGAAGAGACACCCGAACATGCCAGGCAAATCAAGTTCTCTAGCCCGATCCTAAGCCAGCAGGAGATGGAGTGGCTCAAAGGGTTGCCCGAAAGCATGACCCGTGGAAAAAACGGCCAGCCTGTCTTTGCCTCGGCGCTACTGCCAGCCCTCTTCTCTGCTGCCGAAGGGGCCGGCGGCCTGGAAACGGCCCTGGAAAGATTGTGTCAGGCTGCGGCCCAGGCCGTTGATGAGGGGAAAAGTATCCTGATCCTTAGCGATCGAGGCGTGAATTCCATATACGCCCCCATTCCCATGCTCCTTGCCGTCGGCGCGGTGCATCACCATTTGATTCGGCAGGGAAAGAGGATGAGGGCGAGCCTCGTGGTCGAAACGGGAGAAGCGAGAGAGGAACACCACTTCGCGTGCCTGCTCGGTTACGGCGCGAGCATGATCCATCCCTATGTGACCTTTGAGACTATTCTCCGTCTGTTAGATAAAGGCTCGGAAAATGGCGACGGCCTCAATGGACTGGACGCCCAAAGAGCGCTGCAGAATTATAAGAAGGCTATCGAGCACGGGATCTTGAAGATCATGTCCAAGATGGGGATTTCAACTCTCTCGAGCTATCGTGGCGCGCAGATCTTTGAAGCGCTAGGAATCAACAAGGGTGTCATTGATAAGTATTTTACAGGGACAGCCTCGCGCATCGAAGGAGCCGGACTGGACGAGATTGCTGCGGAAGTATTGAAATTTCACCAAGCCGGTTTCGGCAGCGCTCAACCCAGACTGCAGCAAGAAGGTTTCTACCGTTACCGCAAAACCGGTGAATACCACGCTTTTAACCCGGACGTCTTTAAGTCCATGCATAAGATGGTGAAGAGTGGCGCGCCTAAGGATTACCAGACTTATGCCAAGGCTGTCGATGAGCGTCCACCGACAACGATACGCGATCTCCTGGGATTCAGGCCAAGAAAGCCGATTCCGATCGAAGAGGTCGAGCCGATCGAGGAAATCCTGAAGCGGTTCACCACGGGTTCGATTTCCCACGGTGCACTCGGTCGCGAGGCTCACGAAACCCTGGCTATCGCGATGAACCGTCTAGGGGCGAAGAGCGGCAGCGGTGAAGGGGGAGAGGACCCGTCGCGCTACCACCGTAAACCCAACGGAGATTGGGGCAATAGCGCCATCAAGCAGGTAGCTTCAGCACGCTTCGGCGTCACACCCGAATATTTGGCATCTGCCATCGAGCTGGAGATTAAGATGGCGCAGGGGTCGAAGCCAGGCGAGGGGGGTCAACTGCCTGGCCATAAGGTCTCTGTTGAGATCGCCAATATCCGTCACTCTGTCCCGGGGGTTGCGCTCATTTCGCCTCCACCACACCACGATATTTACAGTATTGAGGATTTGGCCCAGCTCATCTATGACCTGAAACAGTCCAATCCGCGCGCTAAGGTAGCGGTGAAGCTTGTCGCCGAGGCGGGTGTGGGAACGATTGCGGCGGGTGTCGCCAAAGCCTATGCCGACGTGATCCAGATCTCAGGGCATGACGGGGGCACCGGGGCCTCGCCTGTGGGATCGATCAAGAACGCGGGGATGCCGTGGGAACTAGGCCTGGCCGAAACTCAGCAGGTATTGGTTTTAAACAATCTCCGCGAGCGAGTGATTCTCCGTACCGATGGCGGCTTCAGAACCGCCCGAGATGTCATCATGGGGGCCATCCTCGGTGCCGAGCAGTACGGCTTCGGCACTGCTGCCGTGGTGGCGATGGGCTGCGTTATGGCGCGCCAGTGCCATCTCAACACCTGTCCCGTTGGGGTAGCGACGCAGAACCCCGAGCTCCGGGCGAAGTTCCCCGGCACCCCAGAGATGGTGGTAAACTTTTTTACCCTTATCGCTCAGGACGTGCGGCGGATCCTTGCGGAACTCGGTTTCAGAAGGATTGAAGAGATTGTCGGCCGCGTCGATCTGTTAGAGCAGAAAGTTGTGGATGATCCCTCTAAGGCGATGAAGCTGGACTTAACCCCGATCCTGACACCCGTAGACCCTACCTGGACACGACCCAGGTATCACACGCGGGAGAGAAACGACCGAAAGGATAAGTCTCTTGACGAAAGGATTCTAAAGGATGCCAAGGAGGCGCTGGAAGGAAACGGCGCGGTTGAACTATTCTAC
Organism: Binatia bacterium; assembly: GCA_050735075.1. Taxonomy (GTDB): domain Bacteria; phylum Desulfobacterota; class Binatia; order UBA9968; family UBA9968; genus JAHFAO01. The sequence goes on from JBOHVJ010000238.1 coordinate 5,527, forward strand.
AAAATCCGCAACATCCACCGCGCTGTAGGCACGCGTGTGGCCGGGGAGGTTGCGCATAGGTATGGGGATACAGGCCTACCTCCTGGAACGATCCAGTGTCATTTTGAGGGAAGTGCAGGGCAGAGCTTTGGCGCCTTCTGTATTCGCGGACTCCGGCTTTTTCTAAATGGAGAGGCCAATGACTACGTTGGGAAGGGTATGGGTGGGGGGGAGATCATCATCCGACCAGGCAAGGGTGCGCGTTTTCATTCTCACGAGAATGTCATCATCGGCAACACTGTCATGTACGGCGCTACCGGGGGGTTCCTCTATGTCGCTGGAAGGGCCGGAGAGCGCTTCTGCGTGCGCAATAGTGGCGCCATTGCGGTGATTGAGGGAGTGGGAGACCACGGCTGTGAATATATGACGGGCGGGGTGGTCGTAGTCCTAGGCGAGACTGGACGTAACTTCGGTGCCGGTATGACCGGAGGCTTAGCCTATGTGCTTGATGAAGGGGAAGAGTTTAAACTGAAATATAACCCTCAGCTCGTCGGGTTGGAACGGGTAGGGAGCGGGGAAGACCGCGACCTGCTGCGCAACCTTATCCTCAGACACCAGGATTTAACCAAGAGCCAGAGGTCAAAGGAGATCCTGGCTCGTTGGGACCATTATCTTCCGCTTTTCTGGAAGGTCTCACCTCTCTCAGAAGCAGGGAGGCTATCCATTGCCAAGATCAGCCAGCTTATGGAAGAGCCCTCCGTGGAAGTCACCGCAGCGCCTTAGCTCCGCTCATCAGCTTCTCAATGACCTGCCGCAAGAGGTTCGTAGTCTCTAGAAATTCTCCACATAGGGGCGGATATCGATCTCGTGCGTCCAGGCGTTTCTGGGCTGCTTGAAGGCGTGGATGATGGCGTCGGCAATGGCGTCGGGAGGGATTACTGTCTCGGCGGGCCGGTCTGGCTGTCGGGCGCGGAGCCTCGGGGTATCGATCTGTCCGTCCACGATCACGTGGACTACATGAATTCCTTTGGGGTGAAATTCGCGGGCGAGCGATTGGCCCAGAATGCGCAGCGAGGACTTGGCGATGGCCAGAGGAGCAAAGCCAGCACGGCCGCGTAGAGATGCCGTGGCGCCGGTTAAAGAGATGAACCCATGCCCGGCCTTAAGCATGTCCGGAATAAGGGCCTGGGCCAGATGGACGGCGCCCATTGTCCCAACCTCGAACGATTGACGAATCGCGTCCGGATCCAGATCGAGGAAATTTCCCCGGCCAAACCCGCTGGCGTTATAGGCGAGGACGGTAACCGTGCCCAATTCGGAACGGATTTTATCGACCGCCTGAAAGACGGCCGCGCGATCCGTAGCGTCTACAGGTAGCACGAGAACTTTCCCCTTATTGGCGCGGATCTCAGTCGCGACCGGCTCGCTGGATTCGGCTCGGCGTGATAGAAGGCCGAGCGCGCAGCCCTCTTTACTGAAGGCGCGAGCCAGGGATGCGCCCAGTCCGGGGCCTACCCCGGCCACGATAGCTGTCTCCATGGTAGCTAACCTTTGCTGCTCATGTTGATGAACAGCTCCTCTATGGGAATCCTTGTGCCAATGAGGCCCTGCTCGTGGGAATATTGGACGAGGGTCGCTAAATTTTTTTGGTTGGCTTCTCCCAATCCATAGACCCAGGGATCTTTTCCCACTATTTCTTCCTGCTCCTCCAGGGTATGGCGGAACCAAGCCAGGGGAACCCTTCTCGGATTTTCCATCCTCTGATAGGCGATCTCTTTGGCGCGCTGGAAGGCCTCCAGGAGGCTTATCGGCACCCAGGGATATTGCTCTACGATCTCTTGCTTGATAGCGGTCGTGTGCATAATCGGGAAAATCCCGGTCCTCTTATAATAGTCGATTTCCAACTCCTTGTAGTTCTCAAAGAGGCGCCTCACCCGCCTATCCTTGTCCACGATGGGTTGGATCACTTCTGGATGGATAACGGCATCCAGCTCTCCCTCAACCAGCATCTTCTCCAACTTCTTCCCCAAAGGGATTCTCTGGAGGCTTAGGCCCTTAGGCGGAGTAAAGACCACTTCCTCTTCATCCTGCATAAACCACTGAATGCTTTTGTGCGGGACCTGATACTCGTGCTCCAGAATCCCGCGCACCCAGAGGTTGTTGGTGACCTGAAAGTTGCGGAGTCCAACCCTTTTACCGTTGAGATCTGTGGGCTTCTCAATACCCTTACTGACGTTAATGAAGATAAATCCGTGGCGGAATCTACGGTGGAGAAAGACTGGGATGGCCACAAGGGGCAGCCCGATGAATCGTGCGATCAGGTAGTTGGACATGGAGAGTTCGGCGACATCGAACTCGCGGTTGCGGATCATGCGCCAGTGGCGCACGTCGGAGCTCATATCTGTGAGCACAGTCAGCTCGATCCCGTCCGGCTTAACGATTCCCTCCTTGAGGGCGTAGATAGTCTCATAATCGCCGCAGGCCAAGGTCAAATGGAGTTTTTTCGCCATGCC
>JBOHVJ010000239.1:0-2709 GCA_050735075.1 Binatia bacterium
CTGCGACGCTGGGCAAAGCGTGCTTCTCACCCAAAACCGCAACGCGGAGACACCTTCGTTCATTGCGCCGTTCCTGGAAAGAGATCTTAGGATCACGCCCCTAAACATAACCAACAGGGAGAACATCTCCCGCGCTATCCAGGAATTCGGCGTGAAAGGCATTGTTCATGCTGCGGTTCTCTCCGAAAAGGGTAATACGCCCCTTTACCAGGCTATGGATGTGAACATCACTGGAACCATCAACGTGCTTGAGGCCGCTCGGAGAGCAGGCATCAAAAGGGTGATCTTCATTAGTTCTGAAGCTGTATACCAAGGGATGCCAGATACTACCCCTTTCAAGGAAGAGGAAAAACTGTTCGTCACCTCCGACCGCTTCATCCCAGGGACAAAAAAGGCCGGAGAGATCCTCTGTCACATGTATGGCAGCATTCACGGCTTGGAGGTGATTGCCGTTCGGATGACCCGAGCCTACGGGCCGCTTTACCAGGGCATAAGAAACCTTGCCGGGCTCATGGTGGAACAGGCCGCAAAAGGGATGCCTGTCAACCTGGAAAATCATGATCCCGACGAAGCCCACGATATCGTTTACGTTAAGGACGCAGCCAAAGGAATCATGCTGTTACTGAAGAGCCCCTCCCTACGTCACCGGATCTATAATCTTGGCTCTGGTAGGCTCACAAGTCTCAGGGAATTTGCCGAGGCGATAAAAAAATTGCTGCCCGAGGCTGAAATCCATCTAGGCGATGGGCCTGGGCCATTGATTTCAACCAAAACCCCCATGGACATCAACGCCTGCGTGGATATTTCCCGGCTTCACGAAGAGACCGGCTTTACGCCGGAATATGATCCCCATCGCGGCGTGGAACACTACATCGATTGGGCTAGGCGTGGAATCTACAAATAAGAAAAGGCGAGAGTTATGAAGACGCTTATTCAAGGCGGATATGTAGTCGGCTTTAATGGCAAAGAACATGAGGTTATCAAGGATGGCGTGGTGGTTTTCGAAAACGACCGAGTCTCATTTGTCGGCAAGCAGTACTCCGAGCCAGTGGATAAGAGAATCGAAGCCAAGGGTTGTCTTGTCTCTCCCGGCTTCGTCGATACCCACTTTCACTCTGGAGGCAATGCCGGAGACTACTTACTCAACGAGCCCGACAAGCCCGATTTTTTCGCCTCCAACTATTTGGCCCATGGGGCTCCTACCCGAGAGGGTGCGCAGCACGCCCACCTCAAGGATGTGGATGTGGGGCAGCGCTCTTCGTTCATCCACATCTTGAAGAGTGGCGTCACAACTATCCTGGAGGTTGGTGGTCCAGGAGGGAACCCCGAGCGTTATGTCGAGATGGTCGGGGAAGTGGGAATTCGCTGCTGTACTGGTCCGAGCTATAAGAACGTTGATTTCTTTCACGACCGAGAAGGTCGTTTGGAGTATGACTGGAACGATCAGAGGGGAAGCGAAGGACTGAAAAAGGCCATCGCCTTCGCCAAGAAGTTCAATGGCGCGTGCAAGGGGCGCATGGGAACTATGCTTTTTCCAGGGCACGTAGACTCCTGTACCCCTGAGCTTCTCAAGGAAACCAGAAAAGCTGCCAAGGAGTTAGGGATACGTGTGCAAATCCATGCGACGATCAATCTCATCGAGTTTCACACGGTGATGCGGCGCCACCGCTGTACGCCAGTCGAGCTGCTGCACAGGATCGGTTTTCTCGACCCCGAGGTCTCCCTTTCACACTGCATCTTCATCAGCGGCCATAGCTGGCTCGCCTATCCCTACGGAGATGATCTCAAGATTATCGCTGATTCCGGAGCCTCAGTAGCCCACAGCCCGTTAAAGTATTTAAAGCTCGGTATCATGATGGAATCCTTCGACCGCTACCTCAAGGCGGGGATCAATGTGGCCTTAGGAACTGATACGTTCCCCAAAGATATCATCTCAGAAATGCGCTATGCGGCATTAGCCAGTCGGCTGGCTGAGAAGAGCTTTATCGCCGGTCATCCCAGAGATGTCTTTAACGCAGCGACACTAGGCGGAGCCAAACTGATTGGGAGGGAAGACCTCGGCCGGCTTGAGAAGGGAGGCAAGGCAGACATTGTTGTGATCAATCTAAAGGATATTGCCTTCGGCGCCGTCCGCGATCCGATTAAAGCCTTAGTAGAAACAGGGACCAGTCGGGACGTTCGTATGGTGATTGTGGATGGGGAGATCTTGGTTGACAACGGCAAGTTCCTGCGACTCAACGAAGACGAGCTGATAGATAAAGTGCAAGCCAAGGGCGAAGAGGTCTGGAAAAGCGTCCCCAACTGGCACTGGACAGGAAAGAGCGTAGACGAAGTCCTGCCGCTGGCATTTAAGATGAAGTAAACGCCCTGCGCTGCGTTAAGGAGAGGAGCTGACAATGGCCAAGTGGCGATTCGACCGGACGTCGATTTTCCTTGTTGTCGTAGGATTGCTGTTCCTTTGGGACGTAGCCTACTACGCAGGAATTAGAAATCCGAACCTGTTTCCTCATCCGTTCCGAGTTTTCAGACTACTCGGTGCTTCCGACTATCTCCGGGGGTTTCTCGCGATGCTGCGTTTAATTATACTTTGCTTCGTACCGGGCGGTTTGATTGGAGTCGCTCTGGGATCTCTTATTCTCCGTAGTTCCTGGCTAACGCAGGGAATGCTTCGCTTTCTATGTCTTGGATTGTGGCTGCCTTTTTTGCTTC
>JBOHVJ010000240.1:0-4588 GCA_050735075.1 Binatia bacterium
CTTCGACAATGAAGAGGTGGGGATTCCTACCATGATACTGACCTTCCTCTTCTTCATAAGGGCAGTAAACCCAACCCGGACCCTGAAAGCCACAATCATATACAGCATCCTCTCCAGCCTCAGCCTCATCTGGATGGCGTTTTCCTGGGGAAGCTTCCGCTACGCCACGGAGGTCCTAGGGCTCTTCGCCCTAGCTTTAGTGATGTTGAAACGGTATAGCCCTCGCCTGCTCCTGGCCTATGGTATCACTCAAGGATTCTTCCTTTACACCGGTACTCAGATCCCGCAGCTTGGCCGCATCTTCCTCACAGACAGCACAACCCTCGCCATGGTAGGGGTCATGGGAGTACTGGTAATCATGCAACTCTTTAGACTTGCAACCACCACCACGGGAAGACTGACCGTTTTCGGCCTATCTACTGCAGGTGTTGTGGCCATCGTGATCTTCCTAGTCCAAGGTGGACTGCTTACCGCCCCGGTGGGAAAATTCCTGACCACCATCAACCCGTTCATCCGCCAGAACATCCCACTAGTCGCGTCTGTCGCCGAGAACCGCCCCTCTACTTGGGCCAGCTTGTTTCTCGAACTCGGCAGCTTGACGCTGCTGGCTGTTTTCGGTTTCTTCTTCGCCTTCCAGCGACTGCGAGAGGGCGATATCCTCCTCATCATCTTCGGAGCCACGGCCTTCTACTTCGCCGCTAGCCTCGTTCGTCTAACTCTGATATTGGCCCCCGCCATCAGCGTACTCGCAGCCATCACAGTAGTTGAACTCGGCAAACCGGCCATGGACATCATACAGCAATCGGTCATATTCTCACGGCGCAAGCTCCGCTTCCAGAGCCGTGTAAGCCGCGAGTTTAGCCTCGGAATCCTGCTAATCATCCTCGTACTTGTCGTGCCTACCTTCGTCAACGCTGTCCAGTCGGCATACTCCCCCGTGACAATAGCTGCTTCAAGCCTTCCGGTGAGAGCCTTCGTCCCGGACTGGGTTGAAACGTTGTCCTGGATGAACAACAACCTACCCCCGACGAGTGTCGTTTTCGCATGGTGGGACTATGGGTACTGGATCTCGGTGAACTCAGGGCTCCATACCCTCGCGGACAACGGAACTGGAAACCTGACGCAGATCCAGATCATAGCGACAGGTTTCATGCTGAACGAGTCCCTGGCAGTCCACTTGATGCAGCGTTACGGCGTAACCCACGTAGCGGTGTTTGTCAGCTACAACAGAGGACTGTGCGGAACCGGAGCGAGCGCGCCCCAGTTCTGCGGATATGGCGAAGACAGCAAATGGTTTTGGATGGTCAGGATCGGGAACGGGACAAAGTTTGACACACCGTTAGGCCTTGCTACGATCAACTTCAGGGAAGTAAGGGACTCTCAAGGTCAAACTACAGAATACCGTCGGACGATCACTATCGGAGGCAAGACGACCGACGAGGCAATCACGACAAGCACCGGTGGAACTCAACTCCCAGCAAGCAACACCGTGCTGGGCCTGCTCATGAGGGACGGCTTCCCCGGCGGGCTACCGGGCGGCACACAGGAGCCCAACTTCTTCACCAAAGCCTTCTCGTCAACCAGCTCCTTCGTCCTAGTCTATTCGGTGAAGTATCCAACGGCAACATCCCTCACCGTTCAGCTAAACCCTGCAGTCATTTCGAGCAGCGGCACTACAAACATAACGGGAATCCTTACAACTGCAACGGGACAGCCGATTGAAACACAGACAGTACCGATAGTTGTAGAGTATACTCTGGACAGAGGAAATACCTGGAACCTAATCTCCAGCGCAAATACGACCTCGACCGGAGCGTTTACCGTCCCCTCCAGTGCCTGGACCCCGCCAGCACCGCCGAGCGATGGAAGCCCGATACTTGTCCGAGCTCGATGGCCCGGAGACCCGGCAAGACTGTTCGATATTGCTGTGAGTGCTTCTGTGCCATTGACGAAAATATAGAAGGTCTAGCTGCTCTGTTCTGAGCCTTCCATTCTGTATTTTGCGTATTTGTCGTCTGGAGAGAATTTTGGCGGGTGCGGTATCTTAGTTGGTGCCCCGCAGACCGGACAGGACTCTTTCAGCGTATAGCGCGAGCACTTGGCGCATTTTCGCATCAGCCATTTCAACCGAGCTTCCTTCCTTCCCCGCCCAGGGTCTTGATGGAGGATAGGACCTCCTCCACTACAGAGTTGAGTGTTTTCTCCGCAGCTTCGAAGTTCTTTGCTTCGACTTCCACCCTGTACTTGGGCGCGCCGACAGTGTAAATTTTGACCTCTGTCCCTCTCGGTTTTCTCACTTTCTTTGCGGCGGCGAATGCCTGCTTGACCTTCTCCAGCCCACCTGGTCTCTGACAGGAGACAGAGACGGTGGCTCGGACCTTTGACCTTTCAAGCTTGATTTTTGTCTTGGAGATTTCCGTGAGAGCCTGTGCCCAATCCGTTGATACGCCAGCTTCGACTAGCGCTTCAGGACCCTCGTCAAGAGCCTCTTCTAGAGGCGAGTAGAGGCCGCCAAACTTGTCCAGAATGGCATTTCGGACAGTCTCAGCCTCTTCCTGTGTTTTCTGGAGCTTGTCCGCGGCACTCCTCAGAATCGACTCGGCCTTTCGCTCCTTCTTCCACTCCAGCATCTTCTCCGACTTTTCGCGGCCGGTTACTCTTCTGAGGGATAGGTCGACTTGGTTCCTCTGGGGGTTGACTCGGAGTACTTTGAGGACGAGTTTCTGGCCTTCGCGGGCGTGGTTGCGTATGTTTCGGACCCATGTGCTGGAGATTTCTTGGATGTGGACCAGGCCTTCGAGACCCTGGTATTCGTCCAGCTTGACGTAGGCTCCGTAGTCTACTATTCTGGTGACTGTTGCGACTACGAGGTCGCCTATTTCGGGGAAGACTGTTTGGGAGGCCTGGGTGCTCATGGGAGGTGTTCGACCCGCTTCTAGGTCAGGGTTTGGAGTATTTCTCCTCGGACCTTGGCCTTTCCACCGGTGGGTTCGGCCACGAGCTCATCACAGACGTTGCATTTGATGTAGTTGCTAGTTCGTTCGAAAACAATCTGTTCGTTCGCACATTTCGGGCATTTTACCCGTAAGAAGACGCTTCTAGGTTTTGGGATGAGTTCCCATCTCAAGGCTTAGGCCCCGACCTCCAGCTTTCGCAGCCTTATGCCCAATCTCTCAACTGTGAAACTACAGTCTCGACATTTGAGCTTGAGGAGTGATTTCTTGGTGGTCTTAGCTGTGCGCTTGAGCTCGGGGAACTTCTGCCCTCCGTACCCATGCTTCCGTCGCTCCTGCCGCCTGCTACCCCAGGCCATGGCTCGTGCTTTGCCTGCTTTGTAGACGGCTACAGCGTGCATTGTGTGGTGTCTGCACTTGGGGCAGTAGGTGTTGAGCTCTTTTGGAAACTTCAAGTTTGGTACCTGGTGAAAGGGGTGGAGGTGGAGGGCCGCCCATTTATTCATTTTCTTGGAGACGAGGCCTGATTTCGACGGCTGCTCCTTGCCTGATGAGGCTTTCAGCGTTCTCGAAAGGTAGGCTGGCTATGTCTTCCGTCTTGAAGGGTCCGTGGGTCTTGAGGTCGGCCCCGATTATGGCAGGGAGGTCTTTGATGAACCGGACGAGCAGGGTCCCTTTTTGCTTCTCAGGAAAGTTTGACGGTTCTCTGCCCTGGGTCAGGTCTTCCTTGAACCTGCCTACGTGACGAGCTATTCCCGTGAATTCTTCCAGCATCCACTTCTCCGGAAGGTCAACGGGTGCGAACTCTTTTTGGCCGGCCGCCTGTTTGATCTTCTCGAGCCGGCGGTCGACGAGCTGGTGGACGAGTTGCTGTAGCCTTCTGAGCTCTTCCTCGAGCACGAGTGCTTTCAGAGATTTCTGGTCGAGGTTCCTCTGCGCCTCTTTCAAGCGTCGCACGTAAGAGGCGACGTCTTTGAAGAAGTCGGGTCGGAGGGACTGGAGTTCTTGAGAGTGAAACTCGCGCCGCCACGCCTCAAAGGCTTCATCGTATATGGTGACCGTGCCTCCACCCCTCTAGATAGTACCGGACCGAATAGCGAGCTTTGCTCTTTGGCTAAGAAGGTTACCGATCGTGTTTTTCCTTGCGATGGATCATTTCCAACGGAGAGTTCAGCTTGAACGGCTGCTGGGGAGGTCCGAATCCCCCGGTGCCCGGCACTCGTCCCGTCCCGCCTTTTTCTCCTAGGTCAGAAACAGGGGAACCCCTTCTCCGAAATTCCAATAGACTTCATTGAGTCAATCGGGACATGGACCCAGTTGACCGCCTGACCATGCGCGGGACTTCGCTGTATCTGGAGATGGTCTCTTTCCTGTATATTCCACTCATTCTGCCATACTTATTGTTGCGAAGGATGTTTCGGCAAGTCTTTGGTCAAGGAAAAACGAACTCTGTCTTTCAAAGAGCTAGACTTGCAACAACATCGGACTTCCTCTAACTCATGGGGATACCAGTCGGGATCAGGACTTGGATAGATGTGAGAAGGCGATTCGGCTTTGAGAGGGAGGTCTCAGAACCATTGTCCCGAGTTAATGGAAGGACGTTTGCGGACATTGGTGCTAGCCTAGGTTACTAC
>JBOHVJ010000241.1:0-8145 GCA_050735075.1 Binatia bacterium
AAACTGGGCCTCAGGTCTTCTCTGCACCCTTTCGACCCCGAGCTTCCGGAAAGGGAATACGTAGTCCGCTTCGGTTCCGGTGGATCGTAGCTCATCTCTTATCGCAGGGAGGGTCTCAGCCCAAACAGCCTGTTCGCATAATGACGACACGCAGGAGAAACAGAATTCCTTTAGGCGGTTATAGGTCAAAGCATTTGAGCTGCGCGACCTGCGGTAGGGAACTCAGCGTTTCGTTCCTTGAAATAAATGATGAGGTCTTCTGCTCTGAGATCCATGCACAGGAGTTTTTCAAGGAGCGAGTGGAAGCGCCTGCAAAGCTGCAACCCGGAAATGGTCTTATCGGTGGATCGAACGGCCGTTCCCATGGCAGATAGGATATTGTGGCTAGAGAGGAGGTCTCTCAGGGTGATTTGGCAGAAAATCTCATTTGAATTTCTCGGCGATCGTGTAAAGAAAAGAGCTATCCTCTGCTTGTTTTTGGGGTTAGTGGTCTATCCGTCCATAGCTGAAGCGCAGCCGAAAGTATATCCACACCTGCAAATTTTCCTGGTTCCATCGCAGCCCGGAGAGAGATTTCCCTTCATCACTTTTTGGGATGGTTTCCATAAGCTGGCAGCCGGCCCATTTCCAGTGAAGCTACTGGAACGGGAGGGGTTGAGTGTTTTATTGGACTTCTCCTATTCAAAACCAAATGAGGAGCCGCCGAGCGCGGCTAGGCTGAAGATTGAAAGGAGTGACAACATCTCTTCGCAAGGCCGAGGAGGCTTAGTCCTGATGGATCAACTAGCTGACCTGATAGCAGATCGCGGGGTCTCCAAAATGTTTCCTGACGGGCCTTTCCTTGTGATTGGACACAAGGCGCCCTCTCAAGGGATTCTTCAGCTAGGAAATATTATGGAAGAGATTCAGAGGAAGCTACTGGCTTGCGATAAAGAGTATCGAAAGGAACTAGATGCAGTGCTGAATTCCTTGAGAGAAGCACCCTCCTACGAACGCGTCTTGAAGACCGTTGAATCAATTTATCCGCCATGCCCTCTTCAAAGGTCATGACTGGGAGATGATATGGGCCTTGTGGCAGATGTAGATATCAGAGAAACGATAACGTCTCTATTTCAGCCTGATGGCCTTCTTCCAGCGCAATATTTTGAAAGGAATAAGAAGAAGACCTATGCGATGCCAGAGAGAAGGCTCCTGCTGGCTGTACTCGAAGATGCCGTTTGCTGTTTTCAAAAATACTTCCTTGCTCCGGATAAACGGGGGAAGATCCTTTTCAAGGAGGCCGAGAGTTGGATCTTCGACGATGACGACAGCGGAGTTTTCTCTTACGGGAATGTTTGCGACATCTTAGAGATTGATGCAGATTATTTGAGCCGCGGGCTTCTTCGATGGCGGGAGAAGCAGTCGGCGTCTCGCTCAAGGGCAAGGATCTATTATAAGAACAAGACCAAACATAGCATACGAGGAGCACGATTATGAAGTGGCTAATCAAAATCTCTCGGCGGTTTGCAGTGTGGGGAGTCCTGTGACGGTGGCTCGTTTATCTGGGCGCCAAGGGACGGCTTACTTTTCCACATTCTTAATGCGTCGTGGAAGGGCTAAGGAATGGCGTGGCGTGGGACTCACCACCGCTTCTTTTATTGGCCTTTTTACTGTCAGCCTTTTTTTAGACGGGTTGTTTCCCATCCGTGAGAACCAGTTTGGCAATTATCTGCTTTCTCGTACGGGACTTGCGAACTCAGAGGCCGTACGCTCTCTTTCGATGGCAATAAGTTCTGTGCTTATCGTCTTAGGCTTCTGGATTTTCTCTCTGGGATGGAAGGAAATCTATCGCGGACGCGGAGAATTGGTCACCACGGGTCTCTATGCCATAATGCGCCATCCTCAGTATTTAGGGTTGATCCTCATTGTTGGTGCTTTTCCTATCAGGTGGCCGACTCTGCTTATGCTCTTTCTCACTCCGTTCTTTATCGCGAAGTATGTTCTCTTATCTAAAACGGAGGACAGAGAGCTTGAGAAGAGATTCGGCGAAAACTTCAGGAGTTACAAAGAAAGGGTACCGGGATTTATTCCTTCACTAATTCAAGATGGTGAGCAATGGTAGGGCACCCTTCCGCGTCAGGAAGGGTTGGTACTTTTGACGCTCTTCACATAGAGTAAGGCCGTGATCACTTATGCCACATACAAAGTAATTCATATTTTCGGCATTTTGCTTCTTATTTTCTCCCTTGGCGGACTTTGCCTCTACTTCATTTTTAATGGCAGCACCAGAGAGCCCAACAAAGGGCGAAAGCTAGTAGCCATCACTCATGGCATCGCATTACTCATTGTCCTCGTCGGAGGGTTCGGCCTATTGGCGAGACTGGGTATCGACCCCGGAAGCAGCTGGCCCATATGGGTGTGGCTTAAGTTTGGTATCTGGATTTTGTTCGGAGGCATGACAATACTGGTAAGCAAAAATCCAGGATTAGCAAAGCCTCTCTGGCTTGGAATTCCAATCCTGGGTGCAATTGCCGGATATTTAGCAATTCACAAGCCATTTTAGGCTTATTGTGGAGGGTGTCGACCAGCAACGAAGAAGGGTTACGGACATAGGGCCAAAGGAAAACTGTGGCTGCAACCATGAAATCCCTGGGGCTTCAAGCAAAACTTTTAAACCCGAAGCCCCGGCAAGTCTACATACTGTCGCAGTAGGCAGCAAATCTCTCAAGAAAGGAGGGTTTACTGCTATTGGTGTTGCTTGTGGTTTGTCACTGGGACCTGTGACAGTGGCTACCTTACATAGGTACCAAGGAAGGGGTTACTGTTCGGCAGAGAGCTAGTACCTGGATTTGTACCTTCATTAACGCCTCATGGCAGGAAGGACCCTCCCGGAGGGGGATCGTGTTGAGAGAAAAACAAGACAACAACCGTGCTGAATACATTCCAGCCCTGAGATACCATTGGCTGACCACCTTTTACGATCCTCTCTTACGGTGGACCCTGCGCGAATCCACCTTTAAACGCCGGTTGGTAGAGCAGGCTCGGATCGAGGGAGGTCATCGGGTGCTCGATCTCGGTTGCGGCACAGGAACGCTCACTCTCCTCATCAAGAGCCATTACCCTAAGGCAGAAGTGCTTGGTCTCGATGCAGACCCAAAAGTCCTCGAAGCCGCAAGAGCTAAGTCAGCCAGAGCCCGCTTGAAGGTTGGGTTCGATCATGGGGTGGCTTTCGAGCTTCCATATCCGGACGCCTCTTTTGACCGCGTTATTTCGAGCCTCTTCTTCCATCATCTGACGCATGGAAATAAAGAACTAACGTTGAGGGAAAGCTTTCGAGTGCTCCGGCCCGGAGGGCAACTGCACATAGCCGATTGGGGAAAGGCACAAAACATGCTGATGCGCGCGGCATTTCTACTTGTGCAGATGTTAGACGGCTTCACGACTACGGCAGATAACGTGCGCGGTTTATTGCCTGAGCTTGTGCAAGCCGCTGGGTTTGAAAGTGTCCAGGAGTCCGCTCGCTACATGACCATAGTTGGGTCACTCTCTTTATACGCAGGACGGAAACCCGCATGAAAGCCGCAATCATACTGGGTCTTATAGTGGCTTCGGTTATTGTTTCTCGGCTCTTCATTTTCTCGTTCAGGCATATCCCTCTCACGGATCAGGCGGGAGGTCAGGAACCTCTTTATGCTCTTGTCGGAGGAGGGGCTCTGGCTTTTTCTCTGCCGACCATTCCTTTGCTAGTGCTGTATTTAGCGGTGCTTTTTACGGCCCGGAAGCCTCCTTCTGAAACGGAAAGGGATTATGGGGTCACACTGCTACCAGTCACTCTTTTCCTGTTAGCTTTTGTTGCCGCTTTTGTCATCGGCATCAGTGGTGTCCCTTCCGTCATTGCTAACCCCATATACAACGGGAGAAAGGTCATCGATGTCATCGGTGGGCTTCTTGTGGCTCTCTACGGTCTCCGGGCGTTTACCGGGTTATGCAGCCCGAAGGCTTTCTGGTTTAAAGTGCTGTCAAAGAAGCAGAGTGGACTCCTGTTGGAGGAGCCAATTCTCGGCTTTACGGCTGGCCTGCTTCTCTTTCATCTTCTGGATCCCTCCTACGATTCAGTCTTTTTCTTTACTGGGAGGGCGGGTGCCTTCTCCCACCACCCCATTTCTGTCGTCTCCTTCGGTCTCGGCGTTAGCGTAATGTACGGTATATTGGCCTATGGGTTTAGCCTCCTGGCTTCCAGGCGGGTAGCTAACGTCACCACTTGGGTCAGGAGGATCGTCGGCGTATTGACCTTAATCTTGGGTCTCTCTTGGGCTACAGGTACGTTTTCATTGCTTACCGCAGTAGTTACCAACGCTCTTTACGGGCGAGGTAGTTTGATGTCTGGGTCTTGATTCGACTATGGCGATGAATCTCTTCGGCTTTAAACAACTGCACCTTGCCGTTTTGGTAGTAACGGTCTGCTCAGTGCCAGGCGGAGCGAGGATATGGGCACAGGAAAAAGCCAAACTCATTTATGTGGCGAACGAGGGGTCCGCCTCCATCTCGATTATTGATCGTGTAGCCATGAAGGCGATAGTCACTCTGACAGTTGATCCACAGCCTCACAATCTCGCATTAAGCCCCGACCGAAGGATTCTGCTCGTGACTCATCCTTCCGAGGATAAGGTTACAGTTATTGATACTGATGGTCTGAAGCTAAAGATGAAGGTCCCTTTTCCAGGCAAGCCCCATGGCTTGGCATTTGCCCCCGATGGGAGATCGGCCTATGTGGCCAACGAAGGCAGCTCAAAGCTAATGGTTATCGACCCAGAGGAAGGGACTGTGAAGGGCGAGATTAACTTGAAGAGCCCACCTCACAATGTGGCGGTAGCTCCCGATGGAAGATCGATCTGGGTGACCAGCCTTGGCTCCGATCTCCTCTGGCTCGTCGGCTCAACCGGCCGCGTGAGGGGCATCCCGACTAAGGGCTCTCCGCATGACTTGGCGATTGCTCCGAGCGGAGGGGTCTGGGTGACAAACTGGAGCTCTAATATCATCTTTTTCATAGAAGCTGCGCCCCTGGTAACTGCCAGGATTTCCCCGGTAGTAACGACGGGCAAGGTGCCGCACCATCTGGCCATTACCCCAGATGGAAAAGAGGTATGGATTTCCAACCATCATTCCGACGATGTGACTGTGGTTGATGGGCTATCTAGGAGAAAGCTCACGAGAATACCCGTTGGGAAGCGACCGCATCATGTTGTTCTCGCTTCGGACGGAAGGCAGGTCTATGTGGCCAATAGTGACTCTAACGATGTAAGCATCATTGATGCGATTGGCAGGAAAGTTATTGGCAGGGTGCCGGTGGGGAAGAATCCCCATGGGATAGCCGCACACTAGTGGAAAATAGTTACTAAATCGCGTGTGGCTTTAAGGATACGTTCAATCAGCGTGGGTTTGCCATGGTCGTAAAGAAGGAAAACCTTCCTCTTCCGGCTTCTATTCTAGTTACGATGGTGGCCTACGGAATTCTCTCATTTGTTATAATCAGAGAGAGGCCGGGTGTCATCCGATCCGACTTTGTTAACCAGTTATTAGGCATTCTTCCGCACGCCATAGCTTTCGTGAATGCTCTTGCCCTTGCGTTGCTTATAGCGGGGTGGTGGCTCATCAGAAACGGGTATGTCAAGCTCCATAGGATCGTCATGCCATCCGCCCTCGGATTGATTTCGGTGTTCCTTGTTATGTATGTAACGAGAATATATCTCGGTGGAATAAAAGAGTTTCCTGGTCCTCAGATCGTCTATTATTATGTTTATCTCCCCGTTCTGATAATTCACCTGGCGTTGTCTATCGTCTGCATTCAGCCCGTGCTTTATGTGGCGCTTATTGGTCTTACTCACAGAATTGAGGACATTCCGCGCACCAAGCATAGATTGGTGGGGCGGATTGCAGTTCCCATGTGGATTCTCAGTCTAGCATTGGGCTTGGTAGTCTATGCGATGCTCTATCGTGAGTTTTAAGTAATGTTGGTCCGTGGATCTTTTCGGTATTTTTGCATTGGTCGGCATCACGGGGGTTTTGGGGCCCTAACCTTTTTTTGCACCGGTACAGCTTTACATTGGGATTGCTTCTGTCCTCCTACTAGGGTGGGCGCTTCTTCTTAGGGCCAGAGCCTTGGCGGGTACATGTTCCGTAAATGAGATGACAGCACAGCGAGTATGACCAAAGGAGACGAGAGAATGAAGAGTCAAAAATTGGTGGTGAGATGAACCAGACACTAGGCGCGCCGCTTCGAGTTTCCCTCTTCTATGGGTGGGTGGTTGTTGTCTTGAGTTTCCTGACTACTCTGGTTGGCGCGGGCACCCGTTCAGCAGCGACGGTCTTGATCAACCCCTTGGAAACAGAGTTCGAATGGAGTCGGGCGGCAATCGCCTCTGCCGTTAGCCTCAACTTGTTGCTCTTCGGCGTGGCCGCACCGATCAGCGGCTGGCTCCTCGACCGCTTTGGGCCGCGCCGCATCATGATGGGTAGCTTAGCCCTCATGGTCTTCGGCGTGGCCGCGACGACCTTCATGCAGGAGTTCTGGCAGTTTGTTCTCCTGTGGGGAGTTGTGGTCGGCCTGGGCGCTGGCGGCACCGCTTCCGTGCTGTCAGCGACGGTAGCCCAGCGCTGGTTTGTGGCGCGACGGGGCTTAGCCTTAGGGATCCTCAATAGCGCTGCCTCCACTGGCCAGCTCATCTTTCTGCCGCTTTTGATGGCCGTGATCGTGGCTGTTGGATGGCGCATTGGCTCATGGATGCTGGTCGCTGTTACCCTGATGCTACTGCCACTCGTTGCCCTGTGGATGCGCGATGACCCGGAGGATGTAGGTCTTGAAGCGTACGGTGCAACAAAGGGCACCATTCCAGCGACGGAACAGTCTAACCCGTCAGGTGTGGCTGGCTCTGTGCCGCTTGCTGAGGCCTTCAGATCTTCGACCTTCTGGCTACTCGCGGGTAGCTTCTTTGTCTGCGGTGGGACCTCTGCCGGCCTGATCGGCACGCACCTCATCCCGCATTCGATCGATCACGGGTTTCCTGAGGTGGCTGCCGCGGCGACGGTGGGAGTGATGGGCGGGTTGAACTTCGTTGGCACGCTCCTTTCAGGATGGCTGATCGACCGTGTCGATGCGCGGAAGCTTCTTTCAGTTGTCTACGCATTGCGAGGTGTATCGCTCTTTATCCTGCCATTCGTCATCGATTTCTCGGGCCTTTTTATCTTTGCCGTAATCTACGGTCTCGATTGGTTCGCGACGGTGCCGCCGACGATCGCCTTAACGGCGGACACCTTTGGCAAACGGTCGGTTGGCAGCATTTTTGGGTGGATCTTTCTTGCGCACCAGATCGGTGCGGCTTTGGTGGCGTCCGTCACCGGTGCGATCCGCGTCTGGTTGGGAGACTACCAGTTCGCTTTCCTGGCCGGTGGTGTCATGGCCTTAATTGCGGCTGGCCTGGTCCTCAGGATCCGCCTCCCGCAGCGACGAGCCACGCTGAGCCCCGTTGCTAGCGAAGTGGTGAATATCTAAACAAAGCGTTCCTTCAGAATTTCAATGATGTTAACCTGATATCGGAGCACTTTCCTGGTTGTGATATACGAACGCTGGCGGAACAGGTAGTGAAGCAGGGGGTGGCCGCAGCCATCAAGGCGCGCCTTATTAACAATTTCGCACTCTTTGACAAGCAGTGGCGCCTTCTTTAACACGTTTTTGAGATGGGCTTCCTGCTATGTATTTCGAAATCTTCCTGGTGGGAAAAACGGAGACTGTGCTGTTGTTGTTCGCTTTCGGAAGTTCCTGCTATTCGTTTTGGCGGAAAGGATGAATCGGGATGGGTCGAGGTCCGTTCGCAATACTCGTCCTTGTGGCCTTCTTAGCTGGGGTGGCCGGCGGTTTGATTGCCTGGCAGCTGGCAGCTCTGCGTTCATCGGCCGTGGTGGCAAACGCTCAGCGTGCCGCTCCTTCCCTTGCGTCCTTGGCTCCCCTGGTCGATGAAGTGCGGCCAACTGTGGTGGCTCTGGTCGTGGCCCGGGGCGCTGCCCAGCATCCCGTGCGCGGGCAGCAGGGTTGGGGGCCTTGGTTTCTGGCTACTCCGTCGAGCCCCGCGGGCTTGAGACTTCCTCAGCCACTACGCGATCAGGGCACGG
>JBOHVJ010000242.1:0-7015 GCA_050735075.1 Binatia bacterium
CCTTCCAGAGCGAATCTCCCGGATCCTCATTCTCGTACGGAAAAGCGAACTCGTACTCCATAACCTTGCCGTTCTTTCGATATCCAACCTCTTTTAAGTTGCTCTCTTTGTCCCTGACCAGGGACCCGGAGGCCATTCAGGTATGGACCCCGGCGAGCTTTCGTGGATCAGGCTCTTTTTGCTCCGGGGACGCGGCGACAAAATAGTCCTCAATCCCTTTCGTCGTAAGTAACTTGGCATCGTTGAAATCCCCAATCATCCCGTGGTGCTCAAAGTCTTTAAGTAAAAGGGCTAACCATCTCGTCGTGTCTGCGCGTATGCCAAAGTAGATGATCCCTTCATGGACTTTAGAATAGATCTCGATCTTAAAGCGCTCTGGCTGGTAGGCGACCGCCTGCCCGGGACCCCCTCAGCCATACTCGGTAACTTTATCCTTCGCCGTGCCCACATGGACGACCCGATAACCAATCCCTTGCCATTCTCTCTTCTCAATTCTGCCGTCAATCTTGGCTGGCTTCCCCTCACGGGCGACGAAGTCGGTGTTAAACTGGAGATAGGGCAAGCGCTTATCTTTTAAATCGGCTGGATATTCTTTTGGATCAAACTTTATCTCGACAATTCCGGACCCAACGCCACAGCCAGGCCCATAGACATCACCCGTAACTGCTGAGACATGGACATGGGCATGGTCAGTGACGCTCTTTAGCGGACCGATATGAACGCTGTAGGCCAAATCCGGGACATCGGCGTGATACATGTAGACTAGGTCCCCGTGATCGTAAGTGAAAGCCTCAAATTCCAGATGCCCGTAGGATTTGTATTTCTTTTCCAGATATCGCTTTGCAATGGCTTCAGCCAAGGCGCTAGAGATTGTGATCTCCTTGTCGGCGACATAGGCATTGCCTGCTCGATCAAAGTGAAGCGTTACACCTCCAGGACCCTTCTCTGTCCTGATGCCGAGCGGTTCTGGGTTATCAGCAATCGTCGCCGTCACACCGCCGCAAGAGAAAACAGGCTGTGGACGACTTAAAAGGGCCAGTGCTAACACAGGGAAAAACAAGAGCCATCGCTTAGTCATCGTTCTATCCTCCTTCAAAATTTTATCGTCATTATTATCATGATCCCCTCCACGATTCATCTTCGACCCACGTCCACAAAAATCACGCAAGCTACGTTCAGTCTGTAGGGATTGCCCCTTGCCTGCCGGCCAATCTCATATCAACTTGAGGGCTTTTCAGTGAAAAGTATTTCTCAATCACCCTCTTTGCTATGGGTGCAGCCACAGCCCCTCCACGGCCGCCGTGCTCTACCAATACCGCCACGGCGATCTCAGGTTTGTCAGCCGGAGCGTAGGCGACAAACCAAGCGTGGTCTCGAATCAAATACGGGAGCTGCTCGCTCTTGACAAACCCCCCACGCATCTCTGCCACCTGGGCTGTCCCTGTCTTGCCCGCAATCTCGACCAGATTAGACCGTGCCCTACCTCCTGTCCCTGCTCCGCTGTTGACCACAGCGCTTAGGGCGCTGCGGACATGTTCCAAGGTGCTCTCCTTTAAAGGCATCGAGCGGATTATTTCAGGGCCATATTCTCGAATCAACGTGCCATCCAACGATTCCACCTTGCGCACAAACCAGGGACGGTAGAGTGTCCCACCGTTAGCTACAGCCGCCATTAGGTTGGCCATTTGCAGCGGAGTGACATTGACGTACCCCTGACCAATTGCCGCTGAAGGGGTTTCTCCAGGAAACCACGGTTGGCCAAACCGCTTCTTTTTCCAGGCAGTGTCCGGGATAAGGCCACTCTTTTCGTCATCGAGCCCTATGCCCGTTTTTTCCCCGAAGCCTAACAGCCGTGCGTAGTGGGCCATCCTGTCAATTCCGAGCCGCTGACCAAGCTGGTAAAAATAGACATCGCAGGACTCAACGATCGCTTTGTGAAGATCTACCCAACCATGTCCTCCTTTTTTCCAATCCCTGAAAGTCCGATTGCCCACGGTATAGAAGCCAGGGTCGAAGATGCTAGTCTCAGGCCTGATCAAACCTTCTTCCAGGGCCGCAATAGCAACAACAATCTTAAAGGTGGAGGCCGGGGGATATTGCCCCTGGATGGCCCTGTTGTTAAGAGGGTTCATGCGATCGCGTGTTAGAGCGCGCCATTCCTCATGGGTAATACCTCGGGCAAAGACATTAGGGTCAAAGGCTGGGGTACTCACAAGAGCCAAGATGGCCCCGCCGTTTACGTCCAAAGCAACGATGGCCCCCTCTTTTCCCACAAGGGCTTGATAGGCGGTCTCCTGAAGGTCCCGATCCAGAGTCAGATAGACACTATGCCCTGGAACATCTTCCACCTCATGGAGGACCCTGACCCGTCGCCCCAAGGCATCTACTTCCACCTGCTGTCCACCACTCCGACCCCGCAGAAATTCCTCCCACCTTCTCTCCAGACCGAATTGGCCCATTTCATCCCCCATACCATACCCCTTTTCCTTGTAGGCCTTTAGCTGTCTGGGGCCGATTTCTCCCAGGTAGCCAAGAAGATGGGCGGCCATACTGTTATTCAGATAGCTGCGCCTGGGGCGGATCCTAAGCGTCACACCTGGCAAATCGAGCTGATGGGTTTCCACGGCCACGACAGAACGCCAGTCGATGTCCCTGCCCAGCACGATCTCCTCAAAGGGTGGCCGTGTTTTCTTCTTATCGAACAGCTCGATAAACATCTCTTCATCCCGCCCAAGGAAACGGGCCAAATGGCGCAGCGTTACCTCCGGCTCCGTGGCGTCCTCAGGAACGAAGAGAAGGTCAAAAGAGGGACGACTATCGATCAGGAGTTGCCCCTTTCGGTCAAAGACCATCCCTCTGGTCCCAGGAATCTTGTTGAGCCGGATGCGGTTATTTTCAGAAAGGTAGGTGAAACGCTCCCCCTGAAGAATCTGGAGAAACCCGAGACGGCCGATCAGGAGAAGAAAAACGATCGAGACCACAGTCGCCAGAAGATGCGTGCGCTGGCGAAACTCCGGGGCAACCTCTGCTCGAAATCTAAGGCGAAACATAGTTCTTTTTCTGGTACTGCTCCCAGCTCACTGATCGTTTTATCGCCGCGTGAGCCTCCTCCGGATAAAGGGCACGTGGATCAGATCCTCCTTATAGTTTTCAGTCATGGCATAGATGATGAGATTGATCCCCAGGTGAAAGGCATCTCTCCTTTGCTCCTCGCCACCTGGAGTGACCGGATTCAGCCAGTTGCCGAGTTGGTCTCTCTCCCAGGCGCCGCCAAGGTCGTTGTGGCAGTAGATGACCGGCATCGAACTTCCAACGCTGATCCCTTCCAGGTATGGGCTTACCACCCTTATCCCTCCGATTCTTCTAATGAGATAGTAACTCCGCAGTGTTGCATGGCTGGAGGGTAGCCGCTTAAACTCTTTTTCTGGAAGGGCCCTTTTCATCTCCTGGCGGAAACTCTTGTCAAAGCCGTAACCAGGTTGACCCAGGGCATCATCGGCTAAAAGGAAACCTCCGTAGGAGAGGAACCGTCTGAGGATTTCGATCTCTTCTTGAGTGAAAGGCTCAAATTCATATTTCCCGGCTATGTAGAGGAACGGGTAGGAGAAGGTATCTCGGTCCGTTAAGGTCACCTCATGTCGGGCTGTGGATGCTTCGACACTGGTCCGCTGCATAAGCTCCTCCATGAGAGGAGTCACTGCCAGGGGATGAGGATTCCAATCTCCCCCGCGGTATTTGATCTGGGCAAAGACAAACTGAACAGGACGTTTTACCTCCCTGGGATGGCTGGCCGCGACTCGCCTGGGTACAAG
The DNA here is from genome assembly GCA_050735075.1 of Binatia bacterium. Taxonomy (GTDB): domain Bacteria; phylum Desulfobacterota; class Binatia; order UBA9968; family UBA9968; genus JAHFAO01. The sequence continues at coordinate 3,813 of JBOHVJ010000242.1, forward strand.
CCCGGCAGCGAGGAAGAGGCAATGCGATAGAATGCGAATGAACTCTCTTCTATCCATGCTCATCGCCTGATAATGGCGAGACATTGGAGTCGGCGCGGCTCAGCATGAAATCCCAAGCAGCGGCCAAGAGCAAAAGCGCGGTCCCGCCGTAAAGAAAGAAGGATGCGGAAGACTGTCACGTCCAGCGCCTCATGAAACGGGTAGAGGATGCCGGCGACCCCCAGCAATCCCAAGAGAACGGGCCAGGGCTTCCTGTGCCTCCAAGCTCCTAAGCTAAGGCTGGCAAGGGTCAGGCCCGTGGTAGTGTAAAGGATCGGCATCTGGATGCTTAAAAGATGCAGCCAGTCCAGCCCGAAAGCCGTGATCACTCCGCCCACCGGTGCCAGGAGACCAACGCACCCAGCCTCAAAGCTCGCCGAGAGCGTTGAGGTGCTCCACCCTGCGGGTGCCATCCACCTCCGTATTGTCTCCATAAATTCAGTCACGCCTGGTACCCCTCGATCACACGAGAAGCTCCGACACTGAGCAAGACGATGCCGACCGCTGAAGTGGTTGCCCAGCCAAATAAATCTCCGTAGCGCGAATAAGGGGTGACCTCTGTGATAGCCGATATCATCCCCGTCAAGGCCGTGCGCTCGAAGAGACCCGAGCTAGCAACGATCCGACCATCCGGGGCGACGACAGCCGAAATTCCCGTGTTCGCCGCACGTACAAGATATCTCCCGTTTTCCACTGCCCTAAAGACGACCATAGCAACGTGCTGATATGGCGCTGCGCTCTTCCCATACCAGGCATCGTTTGTGACATTGACCAGGAACTCCGCGCCATCCATTACGTACCGGCGTACCTCGTGAGGAAAGTAGATCTCATAGCTGATCGTGACACCAAAGCGGCCCGCAGGAATGGAGAAGACGGTGAATTCGGTCCCGGGCGAGAAGTCACCAATTGCGCCTTGGGTGAGCTTGTTCACGAAGAAAAGGATGCGCTTTAGGGGTACGTACTCGCCGAAGGGGACCAAATGCACCTTGTCGTACTTCGCCGCGATGCCTTTTTCCGGTATAATGAGGAATGCGCTGTTTGTGTAGCGGTGAGGCTGTTCGCCGTCCCAGTCTGGCGAGCCAACTAATAGCGGCGCACCGACCTTGGCCGCCAGTCCCTCCACTTTGGACCGAAGGGGGTCGTGGCGGAGAAAGAAGGGGGCTGCCGTCTCGGGCCAAACGATTAAGTCGGGGCGGAAATCAGCCTGGGCCAGCGTGAGGTCTCGGTACACGCGCATTGTCTCGTCCTGGAAGGCTGCGTTCCACTTTATGCCCTGAGAGAAGTTCCCTTGCAGGAGGGCCACCCGAATCGTTGGTGGGGCAACACGGTCCGGCGCGGCCCAGCCATAGGCAAGCGCCCCACCGGCCAACAGCCCGGCGGTTGCCAGTGATCCCACCGCCCTACGCCAGCCGTCCCGAGCGGCGAGAACGTCTGCAATCGCTGCGTTGACGCCCGCCACTATGAATGAGACGCCGTAGACCCCTGTGAGGGCTGCGATTTGAATAATCGTCAGGTTCTGATACTGCGAGTAGCCGAGCAGGTTCCAGGGGAACCCTGTGAAGAGGTGCGAGCGGAGCAACTCGAATGCCACCCAAAGTGCCGCTGTTGAAAGAACGAAGGCGACACCCCTGTGGCGGAGGACCGCTACACCAGCGCTGAATCCGGCAAAATAGAGGGCGAGAAAGCCTGCGAGTAGAAGCAGGACCCCGGTCGCAGCCACCCATGATAGACCTCCGTAGCGCACGACTGTCGGGACAACCCAGTACAAGCTTCCCACGAAAAAGACCAGACCCGCCACAAATCCGAGGCCTGCAGCCGCGCGCCATCCCAGCCCCCGGAGAGCGATTAGAACCGGCACCAGCGCGACAAAGGCAACCGGCCAAAGCTCGGCCGTGGGAAACGTCAGCACGAGGAGGACACCCGACAGCGCGGCCAGAAGCAGATCACGGGCGTTGCTGCGACCGTGCCCGACGCCAGCAACGCGAAGTATTTGCGTAACAAATCGTCCCGTCATTATCACTTCATCCCACGAAGCAGATTCCGAATCTGTGTGCCGGCAGAGACCCCTACCGCAATCATGGCCACCCACAAGTGACTCGCCGAACTCATTCCTCCACTGAGGACCATGAACCCCAGGGCCATGGCTACCACCAAGAGCACAGCAGCCAAAAAGTCCAGGCCACTACCACCCTGTACATGGATTCCGACGGCAACGACGGCGGCAAGAAAGGCGAGGGCAACGTGGAGATTCGGATCTACCCTTCCCCAGGAGGTCATAAAACCGAGTCCCAACACCGAAAGCAGAACTATGACGGAAAAAAATGTTACCGCAGCCTTCGCTAATTGCCGCATGACCGGCCTTTCATTTCACCCTGTGCTGTCACTCTTCCTACCCATTTTTTCCTCAATCTGATCGGCTTCCCCCTGTGTCTTGGAAACGTGTCTGCAGCCCTGACCCGCAGGGCCTTTGAGACTTCACGCCGTCCACCCTTTTCGCCAAAGAAGATAATAAACCCCCGCAAAAGCGAATAGCCAAAGTAGATTTTCCATTTGCCTTAGCTCCTACTTCTTTTTAGAAGCACTTTTTCTTAGCTCCTCTTCGATCACAGCCTGAAAGACTTCAAAGGGTTGGGCACCTACCAATAAGCGCCCATTTACAAAGAAAGTCGGCGTCCCGCGCCCCCCCAGAAAAGCAGCCACTGCGGTCTCTCCCTGCACCTTCTCTTTATATTTGCCGGAGTCGAGGCATTTGCTGAAAGCCGCAGCGTTTAGGTTTATCTCAGCGGCGTACCGCTTTAGTTTGGCATCGGTAAAAGCTCCCTGGTTAGAGAAGAGCCTGTCATGGTATTGCCAGAATTTCCCTTACTCGCCCGCGCATTCGGCTGCTTGCGCCGCCTGCTCGGAAAGCTTTCCGAGTATGGCAAAATGGCGATAGATGAACCGCACCTTCCCCCCTTTAATATACGTCTCTTTGAGCCTGGGAAGCGTATCGTTCCAGAACTTCTTACAGAAGCTGCACTGAAAATCCGAGAACTCGACGATCTTTACCGGCGCATTGGCGCTTCCCAATGCATGCCCCTTGCCCAACGTCGCAAGGACCTCCTCTACGGAGACAGACTGTGAAGCTGCCTTCGGAAGGGAAACTGCCTGCCCCAACCATAACG
>JBOHVJ010000243.1:0-2142 GCA_050735075.1 Binatia bacterium
GGATTGCCCCATCTTATTGTTTCCCCCCCAAGGAATTTTATTGAGAGCGATCAAAATGCAGGGTAGATGCTGCGAAGATTTTTTTAATGATGGTAGGAATGAGTGGACATTTTTTTGTCTATAAAAAATAGGCGGCAAAAGTCAAAGATCGCTGCGTTTTCTCTTCTGATGAAGCTGTGAAATCATTTCCTCCGATGTAGGCTTTTTTGCATTTTGATGCTATTCGGTTTTGATTGCGACAAAATTCCAAATGACATTGCAGACAAAAATACCATAAACGAGGTATTGCAAGGAACAGGATTGAACCGTAATTTAAGAGCACATCTGAATTAAGGTATTTCGCGCTCTCAATAGTGTCTCTGAAGCGGTTAAGCAGGGGATATCATGCAAAAGGCAGTCATTTTGATCGCTGAAGGCGATGCGGCTTTATTCCAAGACTTGAAGGGACTGTTGTTTCGCCAGGGATATGAGATCATTACAGCATCAAATCGCACCAACCTCCTTCAAGGTGTTCGAAACGGAAGCTCGGATCTCGTCATATTAGGGCCTTGGGCAGAGAGTGCCTGGGAAGGGTTGGAAGCGGCGCAAGAGATTCGTGGATGGGATAAAAAGATTCCGCTTATCCTAATCGCGATGAACAGTTCTGAGGAGTTGGCTATCGCCGCTCTAAGAGCCGGCATTAATGACTATTTCAGGAGGCCCTTCTCTGCCGAGGAAATCGCCGCAAGTGTCGAGCGCTGCCTTGCCAAGTTGGCACCCTCAAAACCTTTGGCAAATCATGAAACAAGCACAGCCGACCTCATCCCAGACGGACGGCTCATCAGCCAGAGTCCGTCAATGCAAGGGATAAAATCGTACCTTTTGAGAGTTGCAACAACGGATAGCACAATTCTCATTACCGGAGAGACCGGCACCGGCAAGGAGCTGGTGGCTGAGCTGATCCACAGCAACAGCTTGAGATGCAAGAAGCCTTTTGTTTGTATCAATTGCGCCGCCCTGCCCGATAGCCTGCTAGAAAGCGAGTTGTTTGGTTATGAACGAGGCGCCTTCACCGGCGCGGTAGCCCGGCAACGGGGAAAATTCGAGTTGGCCGATGAAGGGATTATTTTTCTGGATGAGATCGGCGAGATGAGCCTGGGCGCTCAGACCAAGATGCTGAGAACCATCGAAAACAAGGAGATTTATCGTTTGGGAGGCAGCAAGAACGTCTTTCTCAATGTAAGGATCATCGCCGCGACGAATCAGGACCCGGAGCGATTAGTGGCCGAAGAGAAATTCAGAAAAGATCTCTACTTCCGGCTCAATATGGTTAGAATCCACCTGCCGCCGTTGCGAGAGCGACAAGAGGATATTCCGCACTTGTTGGAGCATTTTCTTCAGGAGCTGAACCAGCGTTTTGGGCGCTCGGTCGAAGGTTTTACGAAGAGACCCTGGCCTATTTGCTGCGCTACGATTGGCCGGGCAACGTGCGGGAGCTGAAGAATCTATGTGAGGCCATATTCATCAACCAGCCGTCACGCATGATCTCCGTTCACGACCTGCCAACGCCATTTCAAAGACTACTCCGGGATTCTGAAGGCCTTTCCCAGAACGAGCACGATCGGCTATTGTCAGCGCTCCTTTCCACCAAGTGGAATGTCAGCGATGCCGCCCGCAAACTCCACTGGTCCCGCATGACGATTTATCGCAAGATCGAAAAGTACCACATCAAAAAGCCGTGTCCACTTGAGGGACGACATGAAGCAGCACTTCCAGGCCAAAACATTGTAACAGCTTCTTCATTGATGTGACAGGCGCGTTACAGTTTTGTGTGACACCATAAGGGCTGCTTCTGTGCCATAGATTAATCTCTAGCGGCTGAGTGGGGGGACGCGGTGAGTGGGGAAAGTGGAGAAGGGATAGTCTTGGGGATTTATCGACATCTGCTTAATAATAATCGCTTACTTTTTATTGTTCCCAGTTTCTCCCACTTCTCGAGTCATTCTTACCCATATAGAAATGCCACCTGCCTCTTGTAACATTGACTGTGACACTCCCCATCCCGAACAATAGAGACTGATAGAAAGAACCCTTGATAATTCCTTGATTTTTCAATAACCATCTCGAGAAGACCCTTGCCTGTAAGGATTGGCATGCCAATTG
>JBOHVJ010000244.1:0-2980 GCA_050735075.1 Binatia bacterium
ATTGGTCACAGGGATCCGTAGTAGGACCCTTCTCGCAATTGAGCGCCTTGGCCAAAATCCGGGCGGCTGTAGTCTTTCCCACGCCGCGGACACCGGTAAACAGATAAGCGTGGGCGATCCGTCCAGCAGCGATAGCATTCCGCAAAATGCGCGTGATATGGTCTTGACCGACAATATCCTCGAAGCGCTGGGGCCGCCATTTCCGGGCCAAAACTAGGTAAGACATGGCTTGAAAACGAGAATTGAAGATCGAGAATCGAGGATCGCTGTCTTCTCTCCTCTATTCTCAATCCTCGATCTTTCTCCTATGGTGTCTAGGACGCCCATTGCTGACAGCCAGGCTGCCCTGTGGCACAGGGGAAGATCCGTTACCGCTGCTTCCTTCCGGACCTGACGGGGTTTACGGCACCACCTTGCACAGGACCTAACTATCAGCAATCGACATCCAACTGTAGCGCTGTCTCGGGAAACTTTTAAAGCTACTGTATCGCAGAGAGTACGACGATCCGGCTCAAGAATCAAGATTGAATCTCCATTCCTTTTAACATTTTTTTAATACTCCGGCACCACCTTTTAATTAGGTGACCCCTCCCGATCTGTTAGGTTAATTTGATCGCTTTATCCGACTTTATCCTCCCCTATGCATCCGATCCGGCGGATACTCCACCCAACTGACTTTTCCCCGGCTTCTGTAAATGCCCTGGCTTGGGCTGTCCATCTTGCGAAGGAGAACCAAGCCGAGCTGCTGCTCATCCATGTCCTGCCGCCCCCCACTCCTATATACGAGGCGGCAGCGGTCCTTCCTCCCCAGGCGGAATCGGCAATGTCGGACCTGAAGAGGAAAGTCAAGAAGGAAAACACCGTTGTGAAGAGACTGTTCCTGAAGGGGACAATCTCCATAGATAAACAGATTGTTCGAGCTACAAAGACCCTGCAAGCTGACCTGATCATCATGGGGACACATGGGCGCACCGGGATTTCCAGGCTTTTGACAGGGAGCGTGGCTTCGAGAGTTATCGCTCGCGCTCCCTGCCCAGTGCTGGTCGTTCGTGGTCGATCAACAAAACTGAGCTCTACGGGCCGCATGAAAGAAGTGAGTTAGGATGAGTATGGAAAAAGGAGTGAGCCTTTCCCTTAAGGGTATTTTGTTCGGAAAGCCCAAAGATCCTTTGGATCCGAGGGTCTTCCACCAGATTTCTCTCATTGCCTTTCTTGCTTGGGTTGGCCTCGGCGCTGACGGGTTGAGCTCATCGGCTTACGGACCAGAAGAGGCCTATTTGGCCTTGGGGGAACACTTTTTCCTGGCCCTCCCTCTAGCCATCCTTATGGCCACAACGGTCTTTGTCATATCCGCAAGCTATAGTCACATCATCGAGCTATTCCCCACCGGAGGGGGTGGTTATCTGGTGGCCACCAAACTTTTAGGGCCGAAAGTCGGCCTGGTTTCAGGTGGTGCCCTGATTGTTGACTACATGTTAACGATTACTATTTCTGTGGCCAGCGCTGGGGATCAGATTTTCAGCTTTTTGCCCACCTCAATCCATGGGGCTAAGCTGGCAACCGAATTTGTTCTGATTTTTCTTCTGATTTTCCTTAACCTTCGCGGCACCAAAGAGTCGGTTCTTTTTCTGCTCCCTATTTTTCTACTCTTTGTCCTCGCTCACCTTTTTGCTATTGGCCTGGGGATCATCCCGAAAGCTGCGAACATTCCCGTACTTGCTTCTACAACCTATCAGAAGACCATTGGAGATATTCAAGGCCTGGGGTTGTGGACAACCCTTTTCATCGTTCTGCATGCCTATAGCCTCGGCGGTGGTACGTACACAGGCATCGAAGCGGTCAGTAATGGCCTTCAGGTCCTACGCGAGCCTAGAGTTGAGACCGGGAAAAGGACCATGGTTTATATGGCCACCTCGCTCGCCTTCACCGCAAGCGGCCTTCTCCTTTGCTACTTGCTGAACCAGGTCTCCTCCGAGCCGGGCAAAACTCTGAACGCGAGCCTGTTTGCAAAAGTCTATGGAATTTTCTTCTCGTCAGATTTGGCTTATGTTTTGGTGGTAGTAACTCTTATAACCGAGGCGGCCATCCTTTTGGTCGCGGCACAGGCTGGATTTATCGATGGTCCGAGGGTACTTTCCAACATGGCAGTAGATTCGTGGGTTCCCCATCGCTTCTCTCATTTAAGTGACCACTTAGTTACCCAATACGGTATCTGGTTCATGAGTCTGGCCTCCCTTGCCTTTCTCCTTTATACCGGCGGTGACGTAAGGCTGCTGGTTGTCATGTACAGCATCAATGTCTTTCTGACCTTCAGTCTCTCCCAGCTGGGGATGTGCCGCCATTGGTGGGAGGTTAGAAAAAAAGAAAGGCTTTGGCTACGCAAGCTCCTTGTGAATGGTCTCGGTTTGTCGTTCACGGGAACCATTCTCACAATCACTGTAATCATAAAGTTCGGCGAGGGGGGATGGGTTACGCTCCTAGTGACATCAGGATTTATTCTCCTCTGCTATACAGTCCGATCTCATTATGATCGGGTCCGGGGTGCACTGAAGCGGCTCGACGAGACCCTCATCAATATTCCCTTTCAGCCAGATCTGAATCCCGTGCCGCCTAAAAGGCCAGATGCCCCCACTGCGGTCCTCATTGTAAGGGATTTTGATGGGCTCGCGATTCATTCCCTGCTTAACATCGCCCGACTTTTCCCGAACCACTTCAAAAACCTAGTCTTTGTCTCTATCGGATTAATTGACTCCGGACGATTTAAGGGACTTAGCGAGATCGAGAATTTGCGCCAATTGAAGAAAGAGGATCTTAAGAGCTTCGTGGAGTTTGCCAACTGCTTGGGTTGGTATGCGGAGTATCGTTATTCCTTGGGGATTGACCTCATCGAAGAGTTGGAGAAACTGTGCAAGTCTGTGGCCCAAGATTTTCCCAGGTCGGTCTTTTTTGCCGGGAAGCTAGTTTTTGAACAGGAGAATTT
>JBOHVJ010000245.1:0-1554 GCA_050735075.1 Binatia bacterium
GAAATTACAGGCCACCCTGTGACTTATTTGATTGACCGCAAGGGTTTCCTTGTCGGTAAGGTTATCGGAGAAAGGGATTGGTTTAGTCCGGAAGCCAAGGCGCTGGTTACAGATCTTTTGAAGCAGAATCCATGAAGTGCAAGAGATAGAGATTAAGGCTTATGTGTCACGTTATTTTTGTCCTGCCATTGATTGGCCTGGTTCTCTTCTGGCTTTTACCTTTAGAGCAGGCCCTGCTCTATTACTCCCTTATCCTGGTTGTCTGTGCCGTCCTTTACTGGCTCATGTGGAAGGATATGCGGAGGCCAGCTACCACAGGTGTTGAAGGGATGATCGGAGGTAGTGCCGAAGTGATCGAAAACGGAAATCGTACGTTGAAGATCTTCTTCAGGGGCGAAATTTGGGATGCGGTCTCTCCCGAGGATCTTTCGGTAGGAGAGAGGGTTGAGATTACTGGGGCTCACAGGATGGAAAAAATGAAGTTACTGGTGCGCAGGAGAGTTGGCTCTGCCAAAACAGGTTCTGGCTTAGAAACAACCCAACGTTAAACGACGGATTGTAGGAAACGAAAAAATAAAAAAGGAGGTGCAGCAATGGCAAAGTATCTTTGGATTGAATCCAGAGACCCGTTTGATAGCTCGGACTCAGGGTATTTCGCTGAGCTAGTTCATGGGATCTCTAACAGGGGAAATGAGACAGCTCTTTTCCTTCTGCAAAATGGGGTTCTCCCAGCTCGAAAGGGATCGAAGCATAGCGAGATAATCTCGAAACTTATTCAAAGCAAGGTCAAAGTCTTGGCCGACGGATTCTCGCTAAGAGAGCGGGCAATCGTTAACCTGCTTGATGGGGTCGAGGTCGCCGATATGGAAAGGCTCGTCGATCTGCTGCTTGAACCAGGGACTAAGGCGATTTGGCATTAATTTTTATAAAGGAGGTGGAATTATGTCTTCAGGAAAAACACTAACCATTGCGATTATGGATGCCCCATATGAGTCGGCCAACTCGACCACAGCTTTGCGCATTATTAATGCCGCCCTGGAGAAGGGCCAAAACGTGAATGTCTTTGCCTATGAGGGGGCGGTGAATCTAACCATGAAGGCGCAGCAGCCCCATCCCAATCCGGTAAAGGGGACTTCAGTCGAGCAGGAGCAGCACCCAACCACCAAGGACTGGATAGCCTCTCTGTTCAAGCTGGCTAAGGGGAAGGGCGTGAAGCTCGATTGGGTCAACTGCGGGCTTTGCGTAGACGAGAGAGGCGCTGGGGATTGGGTTGAAGGGCCGCGGCGTGGAGGACCCAAGGACTTCCTTGATGCCTCATTAGCCAGCGATGTCACTTTAGTCATCCCTACAAAATAAAGGAAAAGAGGAGGATGCCATGCCGAAGATTCTTAATATTGTTGAAACTGCCTACAGGGCGACAATCGAGGAGCAGGATGACACGGTTCTCTGGCTGAGCCATATGCTAAAAAATGCCGGCGCAGATATTTCCATTCTGCTTCGGGCCAATGCCGTGAACTATGCAGTGAAAGGGCAGGATGCCTCAGGTCTTTGCTT
>JBOHVJ010000246.1:0-3825 GCA_050735075.1 Binatia bacterium
GATAGTTGTGACCGGGGGGGCGGGTTTTATCGGTTCTCATATCGTTGATGCCTACATCGCAGAGGGTCATGAAGTCGTTGTCATTGACGATTTCTCAACAGGCAGCAAGCAGAATCTAAATAGGAAAGCCAAACTCTACTCCCTGGGCCTTCTCGATCCGAAGCTTCCCGACCTGTTCTCTGAAATCTCTCCGGACGTCCTTAGCCATCATGCGGCTCAGATGGATCTGCGCCGTTCCGTGACTGATCCCCTCTTCGATGCCCGCGTCAATATCTTGGGACTGATCCACCTGCTCGAAGCTTCAAGGACCTCGGCAGTCAAAAGAGTTATCTTTGCTTCTTCAGGCGGGGCAGTATATGGTGAGCAGGAAAGCTTCCCGGCCCCGGAAAAACATCCCACGCAACCCATGAGCCCTTATGGAGTGAGCAAACTGGCCGGAGAGTATTATCTCGCCTACTATCAGCAGGCCTTTGGCATTCCCTACGTCGCGCTGCGTTATTCCAATGTTTATGGGCCCAGGCAGAACTCCATGGGAGAGGCAGGGGTGGTCGCTATTTTTATTCGACAACTGCTCGAGGGAAAATCTCCCACGATCAACGGCGATGGGAAGCAGAGCCGAGACTACGTTTACGTTGAAGACGTCGTGGCGGCTAATCTCTCGGCGCTCAACTCTTCCTACGTAGGACCACTGAATATCGGCACCGGGCGCGAGACAGACGTTCTGACTCTCTTTCAGAAGCTGCGGAAGACAGTAGGAAGCAAAATAAAAGCGATCCATGGTCCGGCCAAGACTGGGGAGCAGAGAAGGAGTTGTCTGGAGACCTCTCGTGCCAGAGAGGTCCTCGGATGGATCCCCCAAACCCCGTTAGAGGCGGGGCTGGATAAAACCGTTGACTATTATCGCCAAGCGGGCCTTGCATGAATACCGAGCGTATTAGAAATTTTTCGATCATCGCCCATATCGATCATGGGAAATCGACCTTGGCGGACCGCCTCCTCGAATACACCGGCACCGTCAGCGAGCGGGAACGGACGGATCAGTTCCTCGACAGCATGGATTTGGAAAAGGAGCGGGGCATTACTATCAAGGCCAGCCCCGTCTGTCTGCGCTATCGCTCGAAGAGCGGGATGGAATATACCTTGAACCTCATTGACACCCCGGGCCACGTGGATTTTACCTATGAGGTGTCGCGGAGTTTGGCGGCCTGTGAGGGTGCGCTCTTAGTAGTCGATGCGGCCCAAGGAGTGGAGGCACAAACTGTGGCCAATGTTCACATGGCCCTGGATCACAATTTGTTTATCCTCCCCATCATCAACAAGATCGATCTGCCCAGCGCGGACCCGGAGCGTGTCAAAAAAGAAATTGAAGAGATCATCGGCCTGGACGCCTCACAGGCGATCCTGGCCAGCGCGAAGGAGGGCGTTGGAACTGAGGCTGTTCTCGAGGGGATCGTGAACTGCTTCCCTCCCCCAAAGGGAAGCCCGGATGACCCGCTACGCGCTTTGATTTTCGATAGCTGGTTCGACCCCTACCATGGCACGGTCGTGATGATAAGACTCTTCGACGGCGTTGTTCGCAAGGGCATGCGCATCCGCATGATGTCGAGCGGAAAGGTCTTTGAGGTCACGCGGCTGGGAATCTTCTCTCCCGGTCCCGTGGAGGTTGCTGAGATGGGAGCCGGTGAGGTGGGCTTCCTCATGGCTGGGATTAAAGAGATCCGCGAGACCCGTATCGGTGATACCATAACGACCGAAGAGACCCCTGCAACTCAAGCATTGCCGGGATTTAAGAGCATGAAACCTATGGTGTTTAGCGGCCTCTACCCAGCGGATGCGGGGCAATACCAAGCCCTGAGAGAAGCGCTGGAGAAGCTGAGGCTGAACGACTCCTCGTTCACATTCGAGGCAGAGACCTCACAAGCTCTGGGGTTTGGGTTTCGTTGCGGCTTCTTAGGCTTGCTGCATCTGGATATTGTAAGAGAGCGGCTGGAACGCGAGTTTGGCTTGAGCCTGATCACGACCGCTCCGACCGTGGTTTACCATGCCATCACACACTCGGCGAAGACCCTTCTCATTGATAACCCCATCAGACTCCCGGCGGAATCCGATATCGACCAACTTGAAGAGCCGGTGATCTTGGCAACCATCCATCTCCCGCAAGAGTTCTTGGGGGGTGTTCTAAAACTCTGTGAAGAGAAAAGGGGGACCCAGAAGGAGATCCGCTACCTGGGACCCAAGAGGGTCATGCTGGTTTATGAGCTCCCTCTTAACGAGATCGTCGTCGATTTTTATGATCGACTGAAATCGGTCAGCCGGGGGTATGCCTCGATGGATTATGAAGTGGCGGGTTACCGATCCTCGGATCTGGTAAAATTGGATGTCCGCATTAATGGAGAGGTGGTGGATGCCATGTCAATGATTATCCATCGGGAAAAGGCCTACCAGCGCGGGCGGGACCTCGTCCAGCGCATTCGCGAGCTGATCCCGCGGCAGCTATTCGAGGTCGTCATTCAGGCGGCCATTGGGAGCCGGGTCATCGCACGCGAGAGCGTGAAGGCGCTCAGGAAGAACGTGACGGCTAAATGCTACGGAGGAGATATCACGCGCAAGCGTAAGCTTCTGGAGAGACAGAAGGAGGGAAAGAAGAGAATGAAGCAGGTGGGACGAGTGGAGATTCCTCAGGAAGCCTTCTTGGCCGCTTTGAAAGTGTGATGAGAAATGGTAAACAGAGAAAGAGGCTGTTTCTGAAATCCATGTTCTCCAATAAGTCAAAAGCGGGTTCTGTCGCCGCGGTGGAAGCAACCAAGAAAGCTAAGTCAACTGTCCGCGAGTATGCTGAGGCCATCGGCATGGCGCTCATCCTAGCCCTCTTTATCAGGACCTTTATTGTCCAGGCATTCAAGATCCCCTCCGGCTCCATGATCCCGACCCTCCAGATCGGGGATCACATCCTGGTTAACAAGTTGACTTACGGGGTCCGCATCCCAGAGTTCCCTTGGCTCGAATATCGGGGCAAATATATAGTGGACTTTAAAAAACCGCAGCGGGGCGATGTGGTCGTTTTCATTTTCCCGGAGGATCGTTCCAAGGACTTTATTAAACGGGTGGTTGGAGTTGCTGGCGACGTGGTCGAGATTCGAGGCAAAAAGATCTATATCAACAACCTCGCCTGGGAAGATCCCCATGCCCATTTCGAAGGTGATGACCGGCAAGGAAGAGGATTCAACATCATTGACGATTACGGTCCCACGCGGGTCCCGGAAAACCACATATTCGTCATGGGCGATAACCGGGATAAAAGCTACGATAGTCGCTTCTGGGGTTTTGTCAGCCTACAGGATGTCAGGGGCAAGGCCTTGATCATTTACTGGTCCTGGGACGGGACCGACCGTTGGGTGCGTTGGGAACGGATCGGCGACCTGATCGACTAAAGGTTCAAGCAAGCTCTCAGTCTTCCAGCAAAATCCTACAGAAAACTTGAATAATTCCTGATTCCATTCTCTAGGTGCAGACACGGCTCAATCAAAGCGTTGATCAATTACGATATGATTGATATTCATAAGGGGCCACCAAATGAGTAACAGCGAACTGACCAGGGTCGCAGACCGCGAGCTTCGGGACCTCTCGGCAAAGCTGAGGTTTGCACTGGTGTCCGTCGTCTTCCTTCCGCCCCTTGGTGCCACGCTCACAACTCTCGGTGTTCCCTGGCCAATCGCAGCAGTCGTCGTCTTTGCTGGATTGGCCCTACTCCTCCTTGCGTTTGTTGTGGCCCGAGTCAGCGAGAGTACTCACGTCACACCCGAGGAGTATGAACGCCGGAAGATC
>JBOHVJ010000247.1:0-2765 GCA_050735075.1 Binatia bacterium
CGTACGCGCACACCGCGCTGAACGCGCTTTTGCGGCAGTACCGGATGCCGACGCACGATCCTGCCGCCTTCGCAGGCTTCTACGAGGCCACCGAGGTCCCCTTCCGCGAGATCGCGTGAGGCGGGGGCGCATTGGCGAGGATGAGTCAGCAGCATGTGGATACTATCCGGGGGTAAAGAGGGGATTCGGCGATCAGCAGATCTAGGGCTGGCTGAGTCGCATCTCCTCAGAGTTGAGGAACTCGTCTAGGCGGGATCTGTCCACGATGAAGTGCCGATCTTGGCGGTTGAGCAGGCCCATCCGTTTGAGCCTGTTGATTTGCGTTGTGACGGTCTCGCGGGTGGTCCCGATATAGTTCGCCAGGTCCTGATGGGTCAGGCGCAGGGTGATCAAGGTTCCCGTCGAAACCTCCTCGCCGTGCCTCTCGCTCAGCTCAAGCAGGGTCCTCGCCAGTCGGTGATAGGACCTGGTATGACTGAATTCCGCCTGCTCCCTCTCCACCTTCTCTAGTCGCTGTGAAAGCAGCCGGGCGAAGTTCACCGCGACCGCGGGGACCGAGGACAAAAGGACCAAGAAGTTCTCTCGGGGGATGACGGTGATGAGGACGTCCTCAATGGCGACGGCCGTAAAGGACCTCCTCTCCTCTACAAGGAGAAGCGCGCCAACGATCTCATCCGGCTTCAGGATGTGCAAGAGCGTTTCCGTCCCCTTCTCGGAAACGGAGATGAGATTCACGTGCCCCTCCTTCAAGATATAGAGGGCATCGCTGGGGTCTCCCTCGGAGAATAAGGTTGCCCCCTGCGCAAACCGTCTCTCTGAGCAGAGACGGGAGATGGTATGGCAGTCCGCTTCCGAAATTCCCTGAAATAGCTCGACTCCTCGACAGAAAGATACCACTACGATCTTGCCCTCCCGCCGAATGGTAACAGTTCTAACCCTTTTTATTTTCATGCTACCATCCCTACCCACGACGGTCAACATCCACCAAAGAACCACCCGTTATCTGATTTCGCGTCCCTCGCGAGACCACCGATCCCTCCACTGGGCTTTGAGCCAAGACAGCCAACTGAGGTTCACGTCACCCATGATAACCATCAGTAACAGCAAGCCGAGGAGGCCCAAGAGCATTAAAGAGGAGGCTACCTGAAACGCATCACGAGGATCGGCAAAGAGGGGGGGAGGGAACTCCGGGGGCGGGTAGGTCCCCAGGCTCATAAACCCGATCCACATGACCCATTCGGGATCTATCTGGAGGAGGCACGCGAGATAAATCGAGAAGAGAAGTGCACCTATGAGCAACCCTTCTTTCGTGAAGAGCTTGTCTTCTTGCTGAGTTTTCATTGCGCTCACCTCCCTTCTCCACTGTGAATATGGGACCGAGGCCGTGAAACTTCTGTAAAAGTCTTCACAGATATTCCCCGCTGTTGGACTCCTCCAGCATCTCGATATGGAGCAATGGCTATCGAGAAAGAGAAGAGCCAGAGACTTGCTTTTTACTGCAAACCTCTGGCCCTTAAGTTGGCAGACCGTTAGGCTGCCTTGAGGAGCCGTACCTTCTCAACCTCCTGGGACTTCCCAGCAGTTGCAAGAGGTTCCTCAAGCCAGTCGATCCACCTGCCCTTTGCCTCCTCGTCGGCGATATAGGCGAAGGCGAGGCCGCCGATCGCGACTGCCAGCATGATCAGGAGACCTGCGGCAGCCACGTCGACATTGAGGATACCTTCAAACATGGTTTTCACCTCCTTTCATTTCATTGTTCACTGTAAAGATACGGCGAACGTGAAGGGGTTTCTGTAAGAGTTTTCACAAAACCTAACGTTTTACGAAAAACCCGTGGGTGATCTGGTAAGCGTTCGTTTTCTCGGATGGCATGAAAAGGTCTTGGTATCACCACCTCCGAAAGCGATCGTCGTCACGAGAGGTGATAATCCGGCTCGAAAAAGCGGATATCGCGAGTGAAAGTATTAGGAGGGCTCGTATTGATTTCCCGGGAAGGCTCCTGTAATCTGCGGCAGGCCCTACGCAAATAGTTTGGCCACGACCCGAGGGAAGTGGGGCGAATTCCGGCGCCGCTACCGGAATGAGCTGAAGGGGAGAGGGAAACTCGAAGCGCCTCAAGGGCTGGCCCGGCGTGCAAGGAGCGAAGCGATTAAGCCCCTCTTCGGCGCGCACGACGAGCAGCACAACAACGCCGTGGTCCTGAAGGAAATGCCGCAGGAGAGAGGTGAGCTTTTTGCGGGATTCCGCGACGGAATAAAACGGTCAAGATAGAACAGGGCCGGGGGTCTGCTTTGCTTCGCAAGCCCCCGGCCCTCAAGCCCCGAAGGCCTTCAGGCCGCCCTGCGCACCTCCGCCTTCGTAGCCGGTGTCGGTTGGGCCGTCTCATGAACCGGCAGTTCCGGCCAGCTGACTCCCCTCCCCATCCTGGCCTGGTCCGCGAGATAGCCGAAAACCATCGCACCCACCGAGATGGCGAGCACGAGTACCCCCGCTGCAAAAATGCCGGGGGCTGCTAGGACCGCTGGGCCGAAAAAGATCCCATCCATGATCTGCACCTCCTTTCATCGTCCACTGTGAATATAGGCTCGAAGCCAGGAAATTTCTGTGAGAGCTGCCACATTCCTCTGTGACGATATGAACCCTTTTCCTCACCTCGGCGTCTCACTGAGTGAAGGGGAAATCGTGCGCTTCTGCGGCAGTACGGAATGCCAATTCACGATCCCGCCGCCTTTGCAGGCATTTACGACGCCATCTAGCTTCCGTTC
>JBOHVJ010000248.1:0-16597 GCA_050735075.1 Binatia bacterium
GGCATGCGGATCCCGAATGAGATCAACAATGATTCTCTCGCCCGGCCCCTGGCAAATCTTGTCAAACTCCTCGATCTCCGTCATTTCATGAAGTGCTACGGTGGCGTGCATACCGCCAGTGATAACGACCCCCTGAGGATTCATCTCTTTAAATAGCTTAGCTGCTCTGTAGGCGATGGGAAACGTGTAGCTCCTCACGTTCATGATGAGCGTGTCGTATCCCTTAAGTTTTTTACCCACCTTCCGCCAAGAAGTACAGGCGCGGGTGGAAAACATATCTGTCATCACGCCGTTGTTATGGAGGATAGTTCTAAGGAGACCCATCCCATGATCCTGCCACTGCTCAAGAGGGCTAGCACGATTGACCAGTACTCCTAAGTCTCCTAAATCCAACCAAAGTCTTTTTGGTTCTGTGGCTTTCGTTGTCGTTCTAATTTTATTTGCCGTTGGCCAACGGAGTCTTAACATTTTCAGCTCCTTCCAGTCTGGGTCGCATGCAGACCGATTCTGTTTGACCCTGTATCACCGGCCTAATTGTTAGAGTGATAAGAATATGCTCTTGAGGTACGGGCACCAAGAACTTAAGAATTCTCCCGACAACCGCGTGCCAGCCCGCAATTGAGAGCGCCAAGCAGCTACCGGAGAGAGTGGGCTGGCGCCGATCAATATTTTACAAAACTCTATTTGATAAGAGCTACTATGTCAAGATTTTGACTTTGCGTTAAAAGCCCTTTTTTGGTAGCTATCATAGCTGCAAACCCCTGTATTATGTGGGTCAGCATTATTATTCCTACGCGTAACCGAGCGGATAGCCTGAAGAGGCTTCTTGCGAGTCTGCAATCCCTCGAATGTCCCGACTCATTCCAAGTTGAGATCGTGGTCGTTGATAACGGTTCAACCGATAGTACGAAAGCTACTCTTGGAGGAAAAGGCTAGAATCCAGAGGTTCCCTCTAAGAGTTTTTGTCACTCGCCTTCCTCGACTTCGCTGAGGATATCTGTCTCACCACTGGTACGGTAATGGTCAGTAACAGAGATAAAAATCCTATCAGCAGATCCAACAGCCTTTTCGGCTGTCTCCTTGCCGTAGAACTGGTGAGGGTAGCCAATCTCTTCGCTCAATTTTCAAGAATAAGCGGTTACAGTTTCTTACTCTTCGATCTTAAGCGAAAGACTTGCGGTGCGACCTGGGCGATAGGTTCCTTGACATAGCGACATATATGTCATAGTGTGACTGGATTAGAGGTGAGTGACGATGAAAAAGACTATGGTCTACCTGGACGATGACCAGTTCTTCTTGTTAAAAAAGACGGCCGCCTCTTCGAAAAAGAGGATGTCGGAAATCATCCGAGCGGCGCTATCCAATCACCTGAAAGGGAAAAAGAAAAAGCTTAATTACTTTTCCTTCGTCGGCACGGCCCGTGGGCCCAAAAAGGGTAAGACATCAGAGCAAGCCGAAGAAATTCTCAGGGAGGTTCTAAGATCATCCTCGTAGATACAGGGTCCCTATATGCCCTGATAGATAAGAACGACATCAATCATCCCACGGCCAAGGAATTCTATGAAGGTGTGGCTGGAAAGGAGGCCCTAGCCGTTTCAATGCCTATCCTAACCGAGACTTGGCTCCTCATAGAAGCCCGCCTCGGCTATCACTTTGCTAATAGGATGTTGACGTCTGCATCGGAAGGAATCTTCGAACTGCTGGAATTGGGTGTCGAGGATTTGAAAAGGGCCCTTCAAATCGAAAACAAATACCCGAGGGCACGTTTCGGAATTGTTGATTCAACCTGCTTTGTCCTCTGTGAAAAACATAAGATCCGCAAAGTCTTCACTTACGACAAGAGAGATTTTAACATCTATCGGCCCACTTTCGCGGAATCTCTGGAGTTGCTCCCGCCTTAGAGGAATTGGGGAGAACCATATAGTTGCATCATGTGGGTCAGCGTCATCATACCCACCCGCAACCGAGCGGAGAGCCTTAAAAGACTTCTAGGGAGTCTGGAGTCCATGCTCTCTGGGGAAAAAACTTTTTCTCTTAATGGGCTGTTTTATTCGCCAGGAACTTCGTGGGGAATCTCTTTAAACTTTCCGAAATGAAATTTACGTAGGGATTGGAGTTAGATAATTTTAACTTTTAGTGCCTCAGGGTCAGTGAAACGGATTTCCTCATGTTCCGGATCGAGAACCACTTTAAAGCGTTGAAAGAACTCAGCACCGATCAGTAGCTCTTCGCTCAGATTTTCAAGGACAAGGGCGGGGGCACGACTTCTTGTCCATCGATTAGTAATGAGAGACTTACCATATCTTTAACCTCACCACTGCCGCTGGCGAATTGGGCAGAGATCGTCCGTGCTAATGTAGTGTCTCATAAAAAGCTTCACTCACCGTTCGTGGTGATCCCTCGACAAGCTCGGGACTAAAGGCGCAGTCGAGGGAGCCTGTCCTGAGCAAAGCCGAAGGGTCGAACCACGAAGAAAAAGACGTTGAAAAGATTCACCCTTCGACACGCCTGTCCTGAGTAGCAGGCCGTTTCCTTCGACAAAGCCTGTCCTGAGCATCGTTCGCCCTTCGATACGCTCAGGGCGCACGGAGGGGGTCGAAGGGCTCAGGGCGAACGGAAAAGGTAAATCGTTGTAAAGGTATTTTAGAGACATACCACTAGAATCACGACGGGTAGACCGAAGACAGAAGACCGGTCCTCCGTCCTCGGTCCCCGGTCGCTGAACTCCTACCTTTTCTCACCTATAACCAGCGATGAGGCAAGGGGGTGGGGAAGGCGGATCTCCTGAACACGGGCAAATCCAGCTTTCTCAAGCCACTCTTTGACTTCAGCGAGCGAATAACATCTTCCATGCTCAGTCGTCAGAAGCATGAGCAGGGCGAAGATCGCGCCGACCGGTGGATGGGTTAGCGTATCATCCAGGATATGATCTTTGATGACGATCCTCCCTCTATGGTCGAGGCACGCATGGATCTTCGCCATGAGCCGGCCGGTCTCTTCGCTGCCCTCGGCATGGATAATGTTGGAGAGGAAAACCATCTGGTAGCTGCCAGGAATAGGGTCGACCCGATAATCACCTGTGATGAGTCTGATTCGATTTTCCAACCCAGACGTCTTGATGAATCTCTCTGTGATCTTCATGGTGCCGGGCAGGTCAAAGATGGTGGCTCGGAGTCTGGGATATTTGCGACAGAAATGAACCGGGTAGGTGCCCGGGCCGGAGCCGACATCGAGGAGCTCTGTAACTCTACTCAGATCGAGCCTTTCGATTAAAAGCTGGGCATCCCCACGCGCCTCCACCAGGGAGTGCATGGCGGATATGAATCTCTCAGTCTCCTGCTGATCTCCTTGATACATATCCGGGGCATGAATAGGCCTGCCGGAACGGACCGCATGTTCCAAGGCCCCCCAACAGTCCCAGAGCGAAGACTCGAAAAGAACCATGCCGCCGAAGTATTTAGGTGAGCTGCGGACCAGGTAGGTGGAAGAGATTTGAGTTAGAAAAAAGCATTGCCCGTTTTTCTCCAAGAGACCGAGGGCAACCAGGGCATTGAGGAGGATTTCAGTTGCTCTTACATCGGCATGGATGGAGGCGGCTAGTGTCGGTGCATCCAGCCTGGTGCCTTTAAAGGCTTCAAAGATTCCGAGGCTAACCGCTGCCTGAAGTATGCGCGCCTCAGTGTGTCCACTTGAGAGTCTTGCTAAGTCGGAAAAATCCATGGACCTAACAATTTCGGACTCCAAACCTTTTATAGCCGCTCGATGATTCGATAAGTCCGACTCTTCGGTTTAAAGGGCTCCACAATTCCCAGCTTCACCATGGCGCGGATCTCACGGTAAGCGGTATCCCGATCTACTTCCCCTACTTTTTGATAATCGGCAGTGGAGAACGATTTGCCGTGTGAGTAGGCGTAGGCCAAAAGCCTCCGCTGGCGGAAATTAATCGTGGATCTCCCGAACTGGTTGAGCCATCTCAAAGTGGCCTCGTCATATATGGGAGTGTTGTGCAGAGTGACGGTGAAGAAAAAACCTTCGGTCGAGAACTCCGGGGCTCTCAGACCATGGTGCTCCATCTCGTGAAACATTCTGGGAATCCCTTCTCCTATCTCTCTCAAATATCCCAGGTCTGCGAGGACTCGCACCAGTAGCGGATTGCGGGAGAAATGGACCTTTTTTTGCTGACGCAACTGTTCCATAGTGACTGGAGAGGGGAGGAGACCAGGACTGCGCACCTCGATGCGGTCGTCAAACATCCAGACCTCTATGGGCGACCCGGTCAGGCTGTAATCCCGATGCGCTACCGCATTGACCAGCGCCTCCTGCCAGGCGAAGCTAGGGTACTCCAGGCGTTCACGAAAAAAGAGATCGTGAAGGACCGTTCTTTCACGCATATGCTCCTTAATCCGTCCGACCGCCTCATCGATGAGGCGGCATAGGGGCGCCTCGAAGCGGATCCGCTTGATCACGTTCAAAGATGTCCCGTGCTGTCGTTCTGTCCCTTCGTATTTGACAAAGTCGATGCCGCAACGGGGATGCCAGCGGGACGGATCCTTTCCGAACAAGAGCAGCGCCGCCATAGTCAGAGAGGGTTTCTCCTGGGAGCTGTCTATCAGGTGATAAGCTTTGGCAAGAATCGTTTTGGCATCCTGCGAGTCTTGAATCTTTTTGGCAAACGTCTCGACGGCGGTAACGTCCAGATCATCCCAGCCGGCATCTAAGATATGCTGCCGCTCGTAAAAAAAATATTTCTTGCTTTCCTTTAGATTTTGAATCTGCTCCGACGGAAGCGCCGGGGTCTCAGTGGCGATGCGGTAAAAGGCGCGTCCCGCAACCACTCGATAAACCTCCAGACCGGCACTGACCTCGAATCTGAGCAACAGGAGGTTGCCCAGATGGATTCGCTGGCATGAAGGATTCAGCGGGGGATTCAACAGTGCCTGAGGGGACTGGATCAAGGCCTGGATTTCCTCAGGCGAGTGAGGGATGCCGGTCACGCTTTTATCCGGCTCGACGCCGACCAGAAGGATACCTCCATCGGCGTTTGCCATCCCTGATAACAACCGCACCACCTCCCGGCCCAGCTCTTCGCTCGGTTTTTTCTGCGCCCCGCCTTTCTTATATTCATAGGCGCTGACGAAATCGAGGAACTGTCCTCGCTCCTGCCTCAGTAGGAGTCCAAGCTCTTCCCCTTGCATGACAATGAATGTGCGGTCAGCTTTCAGGTTCAATCCTGATTGCTAATGGTTGAGAGCTAATAGCACCCTAAAGCGTTGAGGCGAACAATCTCCAGAACCATCTCCGCCGAGGTATAAAGGTCGTTGAG
This sequence comes from Binatia bacterium, assembly GCA_050735075.1. GTDB lineage: Bacteria > Desulfobacterota > Binatia > UBA9968 > UBA9968 > JAHFAO01. The sequence goes on from JBOHVJ010000248.1 coordinate 5,324, forward strand.
ATCGAGCCACTCTTTAACTGTATGAATCTCCCGCATGCCGGTCGACAGGTTCGCCACCTCAAGCCCTTTTTTGTTGAACACGTTGGCGTCGCATCCGCCTCCCGTAGCCAGGGTCTTGACCTCCATGCCGAGATTGCGCGCGGCGGTTTGGACGAGCCGCACAATGGGTGAGCCATCAGCGACGTTCATCCGGTCATAATCGCGCTCGATGCTTGCCTCGACGCTAGGCTGAAAACGCTTGCCGTCCTGTTCCACGGCGAAGCGCGAGGCCGCTTCTTCGAGACATCGGCGCATATGGAGCGTCTGTTGCTCTAGCTTCTCTTCGCTGTGGCTCCTCGCCTCGCCTCTTAGAACAACCGAATTGGGGATAATGTTGACCGCCATCCCCCCCTGGATCAGGCCGATGTTCGCTGTCGTCTCCCCATCGATCCTGCCAAGCTTCATCCTGGAGATTCCCTCGGCGGCGATCTGGATAGCGCTGATTCCCTTTTCCGGACATACTCCGGCGTGGGCCTCTAATCCTCGAATATGAAACTCCATGCGATTGGCCGCCGGCGCCTTCGTAAAGAGGAAACCCACCGAGTCGCTGTCTAAAACCAGGCCTGTGCGCGCCCTCAGGCGAGAGACATCTAAACACTTGGCTCCTAGGAGGCCGGACTCTTCGCAAATGGTGAATACCACGTCAATATCGCTGTAGGGAAGACGGTCTTCCGTCACCACCCGCAGCGCCTCACAGATGATGGCGATGCCGCTCTTGTCATCGCCGCCAAGCACGGTACGGCCGTCGCTGCGCAGTATGGTGCCTTCTAGAACCGGCACAACACCCTCTCCTGGGACGACTGTATCCATGTGGGCAGAGAGAAGGATAGGCTTGGAGTCAGGGACATTACCGTGAAAGTGGGCAATGAGATTCCCTACGTTCCCGCCAACCTTTTCCCCGGCATCATCGATCCACACCTCTGCCCCAATCTCCTGCATCTCTCTCTTAAGACGCATGGCGATGGCGTGTTCCCTAAGCGAGAGGCTATCGATCTTGACCAGCTCGATGAGCAGGTTCTTAAGTCGGTCTCTACGAATCATGGAAGATAGTTTTCTTTTTGAGCCAGAAGGCCTGGCGGTGAATAAACTCACGTCACTCTGTCACGGTTTCAATGCAAATGCTACCCCTTCCGGGCCGCTACCAAAGGCCTGTGAATAATACCGGGATTTACCAGGAAAGAGAACTGTGCTTATGTGGAAAGGTTTTTAGAAGTCACCAAAGGATCATATCGATCATCACGGCTGCAATTGCAGAAATCGCAAGGGACAAGGCAATCGCGAGGAATAAATTTGGCGGCAAATCCTTTAGGCTGGTTTTTTTCCTTTTTCGAAAGGATCCCCTCGTGTTCCTCACTTTTCCTCCGCTGGGTAAGGCCAATAAAATTCCTAGAACCGAGCTCCCGTGACCAATCTAAGCCTGAATACTGGCTGAGCTTCTTTGTTTCCCTCCGAGATGAGGCGGATGAATCCTGGCGGCTTCTGCAAGCCTCGTCTCTTTCAGGCGCAGCAACCCATCCCGAATGTAGTTGGGATCTAAGTCTAAAGCCTCGCAGATATTTTTAAACGAAAACAGCCAATTGCTATTTTCTTCCAGGATCCAGCCCACTTCCTCATAAAACTGGGGGTTCGGTTCTAGAACATGCTCTTGGAAGCAGGTAATAGCGTCTTGCAAGACCGCAAGCATGAGCATCTTCTCCGGCTCCAAATCGGTTCTCCTTATAAAGGTTCCCCAATATTGGGTATCAAGAAGCACGTCTGGCTCAAATAGAGAGCCTATTTTTTCTATCACGCTGGCTCCTATCCCAAATCCTGAAGAGCATGTTCTCAGAAATTCCATGCAGTTGGGCCAAGCAACCAATCTTCTTAAGGTTGCTCAAGACGCGGCGGCCTGATCCCCAGTCGCTCCAGAAAACCCCACGGACAGGGAGAACGGAAAGAGAGGAGGTATGCCGCAATGGAAGGGTTTCCAATAGTCCTTTTGAAAAGTTCATGGGTTCTAAATGGCGATAAGTCTCTTCTACAACATCCCGCTCGGCACGAGTCCCAATGGCCTCATAGAGCCGTTGGAAGGCGTGGCAGAGTCGCGGAGAAACATTTTGTGCAAGATCCAGCAGGGTCTTGGCCGTAAAGACCATGACCATGGAATTCCATAACCCTCCCCCCAGAACCAGCCCCCGCGCAACATGCGGCTTTGGTTTTTCAATGAACTGCCGGACTTTATGGACGCCAAGTGAAGCTAGGTTTCTTACCTTCCCACCCGGCAGGATATAGCCGTATTCTGGCTCCGGCCCATCGGGCTCCATCCCTAATAAGACTAAACGGGAAGGACCCCTTTCAACCACACATAATGCCAGAGCTACGTAAGCGATGAAGAGGTCCTCCTCCACAATGAAATGGTCCGATGGAAAAACTGCAACCGAGGAGTTGGAATACTGTTTGTATAAGTGCATCAGCGGGAGAAGAACGCCTGGTCCGGTATCCTTATTCTCAGGTTGGGCGATCACAGTCCCCTTCGGCCGGTTAGAAAGCTGCGCTCTGACTTCGGAATATTTCAGATGATCCCGACTCACCACCGTGAAAATTCGCTCCCGAGGTATCAGGTTCTCAGCGCGGCGGAAGGTATCCTCCAGCATGGAGCGAGTTCCGATAAAATTGACGTATTGTTTGGGGAGCGAATCTCGTCCTAACTGATTGATAAACGGCCGCAGGCGCTCCCCTTCACCCCCAGCCAGAACGATTCCGCAGCGCACCGGGGAAGCTGGACCGTTCTTCATAAAGTAATTCTTCAGACCCTCACCCTTCCCTCCGCCTAGAGACTGTGTCGTAATTCCGTTCATGGTTCGACAGGCTCACCACGAACGGATGGTGACACTCCGAAATTCAAAGACTTAGCCGTTTGTCCTGAGGCTCTCGAAGGGCGGACGGCTAATTGCGACACAGTCTCCCTAGCAGAGTGCAGGTGAGCGAACGTTTTCTGAAAGCAAATCAAATGCCAGGTGAGAAATAGTTGTTAAGGTGCTAATATTCCACTAATTCATGTCTGTGGGCAGCTAGGGGAAACGTTGCTAGGTGTAAACTAATGTTGACAGAAAAAAGGTGGGTTATTCTGAGCGCTATTTCAGAGGCTTTACGATGTCTACAAGGATAGACAATGTAAACAGATAGGATCAATCAATGAGAGAGGTCATAAGATCGAAGCTTCTTGTAGAGCCAGGCCCGGCTGATACCAAGAAGCTTTGCTGCTCGCGATCGGTTTCCCCCTGTCATTTGTAAGGCTTCAGCAATCTTTTCTTTTTCTACAACTTGCATGACCCCTTTCGTCACCTGGTGCAGGGATCTCGAATTTGTCTCTTCCGTCCGGTCTGGAAATAGGACCTCGGGGTTGATCTCAGTTCCAGGACTCATCAGAACAGCACGCTCGATCACATTCTCAAGCTCTCTCACATTTCCAGCCCAGGAATGATCTGCCAGGGATCTTAGAGAATTTGCGGAGATCCACTTGGGTTCTACGCTGTTCTGTTTACAATATTTCCTGATAAAACGATCCACCAAATAAGGGATATCTTCCCTGCGATCTCGCAAAGGCGGGATCACGATCGGCACTACAGCCAGACGATAGAAAAGATCTTCACGAAAAGCCCCCCGCTCTACTTCTTTTCTAAGATTTTTGTTGGTCGCGGCAATAACCCGCACATCCACCTTGATGTTTTTTGTGCCTCCTACCGGGCGGCTCTCGCCTTCCTGCAGGACCCGAAGCAGCTTTAACTGAAACGCCGGAGTGGTCTCTCCGATCTCATCCAATAAGAGTGTTCCTCCATGCGCCTCCTCAAAGAGCCCCTTTTTGTGGCTGAAAGCCCCAGTAAAGGCACCGCGCATATGGCCAAACAACTCACTCTCCAGTAATGTCTCTGGTAACGAGGCGCAATCAATCGCGACGAACGGTTTGTCATGCCTTAGGCTATGCCGGTGAATAGCCCTGGCTATCAGCTCCTTGCCAGTACCGGATTCACCCTGAATGAGAACCGTAGCATTGCTCTTCGCCACCTGCTTGACCAGGCGGAAGATAGCCCGCATGGGTCTGCTGTGACCGACGATCTCCTCGAAGTGCAGCCCGATCTCGAGTTGACTGCGCAGTCGCTCCACCTCACGGCTCAACCGATGCAACTCCAGGGCCTTTTTCACCACTACTATCAGTTCGTCGTTATTAATGGGTTTGGTTAGGTAATCGTAGGCTCCTTCCTTCATAGCTGCGACAGCCGAATCCACTGTCCCATAGGCTGTAAGCAGGATAAACGGCATGGACGGATTCACCGCCTTCACCCTTTTTAGCAACTCCAACCCACTAAGGCCTGACATCTTTAAATCCGAGATGAGCAGATCGAACCACTCGCTCTCCAGCCGTTCCAGCGCCTCATCTCCAGACGGGGCACACTGTACCATGTAACCCTCTTTTCCCAAGATCCTCTGAAAGAGAGCCAGCATGTTCGGCTCATCGTCCACCACTAGGATCCGGTCAACTGTTGCTTCCATGTTGCCTCTCCCTCCAACGGTAGGTAGATGAAAAAGGTTGTACCGTGGCCCGCTTTGCTTTCCACCTCGATCCTGCCGCCATGGCTTTTGATGATGCTTTGGCAGATGGAAAGACCGAGCCCCATGCCACCTCTGTTCTTGGTTGTGAAAAAAGGACGAAAAACATTAGCTAGGTCATCGGCAGGGATCCCTAGGCCTGTGTCCGTTATCGCAATCATTACCTCGTTGGCTCCATCAGGATCGTTTCCTAAGGAGTGGCGCGGAGAGCCCGAGTTGGCTGCGACACGGATCGTTAGTGTCCCGCCCCTAGGCATCGCCTCAGCGGCATTAAAATAAAGATTTAGCAGCACCTGCTCCAGTTGTTGAGGATCTGCATAAATCTGAGGCAGGACCGGTGGCATTTCAATCTCGATTTCAACCTTTGCCTTCTCAAGATGGCTCGCAACGAGATCGATGCTGTTCCGCAGGATACTCTTAAGATCTATGGATTGCCTGTCGGCAATGGTAGGGCGAATAAAATCCAGGAGATCTCGCACGATCTTCGTACAGCGGCCAGCCTCTTTCTCGATGACTTTCAAGGGTTGATAGTGACGGTGACCGGGCTCTACCTCGGTCAGGAGGTCTTGGGTAAAGCCGGTGATGATTTGCAACGCGTTATTGAATTCGTGCGCGATGGAAGCTGCCAACTCGCCGACAGAAACAAGGCGATCTGAAATGATAAGCTTCTCCTCCCGTTCCTTCGCGAGATTGCGGAATCGCTGCTCGCTCTCGCGAAGCACCTCCTCCGCTCGCTTGCGGGCGGTGATTTCATGCTGCAAGGCCTCATTAACTTTTGTCAGCTCTGCGGTCCGTTCCTTGACCCGCCTCTCCAACTCGCTGTGGGCTTTACGCAGCTCCTCCTCTGCCTTCTTGCGTTCGGTGATATCCAGGAGGAGCCAGCGAAAGCCAACCAACCGGCCATCGGAACCGCGCACCGGAGCGACAGTCAAGGCGACGGGGAAGGACGCGCCTTCTCGTGGCTTCATACGCATCTCGCATTCTTCTGCCCTCTCCTTCTTCAGCAGCCGGATAAGCAAATCACGAAAGCCTTTCTGTGCTTCTCGGGCGACATAGACACCTACTGGCTTGCCCACGAGAAACTCCTGGCGCACGTGGAGGAGATTCGCTGCGGCGCGATTGGCCTCTTGGATGATTCCGTAGGGATTTGTTGCTAGGTAGGCGTCAGAGACGAAATCGAACAGCTCCCGGTAGGGCTGGCCCTGGACTTCTACTTTATGCTGGGAGAGATTGTTCTCCTTCAATCTTCCCCCTCTTCAGTCCTCTCAGCTCGGAACTTTTCCCCTTACTGCAACAACTGTCTCTTTATATCTTGTCTGAACAGAGGTCAAGAGGAATGTTGCAGAATTCAGAATCCAGAAGCCAGAATTCAGGAGGGGAGAGGATTCTGACCCGGAATTTGAATGGAGATTGCCTTTGCAATCTTCGTCTTTCATTGTTTTAATAAGTGCATGGCTTCAGGGATTCGTAAAGTGGGTGTCATTGGCATCGGCCTGATGGGTAGCGGCATCGCTCAGGTTGCCGCGACTCAGGGGTTCGATACCGTGGTCGTCGATCTTACGCCGAACATTCTAGAGAAGGGAATGGAGCGAATCCGGGAAAGTCTTCAGCGTTTGGTTGAGAGCCATAAGAAATCGGCGGGGAAGATGGGAATTGAGCCGGCGGAAATGGGGAAGATCCTAAGCTGCCTGAAGGCTTCTACCGAGCGCAAGGAGCTTTTGGATTGTGATATCTTGATCGAAGCGATTGTAGAGAACGAGGCGGCTAAAAAGGAGATGATTGCCTCCTTGGCTGAGTTGGGCCATCGGAAGCTTCTTGTCTCTAATACTTCTTCCATCTCGATTACCGTCCTTGCCGGCGCCTACCCATATCCGGAAAAATTTATGGGCATGCACTTTATGAACCCCGTTCCTGTGCAGCCTGGCTGCGAGTTGATCCGCGGCCTGCTCACTTCCGATGACACTTGGGGGAGAGTTGCTGATTTTTGCCGGGAGTTAGGCAAGGAGCCGATCTCTGCCGAGGATAAGGCCGGCTTCGGGATCAATCGGATGTTTGTCCCTTTTTTAGTGGAGGCCGTGAAGGTGGTGGAAGAGGGAATTATGAGCTGCGAAGATGCCGACAAAACAACCTTGTGCCTGGGTCACAAGATGGGTCCGATTACTACGTTGGACTATGTAGGGCTCGATACGACGCTGGCGATTGCCGGCGTCTTAGAGCGGAATCTAGGCCCCAACTATAAAGCCCCTGACTTGCTCTGTAAACTGGTTGCTGCGGGCTTTTATGGAATCAAGAGCGGGAAGGGGTTTTATCTCTGGGACAAAGGGAAAAAGGTCGGAGTGAATCCCGCGGTAGAGAGATACCGGAGAAGATAGCGTAGAAATTAGATCCCTGAAAGGGTTCCGCGCTTCGACAAGCATGTCCTGAACGACGTTCGTCCTTCGAGAGCCTCAGAGCCTGCCCTGAGTTTAGCGAAGGGACGAACGGCTATGGTCGAAGGGCTCAGCACGAACGGTTTTTCCGAGCAGAGTTCGGCACTTACCCGGTCACCCTGAGCAGCATGTCGAAGGGTGACCAAAGTGGTTTTTAAAGACCGTTACTTCCCCTCGATCAGCATCAGATCGGGATCTTCCAGGTGCTCGATGACCACATTCAGGAATCGCGCGGCTTCGACTCCATCGATGACCCTGTGGTCGAATACGAGAGATAGAGGCATAATTTTTCTGATCGCAACTTGTCCCTCTCTGACAACCGGTCTATCTTCGATCTTTCCCATACCCAGGATGCCCACTTCAGGATAGTTGATAATGGGTGTTCCGTAGGAGGCGCCGATCACACCGTAATTGGTAACCGTAAAGGTGCTTCCCTTAAGCTCGGAAAGGTCGAGTTTTCTCTGCCTCGCTTTTTCCGCCAGCACGCCAATCTCTTTAGCTAAGTCCAACATGTTTTTCTGATCGGCCTCTTTGATCACAAACACTATCAGGCCATCAGGCGTATCGACAGCGATTCCGATATTGTAATATTTCTTGAGGACGATCTCTTCCTGCTCATCGTCGAGTGTAGCGTTGAGATAGGGATGGGCCTTTAATGCTGGAATGACTGCTTTGATGACAAATGGAAGGTAGGTTAATCGAATCCCTTTTTCTTCAGCCACCTTCCTTTCTTTGGCTCTGACCTTTTCCAGATCGGTGATGTCGGCGTCATTCCAGATCGTCACGTCGGCCACCCGTTTGGACGCTTCGGTCATACGCTTGGCGACAGTCCGCCGGATTCCCCTGAGTGGAACCTTTTCGACAGCGCCATAGGCATCGGTCTCTATACTGTCCTTTGACGGCGCCTTTCCGGCTGCCCGTTCCACATCCTCTTTGGTGATTCGACCGGCCGGTCCCGTCCCTTGCAGCTTGGCCAGATCGACCTTTAGCTCCTTGGCCAGGGCGCGGACAGAGGGAACTGCTTGGACAGCCGAAGGCACCACAATCTCCTCCACCTCATTCAATCTTCCTACGACCGAGCCTGTATCTCTTTGTTTAGGTCCCTCTGAGGCAGGTGACTCCTTTCCTTCTTCGACGCTCACGAGTACCTGCCCCACTTTAATTAAATCTCCTTGCCCTCCATGAAACTTTGCTACTTTTCCAGTATAGGGCGAGGGAAGGGTGACAAGGGCCTTATCCGTCTCAATCTCAACCAAGTCCTGGTCTTCCTTGATCCATTCTCCCTCTTTGACCAGCCACCTGACGATTTCCGCCTCGGCAATTCCCTCGCCAACGTCAGGTAATTTAAACTCTCTCATCATCTTAGCTCCACCTCCTAGAATCTCAGGACCCTGTCCATGGCCTCAACAACCCTTTGCGCATTAGGAAGGTAGTGCTGTTCCATCTTCGGCAGGGGCATGACAGTGTCAAAGCCGGTAACCCTTTCCACCGGGGCTTCTAAATAGAGCAGCGCCTCCTCGTTGATCCGCGCGATCAGCTCGGCCCCAACGCCACAGGTTCGTGGAGCCTCGTGCACAATCACGGCCCTTTTGGTTTTCTTCACGGATTCTATGATTGGTCCTGTATCCAAAGGAGACAGAGTCCTCAGATCGATCACTTCGGAACCAATCCCCCTTTCTCCCATGAGTTTAGCCGCCTGGAGGGTTGGCTGAAGCATAGCTCCCCATGCGATCAGAGTGACGTCGCCCCCTTTTAGGACTACGCGAGACTCACCTAGTGGAATTAGATATTCCTCCTCCGGCACTTCCTCTCTTATGGCGCGATAGACCCTTTTCGGTTCCATAAAGATTACCGGGTCCGGGTCTCGGATGGCGGAGATGAGCAGGCCTTTGGCTTCATATGGGGTGGAGGGAACTACGACCTTGAGTCCAGGCGTATGGACGAAAAGGGCCTCATTGCTTTCCGAATGGTGCTCAGGCGCCCGGATCCCTCCGCCGTAGGGAACTCTGACCACGATAGGACACTGATACCTTCCTCGAGACCTTGTTCGGATGCGAGATGCTTGGGAAACGAGCTGCTCCATAGTGGCGTAGACAAACCCCTCGAATTGAATTTCTGCCACAGGTCTCAGACCATAGACTGCCATACCGATAGCGACCCCCACGATGGCGGACTCAGATAAAGGTGTATCCACAACCCGCGCCTCTCCGAGCTGCTCTAACAGTCCCTGCGTGACCCTGAACACTCCTCCATTCCTGCCCACATCCTCGCCTAGGACGACCACGCGGGGGTCCTTCTGCATTTCCTGCTTGAGAGCGAGGTTGATCGCTTCAACCATCGTCAGTTCAGCCATTTTTAGCTACCTAGGTCTTTGGTGTTGTTGTCGCCCATCGCCTTTCAGGAGACTTTCCATTTGTCCCTTGAGTTCCTGCGTAAGCTCCTGGAAGGTGTATCGAAAGATGTCTCTTGGATCGGGAGGGGGAATGGCCTCCTCTTCTCTAACAGCCGCCTCCACTTGCTCCCTCGCCTTGGCAAGCACTTTCTTCCCATACGATTCGTCCCACAGTCCTCTTTTTTCCATATACCTTCTGAGGCGCTCGATCGGATCCTTCTTCCTCCACTCCTCAACCTCCTGTTGGCTCCGATAGCGTGAGGCATCGTCGGCTGTGGTATGGTCTCCGATCCGGTAGGTGACGCATTCAATCAGGGTAGCTCCTCCTCCCGTCCTGGCTCGGTTCAGCGCCTCTTGAGTTGCCTTGTAGACTGCGAAGATATCATTGCCGTCCACCTGGACGCCTTCAAGCCCATAGGCGATAGCCTTCTGAGCCAGGGTCTGCGCCGCGGTCTGTCGCTGTAACGGCACAGAGATGGCCCAGTGGTTGTTCTGGCAGAGAAAAACGACCGGTAGCGAAAAGACTCCGGCAAAGTTGAGGCCTTCGTGAAAATCCCCCTTGGAGGTCGCTCCATCTCCCAAGTAGGCTACGACAGCTATCTCATCTCTATTTGCCTTGGCTGCCCACGCGGTCCCCGCCGCGATGGGGATATGGGTAGCCACGGGGATAGTGATGGGAAAATCGTTTTGCCCTTCTGGAATGAGACTTCCCCGCTCATCGCCTGACCAGTATTGAAGAATCATGCTGAGGGGAAGGCCTCTCACGATGGAGACTCCGGCCTCCCGAAACGAGGGAAACATCCAATCCGACGGGCGAAGCGCAAAGGCGCTTCCCACCTGTGTGGCCTCCTGCCCCAGAATGGAGGCGTAGGTCCCGAGGCGTCCTTCTCGCTGAAGCTTGAAGGCCTTTTCGTCGAAGGTTCTGGCAAGGATTGTCCATTCGTAGAGCTGTTGTATCTCCTTATCGGAGAGAGGCGGACGAAGCTGCTCATCACAATTTCCCCCCTCATCCAAGATCTGGAGCCATTCAATCTTGAAGCTCTTGATGGTTTTCTTAGGCATCGTGGCCCGTTTCACTTGATCTGCTCGCCATCTGAAGCCACCGACCGGCAAATACTAATTTATCATTGTCTGGGGTTATTTTAAACTTTTTTTTTTGATTTCTGGTAGAATATATCGAGGACCGTGAAGTTCCGATGAATGTGATGCCTGTACGCGAAAGTCCGACTATGGCTTGGTCGGACGATCTAGGTCCGGCTAAGGTTCACTACCTCTATGATCCTCATTGTGGCCTCAAGGCCGTCGTCGTTCTAGACAACCTCACCCTGGGACCAGCCATAGGGGGAGTGCGAATGGTTCCGGACGTTACTCCCTATGAAGCCTTTCGTCTGGCACGCGCGATGACCTTAAAGAACGCCGCCGCCGGTCTGCACCATGGGGGGCGGGAAGTCTGGGATCATGGCTGATCCAGAAGGGGGCTGTGCTGGTTGCTTTTAGCGACATCCACGGGCTTATCTATGACCCCGACGGGATTGATTTTACTGCTTTGGTTCGAGCGAAGAAAGAAGGGGGGATGATTTTGGCCTGCGGCGGAGGTGGAAGAAGGCTTGCCAAAGAAGAGATCTTCTCCCTTCCGTGTGACATTTTTATTCCAGCCGCCCGACCTGACACACTGCACAAAGAGAATGCTCCGCTACTACAGACCCGATTGGTTCTTCAGGGTGCCAATATTCCAGCGACTCCCGAGGCGGAGAGAATTCTTTTCGAGCGGCTGCTCGAGCGCTTGGTTCATGACAAGCTATTGCCGCGTGAAGCCGCCATGCATTT
>JBOHVJ010000249.1:0-8466 GCA_050735075.1 Binatia bacterium
TAAAGATTTTTTCGATCGTCGCGATCTTATCCTGGTGGACTTTAAGCTGGAGTTTGGACGCCATCACGGTAAGGTCTATCTGGGAGATGAGATCTGCCCCGATACATGCCGGCTTTGGCAAAAAGGCTCTCTGGAGAAGCTGGATAAGGATCGGTTCCGTCGCGACTTGGGAAAGGTCGAAGATGCCTACCAGGAGGTTTGTCGTCGGGTGTGTGGTTAAAGGGAGGGCCTCCGATTAGGAGGTAGATAGGCCCTTTCAACGGTCTGTTTATGCACGTCAAGGTCTACATTACTTATAAAGATGGAGTCCTAGATCCCCAAGGTAAGGCAGTAGAGCGATCCCTTCACACGCTTGGCTACAAGGAGGTTCAAGACGTGCGGATGGGAAAGTATCTCGAGGTTAGACTCGACGTGCCATCTAGAAAAGCTGCCGACGTTAGGATCCGGGAGATGTGTGAAAAGCTGCTCGCTAATCCCGTGATCGAGGACTACCGCTTCGAGATTTACGACGAAAAGCCTTCAGCGGTCGCTCAGCAGTCAGCAAAACGTCATGCTGAAAGCTGATGCCTGAGGGCTAATGGCTGGGGAATTCTTCAATGCGTTGGGGCGTGATTGTCTTTCCGGGTTCTTGTGATGAACAGGATGTCTATGACTGTCTCAAGCATGTCTTGAGGCAAAAGGTCGAGTTCCTCTGGCACAAAGATGACCTGGATGCGAAATTCGATTGTCTTGTCCTCCCGGGAGGATTCTCCTATGGCGATTATCTCCGTGCCGGCGCCATGGCCCGCTTCTCTCCGATCATGCAGGGGGTCATGGACTTCGCCCGTAAAGGCGGATTTGTCTTGGGGGTCTGCAACGGCTTTCAAATTCTCTGCGAGGCCGGGCTTTTACCAGGGGCGCTGACGCGCAATAGCTCTCTTCAGTTCGTCTGTCGTCCTGTTTTCTTGCGTGTCGAAGAAACCGACAGTCCCTTCACCTGTGCGGGAAAGAAAGGGCAGCTTCTGAGGCTTCCCGTCAAACATGGGGAAGGCTGCTATTATGCGGACGCTGTTACCCTGGAGCGCCTGCGCAAGAATCGGCAGGTCCTATTGCGCTATGTGGATGGCAAAGGGAGGGTCTCTTCTTCGGCCAACCCCAATGGCTCTCTGGATCACATTGCGGGTGTTTGTAACGAGGGGAGAAATGTCTTCGGATTGATGCCTCACCCCGAGGACGCTGGAGAAAGGCTATTGGGCAGCGAGGATGGACTGAAGATTTTCTCCTCAGTGATAGCTGCCTGCGATAAAAGGAAGCAGGGGGCATGACTCGGTTAAGCGCAAGAAAATCCCTTCAACCGTCGCTCACTGCGGAGATTATTGCCAGTCACGGCCTGAGCGAGGAGGAATATCAAAAAATCTTAAAGGTCCTGGGACGGGAGCCCAACTACACGGAGCTTGGAGTCTTCTCTGTCATGTGGTCGGAGCACTGCAGCTATAAAAGCTCCAAGGGCCTCCTTAAGCTTCTCCCCACTGAAGGTCCAGGAGTCCTCCAAGGTCCCGGAGAAAATGCCGGGGTCGTAGATATCGGAGGTGGATTGGTCGCAGTCTTTAAGATGGAAAGCCATAATCACCCCTCTTTCATCGAACCCTATCAAGGGGCTGCCACGGGAGTCGGAGGGATTCTGAGAGATATCTTCACTATGGGGGCGCGCCCGGTCGCCTCATTGAACTCGCTCAGGTTTGGCAGCTTCGATCACCCCCGCACCCCTTACCTTCTAAGCGGTGTAGTGGCGGGGATTGGAGGATACGGCAACTGCGTTGGCGTGCCCACGGTGGGTGGAGAGCTTTTTTTTGATGAATGCTACAATGCCAATATCCTGGTTAATGCGTTCACCCTTGGGATCGCCAAGAAAAAGCACATCTTCAAGGGGGAGGCGAAAGGAGTTGGTAACTCTTTGATCTATGCTGGAGCCAAGACCGGACGGGATGGAATCCATGGGGCTACCATGGCCTCCGAAGCCTTCTCTCAAGAGGCTGAGGGGCGAAGGCCTACGGTCCAAGTGGGCGATCCTTTTACGGAGAAGCTTCTTTTGGAGGCCTGTCTTGAGATTATGCAAAAGGATTGCCTGGTTGGGATTCAAGATATGGGCGCTGCTGGGCTTACAAGCTCGGCCGCGGAGATGGCTGGTAGGGGTGGAACCGGTGTGGAGCTCGATCTTTCTCGTGTCCCCCTCAGGGAACAGGGGATGAATCCGTATGAGATTCTCCTTTCGGAGTCACAGGAACGGATGCTTTTAGTAGCCAAGAAAGGGTGTGAGAACGAAGTTAAGCGCATTTTCAAACGATGGGATCTCGATGCGGTGGTGGTCGGAAGAGTGACCGGGGATCGGTTGTTCCGCGCCCTCTTTCAGGGCGCGGAGGTGGCCTGCATTCCTATTGCGGCATTGACCACAGAGGCGCCCGTTTATGCCCGCCCCGCAGAGCGGCCGCAGGGCCAAGACGAAGTGCAGAAATTGGACTTATCGAAAATCGCTGCGCCCAAAGAGTTGAGTGAAACCCTGAAGCTCCTTCTCGATTCGCCCAACCTTGCCTCGAAGGAGTGGGTCTACCGGCAATACGACCATTTTGTGCGCAGCAACACGGTGGTCGCCCCGGGCTCCGATGCCGCGGTGATTCGGATCAAGGGGGCTGAAAAGGGGCTCGCCCTTACGGTCGATGGGAACAGCCGCTACTGCTATCTTGATCCCTATATTGGAGGCATCTTGGCGGTGGCTGAGGCGGCTCGCAATCTCGCCTGTGTCGGGGCTCAGCCCATCGGACTCAGTGATTGCCTTAACTTTGGTAGCCCCGAGAGGCCAGATGTCATGTGGCAATTCTCCCAGGTACTCCAGGGAATGCGGGACGGCTGCATCGCCTTGGGAGTACCTGTTGTCAGCGGGAACGTTAGCTTCTACAATGAAACTGATGGAGTTCCCATTTATCCAACGCCCACAGTGGCGATGGTGGGTCTGTTGCCGAAGGTAGGGCGGTGCGTTACGCCGTGGTTTAAGTCGGCCGGGGACCTAGTGGTGCTTCTGGGGATTACCCGGGAAGAGCTTGGAGGGAGTGAGTATCTTAAGGTGGTTCATGGACTGGTCGGAGGCACTCCCCCATGGATTGACCTGAAACTAGAGCAGGCAGTCCAGCGCTGTTGCCTCAAGGCTATCGAGAAAGGGATGATCCGTTCTGCCCATGATGTCTCTGAAGGTGGATTGGCGGTGGCCTTGGCAGAGTGCTGTGTGAGTGGGCCAGAGAGAGGCTTGGGGGCTAGGATCGAGCTGCGTGAGATGATGCGCGGCGATGCCCTTCTCTTTGGGGAGTCGCAGTCGCGCATTATTGTCTCTATAAGTGAGAGGGACCTGAGCCGTCTTACAGAGTTGGCTGCGAGAGAAGGGGTGCCGGTCCAGGTGATCGGTGAGGTCGGAGGGTCGCGTTTAGTGGTTCAGCCCCTGCTCCAACTGCCGATTGAAGAACTGAAATCGATCTGGTCGAGTAGCCTGGAGCGGAGACTTAAAGGTGAGACTTAAGGCATTGTTTGACCCCGATCCGAAGAAATACGGATTCGGGTGAACGGTGTCATTTAAATAAAGGTCTGGCATGATTGAAAGGTTCGGATTGGGGTTTGATAAATTTCATGAAGAGTGTGCGGTCATGGGTGTGTACGGCCACCCTGAGGCGGCCAACATGGTCTATCTCGGCCTCTATGCCCTTCAGCACCGCGGCCAGGAATCCTCCGGTATCGTCTCTTCCGATGGCAAGGTGCTTATTTCCCATCGCCAGATGGGCCTCGTGGCTGATATCTTCAAGGAGGAGATCATCAAGCGTCTGGAAGGATCCAGTGCCATTGGACATAACCGTTATTCCACCACTGGACAGAGCCATCTTAAGAACGCCCAACCTTTTGTCGTTGAATACGCCCATGGTCCGATTGCGATTTCGCACAATGGCAATCTGGTGAATGCCGGGGTGCTCCGCGATGAGCTAGAGGCTTACGGCTCTATCTTTCAGTCCACCTCGGATACCGAGGTGATCATCCATCTCATCGCTACCTCGAGGGAGGCAACCCTCATGGGGAGGATTGTCGAGGCGCTGAGCCGCGTGAGGGGGGCTTACTCTCTTCTCTTTCTGACTTTAGACCGGATGGTCGCTGCCCGTGATCCGATGGGATTCCGGCCGTTGGTCCTGGGAAGGTTCAAGACCGGAAGGAATCCAAAGGCGTATGTGGTGGCCTCTGAAACCTGCGCCCTTGATTTGATCGAGGCTGAATATCTGAGAGAGGTGGAGCCTGGCGAGATTATCTTGTTTGGCCCCAAGGGGATGGAATCGATCAAGCCATTTCCTTCCGCCGCTCATGCCAAGTGCATCTTTGAATATATTTATTTCTCACGACCCGATAGTAATCTTTACGGTCGCAATGTCTATCAGGTCAGAAAAGAGTTAGGCCGTCAGCTCGCGCGGGAAAGCCCGGTCGAGGCAGACCTCGTGACCCCGGTTCCGGATTCCGGGGTCCCCGCGGCGATCGGGTATGTCGAGGAATCCGGGATCCCCCTGGAATTTGGCTTGATCCGCAATCACTACGTCGGACGGACCTTCATCGAGCCGCAGCAGTCGATTCGTCACTTCGGGGTCAAGATCAAACTCAATGCCCAGAGAGAGGTGTTGCATGGGAAAAGGGTGGTGGTGGTGGATGACTCGATCATACGCGGCACTACCAGCCGGAAGATCATCCGGATGCTGCGCGATGCCGGATCGAGAGAGGTGCACATGCGGATCAGTTCCCCGCCGACAATCAGCCCCTGCTATTACGGGATTGATACGCCCACCCGTTCGGAGCTAATCGCCTCCTCCAGTTCCGTAGAGGAGATCCGCAAGTTCATCGGTGCAGATAGTCTGGCCTATCTCAGTCGAACGGGCATGTACGGTTTCCTTAACGGCCAGACCCAGGGCTTTTGCGATGCCTGCTTCAGCGGGAACTACCCGGTTCACTTCGATGATGAGGGCCACACGCGCCAGCTTCACCTCTTTGAGGCGACGCAGCGGAGATAGAGGTTACCGAGAGAATCGTCAAGGATATGGCCGTCCCCGGCTTAGCGCCTGAGATCTGGCAGAACTTGCCGGGCCAGACGCTCCATCTGGATGCGATCGTGCGTGACGCAAGAGAAAATCAGCGTTCGCACTCCGGCTTCCAGAAGCTTCTGGGCCTGCTCAGCACAGCGAGGGGGTGGACCATAGAGGGCGAGCCGGGCTGCATCGTAGGGAAAGGTATAGTAGCGTGGCAGTGTCTCCTGGAGCACTGCCAGGGCCTTTTCGGTTGTCTCTTCAATATGAACATAGCAAAACTTGGCCGGCTCTATGGTGTCCGGATCTCTTCCGATGGCCATGGCCTGCTCCTGGATCTTGGCCCAGCCACGGGCAAACTCTTCCGCGCTGGTGGTGCTAGACGCTAGCCAGCCATCCCCAAGGGTTGCCACCCGATGAAATACGGGCTCGGCCTTTCCCCCGATCCATATGGGAATGGCTCTCTGAGAAGGCCTTGGCTCCATGGGAAGATCCGTAGGCTGGAAGAAACGGGATACGCCGTGGAAGCTCCCCTGTCCCCAAAAAGCGCGCATGGCCTTAAGGGTCTCCACAAAGCGGGTGATCCGCGTCCTCATGGTCACCCCGGCCGCGTCGTACTCCTGCGGGTTGCCGCCCAGGGAGGCCCCGACCACAACTCGTCCTCCGGATAGATAGTCCAGGGTGGAAAGCGTCTTGGCTAGTTGAAGAGGATTGCGCAGGTTGACCAGCAGGATGCAGGTGCCAAGCCGGATCCTGTCGGTTCGGGAGGCTACATAAGTCAGTGTGGTGAGAGCCTCCAGGATCCCCAGGCGCGGGTGGAGCAGGCGGTCTTCCACCCACACTGAGTCGAAGCCCATCTGCTCGGCAGCCATTGCATAGTCCGCGAGCTGGGAAGGGGAAGGCAGCCTCTCCCATCCGACGTTGGGAAGAGAGATGCCGAACCGGATTGAACGGGACTCGTGTATCTTTTGCGCCATAGGACGACCTCTGCCCTTTACTCCTACGCCGGAATGAACCTGAGCGCCACCCCGTTGCTGCACCAACGCTGGCCGGTCGGCGGCGGGCCATCGTCGAACACGTGCCCGTGATGTCCGCCGCAGCGGATGCAATGGTACTCCGTGCGCGGCAGGATCAGCTTGAAGTCCCTCTTCGTGCCCAGGTGGCCTGGAATGTGGGTGAAGAAACTTGGCCAGCCGGTGCCGCTGTCGAACTTCATCTGGGAGGTGAAAAGCGGCAGCGCGCAGCCGGCGCAGATATAGACGCCCGGTCGCTTCTCGTCGTTGAGCGGGCTTGAGAACGGGCGCTCCGTGCCTTCCTCGCGCAGCACGTAAAACTGGGCGTCGCTCAGGATCTGCTTCCACTCCGCGTTAGATTTCCGCAGAGGCTCCGTGGAAAGATTCACCTTCGCGTCCCGCGCAAGCAGCGATCTCCAGTTCTTGCGGATTCCGTCCAGCGACTTGTCGCCTTTAGCATCCGCCGACGACGCGGAGCGGGAGCGCCCCGCTACGGTCATGATGAGAGGCGCGGCCGCAATGAGCAGCATGAACTGGCGTCGTTTCATCCTGCCTCCGTTCTTGTCTTATATCGCAACCGGTTCAAGATGGCCACCACCCAAACCCCTAAGGGTGCTTACCGTCCAACGGTCAGGGGCCTGCCATCAACCTCCGCGTCCCTGTGCCCACGGACTCCGGTCTTGCCTCCCTCGGACCTCCCCAACCCCCAAGCGGTGGGGTCCTGCTCGAAGCCAGGAGACGTCCGATACTAAACCAACTCAAAGAGGATAGACGTACCAGGTTGAGCTCCTTAGGGCAGAGAAGTAGCGGTCCATCGGCTCCCGCTGAGGGCAGGCCCCACCGCGTCCGAGTCTCCCCGTTAATTTTTTCTGCTTCCAGTCAGAGCCGAGACTTGCAAAGGCGAAGATCCGACTGTTCCTCTCACGTTTAAAAGTCCCAAGCCCTCCACTCCGTCATTATTCCGGATGCTTCCGTAGCCAGTCGATGTACTCTGCCACCCCTCGCTCCAGGTCGTACTGAGGCTGATAACCCACCTCTTCCTTGATGCGGGTCACCTCCATGTAAGCGTTGGGTCTGCTTCGGGGGCTACGTCCGGGCTGCAAGCTGATCTGGGTGTTCGGGGCCACCTTCTTAACTACGTCGGCAAACTCGCGGTACTTAACCGGCCTGTCGCCGCTAATGTTGTAAATCTGGTGTGACAGTTTGTCAGCCATCTGGAGTAGCTGGATAGCCATAGCGCAGTCCTTGATGTAAAAGGCGCCTGTTTCGTCCTCCTCATGCGGTACTCCACGTCGCGCACCCTTAAAATCGGCCGGGACCCCTTTCACCGCTGCGTGACAGATCCGGCTGGTGGGCGCAGCTAACGTATGGTAAAGCGGTCCAAAGGGGCTACCGATGCGCATTGCCATCACCTCAAGGCCCGTCCGGGACGCATAGTGCATCCCCAGGATCTCCATCGCCTTCTTAAATGCCTCTGTCGGGTTGGCAGGCTCTACGGGCAAGAGCGCGTCTTCTTGAAAAGGACCCTCGGAGAGACCCGCATAGACTGCTACAGAGCTTGCCAAGCTCACGCGCTTAACGTCGGATACCCTTGCGGCCTCGAGGATGTTCAAAAATCCCACCAGGTTGACCCGGTAATCCTCCGCTGCAGATAATGCTCCCAGGCCTGGGACCGCAAGATGCACAATACCGGTGACCCTGTACCTTCGCGCCAGATCGATCACATCGTGACCGCTGGTGACATCCAACCTCTCGATAAAAGCGCGTTTCCCAATCTCGCTTTTGATGAAGTCAGGCTCTCGCCGCACCCGGTACTGAGTGAGCACTACCGCCTCTCCCACATCCAGGAGACGCCTGGCGGTGTGGAGGCCAATGAACCCTAGGCCACCAGTGATGAGAATCGTGGCGCGGTCTCCTCTCTTCTAATAGTCCAACAGGTGATTTCCCACTTCGACTTGCTGAGAGCTGAGACGGTCAGTTAACGCCTCACAGGTTGTGGTGTCGCGCGAACAGTGATGGGGACGGGACTTGCATCATAGATTGTCGTAATGCAAACCCTTAGATTTCGTTCCTTACACCTTCACGCGCGTAAAAACCTTCAGCGGGTTCTTGTGAAAGATCTTGAGCTTGTCCTCGGTGCTCAGAAACTCCAGACTGTCGATGACCGGGAAGAGATCGTCTGAAGGCCTTCCCGTCTCGGGCCGGACCGCTCCTCCGGATCCCGGAAACTCGGTCCCGAACATCATCTGGTCCACGCCTTTTTGCTTGATCGCCGCGGTGAGGAAGTTCACGTCGTACGCGCAGCAATCATAGAAGAGGTTTTTGCTGAGATCCTTCTGGGCGATGTGATGGTCCGTCGGGATGAAGCGGTTCAGAGC
>JBOHVJ010000250.1:0-2588 GCA_050735075.1 Binatia bacterium
GAACGGGACTACAGTAGCGCCCTTACCGTGCCAAGGTAGTGTTCTACCGGTGACACGTGCGTTCTTGTGGCTAATAACTCATCCCAAATTCGATGTTGAATTTCTTTGCCATCTTCAGAGCCTTGACCAGCTGCCGCAAGCGGACCTGGAAGGCTTCGACTGCAAACACGGCTTCTCGTCTCTCGGCGTCGTGCTTTGCATAGTCGCCCAACTCGTCTATCGTCTCGAGAATAGGAACTAGTTTCTCGGCATCGGCCGGGGTGTATGGCTCCTCCCGATAGATGCATTTGGCTAGGAACTCGTCAACAATTGGAAGATAGGCAGTCGAGATCCTATGCCCCGTTGTCTCGAGACCCTTCTTCCCCTTTCTTGAAGGCTTAATGGATGCGTTCAGTACGTCGTACACTTTGTTAAAAGATTCTTCAGGCGTCTTGTTCGGCTCAACTGCTGCGCAGTAACCCCAGAGCTCAGCCAGCTTGTCCCTCGGCGTTTGCTTTTGCTCCGGTCCAGATGTGGAAATGAGAAGGGATCCTGTTCCAGCTTTTTGTCCTTGCTCATCTCGGCGTAGGCGATCAGGTACATCATGCCTGCCTTGAAATAATCCATCGAAGGGTAGTTGCTGAAACGGAGATAGCAGCTGTCTTCGTCTAACGGCGCAACTGGACACTGATGGCATAAATCACGCTGCCGTTTCCAGTGCAGGTGCCCGTTCCAGGCCGTCTCTACCCAACGCTTGTCCTCGTCAGGCTGCCTCAGACACCACTCGACAAGCTTGTCAAACTCTTGCTTCTCGACCCAGCGGATGAACTCTTTTTCCAGCACGGGCCTCGTATTCTGCTGGATGATTAGGGTCTTAAGATCATCTGCCATCTCCTCAGGCAGATCCTTCGGATATTCCTCTCCGACCTTGCGCATGACGTACTCGTAGCCAAACAAAGGCTGCTCGGTTGGAAGAGTCATGTCCTCGTGCCTGTAGTCTGTCCTGCGGATTCTCCGAAACTGCCAGGAGGGGATGTCCCGCTCGGTGTCGTTGTAGATGACTTCCACGGGCGTCCTGCGATGCTCAGCGCAAAGCGCATACCTGCACTCTTGAAGGCTCTCGTCCTTGAAGAAGATGTCGATGCCCACGTGGGTTCGCCGATAAGAATCAGGACATGGGCGCACAAAAAAGCGGCGTGTTGGTATTGCAACTTATGCAGGTAATGAGAACGTCAGGGCTGCGGCTGCCGAAGTATTCTGCGAGCGCTGGGACAAAGGGAAACGTCAGGATATCTTGCATCAGGCAATGGAAAGGCTACAATCTCTCAAACGAGGTCATCCGGGACATGGGGCTGAAACAAAGAGAGGAAGCGTTTCTCGACAGCATCAGAAAGCGTAATGTAGAGGAAGTCGCAGCCTTCCTGGCCCAAGGGGTATCTCCTGATCTAACGGACGCCCGGGGTCGCCCTGCTTTGGTACTGGCGACTCTTGCCGGTTCTCTGGGTGTTGTAATGGTTTTGCTCCGCGCCGGCGCGGATGTGAACGCGAGTACGGCAGCGCCAACGGACAATTCCAGCTGGGAGGACGTAGGGAAAACGGCTCTCATGGTGGCCGCTGAAGACCAACAGGGAGCAATTGTGCGAGCCTTGTTGGACGCCGACGCCGACGTGAATCAACGGGATTTTATCGGGGCCACTGCATTGTGGTACGCGGCAACAGGAAACGATGTGGAGATCATTCGTCCGTTGATACGAAGTGGAGCGCGCGTCAATGCGAAAGCCATAATTGGCGGGACTGCGCTGACGGTGGCGGCAGGTAGCCACAACAACCTCCCAATTGTGAAACTCCTGCTTGGGACCGGGGGTCGAGTCGATGCCAAGGACGAGAAGGGACGCACAGCTCTATGGTGGGCGGAATACAAACACCACGATGATGTCGCGAACCTGCTCCGGACGGCAGAGGATGAGTACGCTAGAACGTCTTGGTTGGCTCGATGCCTGTTGGACCTGGTTACTTGGACCCAACTGCGTAGCCTCTCATCTCGGGAGCGGCAGGCGCGTGAGCGTCGGCAGGGACCGCAGGCAGCCGCCCAACCAACAGTCCTGGAATGGCTCTTCGAAGGAGTGGATCTAAGAGGAATCGTCCGTCTTCCAAGCCACAGGATTTGGAGACTGTTTCACGGTTATGCTTTCGTCGGTTTGGTCGTCACAGCGGGTCTTTACCTATTCCTCCCCGCTAACGCAAGCGTCACCCAAGAAGTTGGCGTACCGCTCTTCAATTTTGGGATTGCCGTTGCGCTGTTTGTTGCCGGAGGGTTTTGTCTCTGGCTCGAAAATTCCGGATGGCTCCCTGCGCCGGTATTGCTGATCTTGCACGCGGCGGGAGTACTCTTGAGAATGTTTGGGGCAATCTGCGCGGTTCTTGCCAGCATAACCACTCCCTGGGAATCGGCGGCTAGCTACTTTTGGTCTTGGATAACGAGATAGGCCGATACGAGGGGGAAGGGACTGCTTGTAGGGGCATGAACCACCTGTCGTATGCATATGAAAGGTGGGAATAAAAAGTTAACTCAGGCTGCTGAAGCCTTTGAAACTTGGGTTGTTTTGCCC
>JBOHVJ010000251.1:0-8388 GCA_050735075.1 Binatia bacterium
AGACCGGGGAGCCTGTGGCGGACCTGCGAATTATTGGGCGCGGGCTTAAAGGCGTGGAGATTGGTCCGGAGATGGTGGCTCGAACGATCGATGAATATCCGGCTTTATCCGTAGCGGCGGCATTGGCCGATGGGATAACGACGATTTCCGGGGTGAAGGAGCTCAGATACAAAGAATCTGACCGGATCGCCGTGATGACAAAGGAACTCAGGAAACTCGATGTGCCGGTGGAGGAGCGAGAGGATGGCATGAGGATCGAGGGGAGGAGGCGACTTCAAGGGGCTCAACTACGGAGTTATGGAGACCACCGAGTCGCCATGGCCTTAGCCATAGCGGCTCTCTCTGCTGATGGGGGAGTGGAGATTGACGATGGCGCATGTGCCGATATCTCTTTTCCTGGTTTCTTTGAACTCTTGGAAGAGGTCTGTAGATCGTAGGGCATGCCAAGCAGGTGAGGAAGCTGATCATTGCAATTGATGGTCCGGCAGGTGCGGGGAAGAGCACAGTAGCCAAGCGTTTGGCAAAAGAGCTAGGTTATACTTATATGGATACCGGGGCGATGTACCGCGCCTTTGCTTGGAGGGCAATGGAGCAGGGAATCGATCTGGGAAATGAAAAGGAGCTGGCGAGGATTCTTCAGGAGACGAGGATCGAAATCATGGACGACAACGGTCGTCTCAGGGTTTTTCTCAATGGGCTCGATGTTACCGATCAGATTCGCACTCCCGAGCTGAGTCAGATGGCGTCGAAGGTCTCGACCCTCAAGATAGTCCGGAAGAGGATGGTTGAGCTGCAAAGGGCTATCGGTTTTCAGGGTGGAGTCGTGGCAGAGGGGAGAGACATCGGAACTGTTGTCTTTCCTGGGGCAGATGTCAAAATCTATCTCGATGCCTCTTCCAGCGAACGGGCAAGACGCCGCTTTGAAGAGCTTAAGGGTCAAGGGAAAAAGGTGACCCTGGAGGAGACCCTCAAGGAAATGGATGACAGGGATCGGCGGGATAAGGGACGCGTCGTGGCTCCTCTGTGCAAAGCAGAGGATGCGATCGTGATCGATTCTACCCACTTTGGCGTTAATGGGGTGGTGGAAAGGATTATGAAAGAGATCAAAAGCAAGATGGCAATTCAGTGAGAATGGGAGAACCATTGCATGGATCAAAAGCAAGAAGGTAAGAGGCCCGGAGTCACGGGTAGCAGGGACGACTTTCAAACCCTCTTTGAGGAGAGCCTGCGCTCTGTCAAACCAGGAGGGGTAGTCAAAGGGAGAGTTGTCGGCATTACGGCTACTCATGTGATGATCGATGTGGGATACAAATCGGAAGGGCAAATTCCTTTGGAGGAATTCCTCGACCGTCAGGGGAGGGTACAAGTTAAGGTTGGGGATGATGTGGATGTCTTCTTTGATTCCTCAGAAAGCGAGAATGGAGGCATAGTTCTTTCCCGCCAGAGGGCGGAGAACATCAAGCTTTGGGAGGAAATCGAGCGGGCCTATCACGAAGGATTGGGGGTGGAAGGGGTTATCCTAGGCAAGGTTAAGGGAGGATTTAAGGTAGACGTGGGGGTTCCCGGATTTCTTCCCGGTTCCCATGTTGACGTGCGACCCACGCGCAATCTGGATAAGTTTGTTGGGATGAGGGACCGGTTTGCGGTCCTGAAATACAACCGCGTGCGAGGTAATGTGGTCGTGTCTCGGAGGGTCCTGATAGAGAAAGAACGAGAGTCACTCAAGAAGGAGATCCTCAAGGTACTCGAAGAGGGCGTGATACTCGAAGGCACGGTCAAAAATATCACAGGGTACGGGGCCTTCATAGATTTGGGTGGCATCGATGGTATTCTTCACATTAGCGATATGTCCTGGGGGCGAATCAACCATCCTTCAGAAGTAGTGAAGGTGGGGGAGCACATCAAGGTCGTGGTGCTTAAGTTCGACCCGGAGCGGGAGCGAATTTCTCTTGGCATGAAGCAGATCGTGCCCGACCCCTGGAGTTCTGTCCAGGAGAAGTATCCCGTAGGGACTCGAGTCCAAGGCAAAGTAATAAGCCTAATGGATTACGGGGCCTTTGTGGAGCTCGAGAAGGGGATCGAGGGCTTGATCCATATCTCAGAAATGTCCTGGACCAAAAAGATCTCTCATCCTTCCAAGATAGTTCAAGTGGGGGAGACCGTGGAGGTTGCGGTTCTTAACGTGGACCCGACTCACCGCCGCATCTCCTTGGGATTAAAGCAAGTCATGCCCAATCCTTGGGAGCAGGTGAAAGAGAGATATCCCGTAGGTAGTGTGATCAAGGGGCCAGTGCGGAACGTGACTGATTTTGGTATTTTTGTTGGTGTTGAGGAGGGAATCGATGGCCTCGTCCATGTTTCCGATATCCACTGGACAAGAAAAATCAAACACGCCTCGGAGATGTACAAGAAGGGAGACGTGGTAGAAGCTAAGGTTCTGGGCGTCGATGCCCAGAACGAGCGTTTCTCTCTGGGGATTAAGCAGCTCACAACCGATCCGTGGAAACTGATCGCAGAGCGTTATCCCGTCGGCTCAAGGATCAAAGGTGAAGTGACCAGCGTACCTGACTTCGGGGTCTTTGTTCGTTTAGAGGAAGGCGTGGAAGGGCTGATCCATGTGTCTCAATTGAGTACCGAGCGGGTGGATAAGCCTTCGAGCCTTTATAAGGTGGGGGATGCTGTCGAAGCGGAGGTGCTTCATGTCGATCCTCACGATAGAAAAATTGGCCTCAGCGTTCGCGCGCTAAGAAAAACCGAGGAGCGACAGGAGATGGAGAACTACTTGAAGAAAGAGAAAGAGGCAGGGAAGTTTTCCTTCGAGACGATTCTTAACGAGGAATTGCGGCTGGATCGGGATGAGGAGCCTCAATCTGGTGGAAAAGGCAAGGGGAGCAATCCGTAGCATCCGGAGGGAGCAACTATATGGCTAAAAGACATACATTACTCAAGGGATTAGGGATTCTTTTTCTGTCCGTTGTGGTCTTTTTTGTCGCGGTGTTTTTCTATGCCTACTTTACGGGCGGTGATGCCCAGGTGCTCTCCCTCTTGGGAGGGGACGGGGTCGGGGTGCTGCAGATCGAGGGGGCAATAAATGACTCTCGGGAGGCGCTCCAGAATCTGAAGCGGTTCGCGGAGACTAAATCCATCAGGGCGGTGGTTGTGCGCATCGATTCCCCTGGTGGAGGGGTAGCGGCAACACAAGAGATCTATGAGGAGATCGAAAAGCTGAGAAAGAAAAAGCCCGTCATCGCATCACTGGGAGGAATGGCGACATCTGGGGGCTATTATATAGCGAGCGCCTGTGATCAGGTGGTAGCTAATCCTGGAACTCTCACTGGCTCCATCGGAGTTATCATGGAGCTGGGAAACGTGGAGGAGCTGATGCGGAAGCTGGGCCTGAAGGGAACCAGCATCAAAAGCGGACCTCACAAGGACATTGGGTCCCCCCTTCGACCCCTTACCCCAGAGGGCAAGGCCATCCTTCAGTCTCTGGTGGATAATGTGCATGGGCAATTCGTCAACGCGGTGGCCAAAGGGAGGCGGATGCCTAAGGACAAGGTTCGGGCGCTCGCTGACGGTAGGGTCTACTCTGGAGAGCAAGCAAGGGGGTTGGGATTGGTGGATCTCCTGGGTAATATGGAAGACGCCATCGATCTCGCCGCTAAGCGTGCCGGGATTCAAAAGGTACCGCAACTCATATACTCCCGGGGCGAGGAGAGGAGTTGGTGGGAAAAGCTTCTCTTTTCCTCTTTTGGTATGCGGTGGGGCAAGAGTGAGAGTTGGGGACTGCGCTACGAGTGGTCCCCGTCTTTAATCCAGTGACAAGGGAATCAATCATGGCTGAAAAGGGAGCAGCACAGCTCCTGCTCTCTGTAAAGACCAAGGTCTGATTTTTCGGGGGGAGTTATG
Organism: Binatia bacterium; assembly: GCA_050735075.1. Classification (GTDB taxonomy): domain Bacteria; phylum Desulfobacterota; class Binatia; order UBA9968; family UBA9968; genus JAHFAO01. The sequence goes on from JBOHVJ010000251.1 coordinate 3,910, forward strand.
ACAAAGAGAAGCTTAATTGACGAGGTCAACAGGAAGTTTCCCCACCTTTCGCGGCGGGACTCCGAGGTGATTATCAACTCTGTTTTCGATTCTATGATCGATGCCATGGGGCATGGAGAGAGAATTGAGATCCGAGGATTCGGGAGTTTTGTTGTAAAGCACCGTCGCGCGCGGGAGGGGAGAAATCCGAAGAGCGGAGTCGTGGTCTCGGTAGCCGCGAAGAGGGTCCCTTTCTTCAAGGTCGGTAAGGAGTTGAGGCTAAGAGTGGACGGAAAAGGCCTCACTCAAAAGAGTTCTGAATGAAGCCACTCTGGGCTCCTTGGAGAATGACCTATATTGAAGACGACACCAAGAAGGAAGGGTGTATCTTCTGTGATAAGTTTAAAGGTGCGGATGCCCGTTCGACCCTGGTTTTAGCGCAGACAGCCCACTCCGTGGTGATGTTGAATAAGTATCCATATAATAATGGTCATCTCCTTCTGGCTCCGAAGAGGCATGCAGGTCGGCTCTCTTCCCTGTTGCTGGAGGAGTATGCGGATCTTAGCCAGGCCTTGAGGGGATCGGTGGATATACTCTTAAAGGTACTCAAACCGGGAGGGATTAATGTAGGGATGAATCTAGGGCGATGTGCCGGTGCTGGGGTGGAGGATCATCTCCACTGGCATGTTGTGCCGCGCTGGGAGGGAGACACGAATTTCATGCCCGTAGTCGGAGAGGTCCGAGTTATGCCGCAGCATCTCTTGGAAAGCTATGACCGTCTGAGCCCTTTTTTCCGGGAATTCGTGCGAGAGGATGATCAAAGTCATTAAGGCGGTTTTTCTCACGCTTCTTTTCATCCTGGGGATCACTTTTTCCATGGAGAATACGCAACCGCTCGTCTTAAAATATTATTTCGGCCTTCAGACGCCCCCTGTCCCCCTTTTTCTGCTGGTCCTGTTCTCGGTTCTACTGGGGGTTCTTCTTGCGGGTCTGGGCTTCATCTTCGACGAGTGGTCTTTAAGAAGGAAGATTACATCTCTTGAGCGAGAGCTTAGATCCTTTCGGGAAGGACAACGTGGGGTGCGGGAGTAGGAACTAAAGAGTAAATTAGCTGAAGGAGGCAATAAGGCGTGAAAGAGGCAAAGACTCTGGGAGAACTCAGGAAAAGTGGCTATACAGTCCTAACGGCGCGTGAGGAGATGCGCAAGAACCTCGTGCACTGTCTAGAGACCGAGCAGCGGATTTTGCCGGGGATCATTGGGTATGATGAGACGGTCATTCCCGAAATCGAGAATGCGGTCCTCTCTGGGCACCACATGGTTTTTCTAGGGGAGAGAGGGCAGGCCAAATCGCGTATCATTCGGGGTTTAGTTTCCCTCTTGGACGAACGCATCCCCATCGTTCAGGGATGCGAGATCAGCGATAACCCTTTTGCCCCGATCTGCCGGGCCTGCCGCCGGCGGTTGGAGAAAGAAGGAGACGCGTTGCCCATTGATTGGATTGGCAGGGAGCAAAGGTATGGGGAGAAGCTGGCCACACCGGATGTCTCTATTGCGGATCTCATCGGCGAGATCGATCCGATCAAGGTAGCGGAGGGGAGGTACCTGGCGGACGAAGAGACCATTCATTATGGTTTGATCCCCCGGACCAATCGGGGAATCTTTGCCATGAATGAGCTTCCCGACCTCACCGAAAAGGTTCAGGTCGGTCTGTTTAATTTGATGGAAGAGAAGGATGTTCAGATCAAGGGATACAAGATTCGCCTCCCCCTTGATGTCGTGATTGTGGCGAGCGCGAATCCCGAGGATTATACCAGCCGGGGAAGGATCATCACCCCGCTGAAGGACCGTTTTGACGTCCAGATCCGCACCCACTATCCACGGACCATCAAGGATGAGATTTCCATCATGGAGCAGGAGGCGGCCCCATTGAGCCAGCGCAGCCAAACGGTTCGCGTCCCTCAATTCATGAAGGAAATCATGGCACAGATGACCTTTGAGGCGCGCAAGTCGAATGAAATTAATCAGTCCTCGGGGGTAAGCGTTCGGGTAACCATCAATAACTTTGAGAGCATGATTAGTAACGCGGAGAAAAGGACCCTGCGTCTTAAAGAGGGAGAGGTGGTTCCCCGTATCAGCGACCTACACTGCCTGTTGGCTTCTACGAGCGGGAAGATAGAGTTGGAATATGTGGGGGAAGACAGGAAAGAGGGTGAGTTGGTGGAAAAGCTTATCAACCGCGGCATCTTAAAGGTCTTTGACCAGTATTTTAGCCTGAACTCGTTGCAGAAGGTTATCGACTATTTTAACTCTGGATGGGGAGTGGAGGTCTCGGATGCAATGCCTTCGCAGGATTACCTGGAGGGTATTAAAGAGATTCCCGGTTTAAAAGAGGCGATCCTCTCCCTCGGGACCTTGGAGTCTCCTGCTTTGATGGCTTCAGCTACAGAGTTCATCCTGGAAGGTCTTCATCTGCATCAAAAGCTGAACAAAGAAGTACAGGGAGGAAGGATCACGTACGGAAAGTAAGATGGGGGACAGGGAGAGAGACAGAGACAGAGATAATGGAGGGGTGAGGTCTCTGTCTCAAATCTCTGTCTCTGTCTGGTGACGACTATGCGTCGTATTCGATATAGCAGATGGAATAGCTCTTCCGCCGACTCGATTGGAGCGGAGAGCGTCTTCGATCAGCTTAACGACTATATGAACGATACCGGAGACCTCCAGCAGGCCATGCGCCGTCTCATGCAGCGAGGCCTGAAGCAGGGGGACAAGCGGGTACCCGGCCTCGATGATTTGTTGTCCCAGGTGGCGCGCGAGATGAGACGAATGTACGAGCGTTATCAGATCCAGTCGGCCTTGGATCAGGTAGAGCAAAAGCTGCAGTCGATCATAGATCAGGAGCGGCGAACCCTTGAGAGTTTGCAAGAAGAGAGGCCTGATATAGAGGGGAAAAAGGAGTTTCTGAATCGTCTGCCGAACAAGTCGAGCGAGGCGATCGAGAGGCTTGCCTCCTATGCCTTTGAGGATCCAAAGGCACAGGCGGAGTTCCAAGAACTCTTATCGCGGCTGGAACAGATCCGGCGCCTGGAGAATTGCATTCGCAGAGAGGGAAACCTTTTCAGGGGTCATACCCCGGTGGATTTCGACGAGGCCCAGAATCTTCTGGAGCGTATGGAAGAATTACGCCGTTTGGAAGGGCAGCTCTCAAGCATGCATCTGGAAGATGTGGACCTGGACTTATTGCAGAAGCTGTTAGGCGCGGACGCCCAGCAAGAGTTTGAAGGGGTGCTGCGCATGGAATCTCTGCTCGAAGAGGGGGGCTATGTTATCGATCAGGGAGATCACTTCGAGTTGACTCCGCGCGGGGTGCGCAGAATCGGCCAACTAGCGCTGCGAGATATCTATCGACAGTTAAAGCGCGATGGGGTAGGCCGGCATCCGATCCGCCACCACGGCTCCCAAGAAATCATAACGGAAGAGAGCCGGCCTTACGTCCAAGGCGACCCACTCCATCTCAACATGATCCAGACATTAAAGAACGCCCTGCTGCACGAAGGTGGGTTGCCTCTAAGACTCAGTCCCAAGGACTTTGCGGTCTATGAGTCCGAGCATTCGACTCGGGCCGCGACCGTGCTTCTTCTGGATATGAGCTGGTCTATGAGTTGGGACGGACGTTTTGCCGCGGCTAAGAAAGTAGCGCTGGCCATGGAGAGTCTAGTGCGGTCCCTGCACCCCCGTGACTATTTCGGCATCGTCGGCTTTTTCACCCGGGCCGTGGAGCTTAAGCCAAAGGACCTTCCTGAGGCGACGTGGAATATGGGCGATCCCTTTACGAACCTGCAAGATGGGCTTCACCTCGCCTCGGAGCTTTTAGGCAGAAGGGGGAGCCAGAACCAGCAGATGATCGTCATTACCGACGGCCAACCGACGGCTTATTGTCGCCAGGGGCGTCTCTATTGCGAGTGGCCTCTGAGCTTTGGAGGCATCAGCCAGAGGGCGGCCGAGGAGACCTTGAGAGAGGCGGAGCGCGTGACTCGCAAAGGGATTACCATCAATACCTTCATGCTGGATGACAGCCCCGTTCTCAGGGGTTTTGTCGATGAGATGACCCGCATCAACCGCGGCCGCGCCTTCTACACCCGCCCCGACCGCCTCGGAGAATACCTCCTAGTCGATTACGTCTCACGCAAGAGAAAAAAAATCTAACTATTACTCCACAACGGAAGCGGATGGCCAGACAGGTCATAATGACAGACAGGGTCGCCAAGCCGAAGGTGCCCCTATCCAACGCGGTCAAAGTTGGAAATCTCATCTTCGTTTCGGGCACAACGCCTTACACTACCGACCATAAGATTGCCGTGGGTGATTTCAAGGCTCAGATGCGGCAAACCTTGGAGAACATTAAGGAAGGAACAGGGGACGTTGTTGACTGAGTTGACTTACTAAGGTAATAAACTGGCTTTGTTTGGATGAGGGGAGAGAGATGCCACGGCAGGCG
>JBOHVJ010000252.1:0-15263 GCA_050735075.1 Binatia bacterium
GCCAGGGGCATCATGTATCGATGCATATACCGAGAGGAAAGCCGGTGAGTAAAGTGAACGAAGAGGCACGCAAATACAACCTTCAGGAGTTCGTTTTCGCAACATCGGTCCCAAAAAGCCCTGCCGAGACTATGGCGGTGAAGGTGGGCGACATGGCGCCGGACTTCGAGGCGCCGACGGTGGAGGGCACTGTAATCCGCCTAAGTGAGTTGCGGGGCAAACGGCATGTGGTGCTGATGATCGGTGCGGTCACCAGTCCCATGTGTGCCTTCGAGGTCCCAGCCATGAATCGCTTGTACGGCGAGTTCGACCCCCATGGCATCTCTTTTTTTCTAGTTTACACTCGGGAGTCCCATCCGGCTGAGAGATACCCACATCACACCTCTTGGGAGCAGAAGCTCTCCCATGCACGCGACCTGCAACGGTTAGAAGGAGTCCGCCTACCAATCTTGGTAGATGACCTCGAAGGGACGATTCACCGAAGTTACGGACTTTGGCCCAATGCGCTGTTTGTGGCCCATAGAGATGGTCGGCTGGTGTATCGCAGCAACATGGCGAACTCACGCGAGCTCAGACAGTTTCTGGAAGATCTTGTGACTGCGGACCGTTTAGCGGAGGAGGGACGCATGCTACACACCGAGTATTCCGAGCGGCTTGTAGGTCATGAGGCAGACCAAGCGACGCACAGGCGGGTGTATGAGCGGGCTGGTCCTAAGGCGTTTGAGGATTACTGGAGCCGAAGGCCCAACTTGCGCGGCCGCTGGCCTTAGGGAGGTGCGTGCATGGCAAAGAAGAGAGGAAGTAAAAAGGGAGCTTGAGGGCCGAAGCAGGGCCAGGTAGCAGAGTATGATGCAGGGCTGGCACGGAAAGCTTTTTATTGCCTTTATTATGGCTATTGCCCTTGGCCAGTTGAGAGTCCTCTATGCTCAGGGTCTGGAGCGTGTACGGGTCGGTTATTCGGTAGGTGGCATGATTCCCTTTCCTCTTATCATCGCAAAGGAAAAGAGGATCTTCGAACAGGAAGGGCTGGACGTGGAACTGATCAACATCCGGCCAGGGCTCGCAGTGACCGCACTGGTATCCGGGGACCTTCAATACACAGCCTTTGCCGGTACCACGGTCAATGCTGCTGTGCAGGGTCTCGCCGTTAAGGTTGTGATGGTGTACAACGACCGCCCGCTTTTTTCCCTTATGTCCAGGCCTCAGTTTCAGTCGCTAAAGGATCTCAGAGGGAAGGTTTTGGGGGTTGCCTCTCTCACCTCGGGTGAGTCCATTTTGTCCCGCCGCCTCCTCAAACAGGCAGGAATCGATGACCGGGAAATGACCCTTAGGGTCATCGGGAATACCCCGGAGCGGCTGGCTGCTCTCAGAACGGGAGTCGTGGACGCTACGACCCTGACTCTTCCAGCCGATTTTCAGGCCGAAAAGGTCGGTTTGAGGCGGTTGGTCTTTGTAGGCGATGTCCTGGAGAGCGTAAGCGGTGGAATAGGGGTCTCCGAGAACTGGCTCAGGGAGAGGCCGGAGCGGATCAAGAAAATGATTAAGGCAGTCTTTAAGGCTATGGCACATGCAAAGGCCCATCGGCAGGAAATGATCTCCCTTGTGATGTTGAGGTGGAAGCTTGAGCGGGATATCGCCGATAAGGTCTTTGACTTAACTGTGAAGACTTGGTCAGAGCAGGGCGTAGCGTCGGACAGCTCAGTGCTCCTTTCGATTCAAGAAAACCTGGCGATCTCCAGGGAGCAAAAGGAGGTCCCTATATCTCAGGTGGTCGATTTCCGTCTTGCCCGACAGGTATTTCGAGAACTCACGCATAAATAAATTGCTGAGAATGCTTTCAATATGGTTCAAGGAAGGAGGGGATACATGAGAAAGCTAGCGCTTGTGGCAATGGTGGTTTTGATGCTTGGATGCAATCTCCCAATGCCAGCCGGAAATTACGGCCCTTGCAAGCCGCATGAAGTTGGTTGCACGGACTGGAGGGACCTTCCCGGCGATTAGCGGGAACACTACTGGGTGGATCGTACGGATCAGTGGAGGAGTTTGGCTATCTCTCCCTTTAATTGTTCAAGCAAGAATGGTTTAGCAAGGTAACCATCACAGCCACCCGCTAAGCACCTTTCGCGGTCACCTCTCATCGCCTTACCGGTCAGGGCCAAGATGGGTATCGAGCGTGTCGAGGGGCCAGCCTTGAGTCTACGGGCCACCTCAAGACCGCTTATCTGAGGTAAGGCGATATCCAGGAGGATAAGATCTGGTCCTTCCTCAAGGGCTTTGTCTAGAGCCTGTGAGCCGTTGGTTGCCACTGACGGTATCAGCCCGATATGTTCCAATTGGTTTTGAATCAGCTCTGCAAGATCCACGCAGTCCTCAACCACAAGTACTTTCGCTTTCCCTAAGGCCGCCATTTTTAATTTCCCCCTTGTGTTTTGGTAGAGCCGCTTATTGGATGGTCATAATTGTTTCGCATAGTGCGCAGTCAAAAGACTTCTTTAAATCTTCGGTTCTATGCGCTTCATGTCGGTGCTTTCGAAAGAGCTCTTTTAAGACTTCTTCGGCCTGTTCCGGTTCCTTGCAGTTCTCCAGCATTCTCCTTGCTTGCAGGAGAAGCAGCAGTAACTCTACCGACTCTTTCATTTTCTTGAAATTATTTTCAAGCTTGTGGATTCTCCTTGTTTGCAGGAGAAACGGCATTAGGTCTAGCAACTCATTCGTCTTCTTGACATAAATTTCGAGCTTTTGAATTCGGTCCATCAACTCCTTCGGCTCCATAGCTCTTCTTCCTTTCCGCCTTATCGTGTCGCTTAAATAAGCCCCTATCACCCTGATAAACCTCCTGTCCATTGGACCTTAGTACAATGGGCCCTAGTCTGGGGGGACAATAGGGGGGGGGAGGGGCGAAGAATGGGTTAAGTCAAAGCGGGCAAAGGTTGTCATATATGGCTTGCCATACTGTCACAAAAGAATATTTGTGTCCTTGTAAGTTGTTAATTTTGCTAATTCTTCAGGTTGGCATGAGCATTGCTCGGCTACATCTATTAGGTCCATCGATATGAGAAGAAAACGTTTAGATGATTCAGAGCAAAAGTCGGTCACTCTCTTGTGGTGTTCCATCTTCTTTTTGCTCGGCGAACTGACCATACTGGCAGCATGGATCCTTCAAGAACTGGATTTCTCGAAAGTGATCCTCGCCATTGTTGGTTGGGCCGCTTTTATAGTGCTTGTCTGGAAAATTCTAGGGTTGTCAAGAAAGGCTGAACAACCGGGCAATCTGTCGCGCTACCGGACTTAGGAAAAGTGTCAAACAGGTAAGCAGTTCTATCAAACACTCGCCATTATTTGCTCCTCTGAGCGGCAACTGAAAACCCCGCAACTGGTCTTGGGTCAAGAGCCATCCAGCTCTTCCCTATTCAACGAGACCATTTTTACCTAGAAAGCTTCTACAAGGTGTGCCAGGGAAGGGTAGGGGTTAATATTTGAGCATGATCTGACCTAGAGGGGCTACGGCGGGAGGGTGAACGCCTTGCTAATGACCTATAGGAGGCAGGAATAGGCCGGGCGCAACCGTAGCCCCAATCTTATTACTAGTTCAATGAGCTTTAATCCAGGAGCTAATCATCTTTTTGCTTTAAGTCCCGTAGTTTTTAAAATTCTCCGCCTTTTTAGGACGCCTAGCAATTGGACCTCGGTTCTAGAACTTTAGTCCAAGGGGTCTTGGAATAGAGATTCCCTAAAAGCGTCTAGAAGTGTCCAGCATGACTGGAATAAACTGTCATGTTGCTCTCAGGACTTTGCTTCGTTTTTTCAATATGATATGAGATGGCGTGACTCGGCCGTGAGACCGCCACAGTAAATTAAGGAGTGTTGGGAGGAGTCCAATGCCACTATCAGGTCAGGATTTCGTCAAGGAAATCCAGGAAATGGTGCGGAAAAAGCACTCGAAAGATCACCCCGTCATCGGGATGATCGAAAGGGGAGAGTTGGGCCGCGACCAACTTAAGGGATTTGTCGGCCAATTCTACCTCTTCTTCCCGAAACCTTTTCCTAAACCGATTGCGGCCATGCTGGGTCGTTGTCCCGATGATCCCGAATTGGAAAAGATGTGGATAGAGAATGTCGTCGAGGAGGGGACAGGGGAGATTACGGGAACAGATAGCCACAAGGGACTTTACATTCGCTTTGCCAAGGCTTGTGGCTTCACGAAAGAAGAGATGGATCGCGTGGAGCCCTTGCCGGAGACGGAAGCCTTTTTGGACTGGCGCGAGCTCCTGATTCAGCAGAGGTCATGGCTTGAGCTCTATGCCAGTCAGGGTTTCTGCTTGGAGGGGACAGCGAGTGAGCGCATGACTCGAATCGTCAATGGGTTAACCAAATACTACGGCTTTGATAGAAACTCGGACGATATCCGCTACTGGACCCTTCATATGGGAGTAGATGAGGAGCACATGAAGGTCGGACCCATAGCAGTGGAGAGGTATGCGGTGACTGATATCCAGCAAGAGCAGGTGCGCCGCGCCGTGCAGAAGACCCTGGATATTTTCTGGCTGGCCCATGATGGCATCAAGCGTGCCTTTGTGGACCGGGATCCGCTGTACGCACGATGGAGAAACGGGCGATAAGGAGGAAACCCTTATGGAAATGGTCGATCTTTCGCGTGTGATCTATGACGGGATGCCGAAGATCCCGGTGTTGCCAGATGTTCATGTTCAAAAGTTCTTCAGTTTGGAAAAAGGCCATCCCCTGAACGTCACGGAGCTTTCCCTTCCATGCCATGCAGGAACGCATGTAGATGCCCCGGTTCATATTGTTCCGAACGGAAAGTCGATCGAGGAACTCCCTCTAGAGGCCTTCGTTGGTCCTGGGGCCGTGATTGCGGTGAAAAAGAGGGGAGGGGAGGAGGTGACCGCTGAAGATCTTGATAATTCCGGTGTCTCAGTCAATCGCGGAGATATCCTTATGCTGTTTACCGGCTGGGATGAGAAGTTCGAAAGCCCGGATTATAACGTCCATCCCTATCTCTCCGTGGATGCGGCGGAGTGGATCGTGAAAAAAGGCGTGAAGCTTTTCGGTATCGATTGCATCACCGTGGACCTTCCCACCCCGATGAGGCGGAAGGGATTTGATTTTCCGGTGCACAGGACGCTGCTGGGCAATGGGGTGCTCATTGCGGAGAACGTGGCCAACCTGGGAAAGATCGTGGGAAAAAATACCAGGATTCTGGCCCTCCCCCTTAAAGTGAAGGGAAGCGATGCTGGTCACGCCCGGATCGTCGCAGAGATCCTGAATTAGGAGTTCGCCATGGCGCTCAGCAGTCCTATCAAAGGCATCATCGGAGCCTGCCTCACACCGTTCGGCGAAGATGATCGCGTCAACTACGAGGCGTTGCGACGCGAGATCGATTTCCTCGTTAGGGACTGTGACGCCATTTCGATTGCCGCCGTTGAGGCGGCAGAGTACACGATGCTGTCGCGGGAGGAGCGCAAAGAGCTGCTGCGCATCGGGACCGAGATGGTCGATAAACGCGTGCCAGTCATCCTGGGTGTCTCGAGTCCATCCCCGCACGAGGTCATCGAACTCGCTGAATTCTCCGCCAAAGCTGGAGGTGACTTGGTCCAGGTACTGATGCCGCTCCGTCCTTGGGGAGGTCAGCCCACCATAGCGGAACTGATGGAGTTCTTCACCCAGGTGGCGTCAGCAAGTCCCTTACCTTTGGTCGCCTATCATAACCCCGGTCCTGGCGCCGACCCGCCTCAAGATGCGTTTGTCAGGATCAGCGAGATCAACAATGTCCGCTACTTCAAGGAAAGCTCGCGCGATATCACCAAGATTTCCAGACTCATTGAGCAGATTGATCTGGCTGGCAAAGGCTACTATTTCACCACCATGCAGCCTCTTTTGGCGACCCTCATGATGGGTGGCTCCGGTGCTACTATGCCCCCTCCAGGAACAACGATAGGTGCCCAAGTCGTCCGAGCCTTCCGTGCTGGCGACATCGAACGGGCCAGATTCTGGCAGCGCTGCTTTGCCCTGTTTCCTGGCAAGTGGTCAGCGTATGGTTTGCCCCCGGTGATGAAGTCTGCGATGAAGCACTTCGGCGTTGACATAGGAGACCCGTCGCGGCCGTACTCACCGGTCAGCCCCCGTGACCACGCTCAGATCGGCCAATTCCTCCGTCAGGTCGGCCTGCTTGGGGAGGGGGCGCCAACCTCGTTATCCCTCAGCGAGGCTGCTGCCACACTGGCCCAGGAAGATACGTTTCTCCGCTAGGACGCGGGAGCTTTCTGGAAAACCCCTATAAGAAAAGGGCTCCTCAAGTTAGGTTAGGGACAGGATTCTGGAGGACATGATGCTCAAGATGATCTTCGTGTTGGTATTGTTAGGGGTGGGTGCCCTGCTGATCGCTCGTAGGCCTCGCCAATGGCTCCTGGAAGAGGTGAAGGCCGTTACCGATACTCTTGTCGCGTTCTTTCTCCGCTTCAGCTCGCAGTTCGGCAGCGAGCTTACAGAGGAAGGCAAGACGGAGCAGGGAATGTGGCGCGAGCAGCGACTAAGAAACCTTCGAGGACTGGCGCTGAGGTCGCGGCAAAGGTGGGGAGAGAAGACAAAATGAGAAGTTTCGAGTTTCAGGTCAACTCGAAACACGCGAAACCCAAAACACCCATGCATATCGCTAACGGGCGAAAACAGATCGTTATCCTTGGCGGCGGGAGCGGAGGCATCGTCGCTGCAACCAAGCTCGGTCGTGAACTTGGCGCTGACCATGATGTTACGCTGATTGATCGACGGGCTGATCATATTTTCATGCCAGCATTCCTCTTTATGATGGTTGGACAGCGGCGTCCCGAGGATATTACCCGAAAGCTCAAGAAACTGGAGAGACGCAACGTCAAAGTAGTCCAGGCCGAGATCGTAGGGATCGACCCTGTCCGTAGGTAGGTAACGCTCGGCAGTGGGAAGGTCCCTTATGACTACCTGATCGTTTCCCTAGGCATGCAGACCGTGCCTAAGCTGATTCCAGGCCTCGACGAAGGGGCGCATCACGCCTGGGAGATGGAAGCTGCTCTCAGGTTGCGGAGCGTCCTGGAGAGGTTCAACGGCGGTCGTATTCTTGTCGGCGTGCCTTTAGGCCCATACCGTTGCCCACCGGCGCCTTACGAAGCTCAATGGTTGCTCGACAGCTACTTTAAAGAGCGCGGAATCCGCGAGCGCGTGAGCATCGAGTTTTTCACACGCGATCCTGAACCTTCGGGAGAAGCACACGATCCGGTAGTCTGGATGGATGCTCAAAGCAAGAAGCGGAATATCAAGCAACACTACGAGTTCGTCGTTAAGTCCGTTGATCCCGAGAAGAAAACCGTCACGGGGCTCTACGGCTATGAGTTATCCTATGATCTGTTCTTTATGATCCCGCCCCATCGGCCGGCTCAGGCATTGCTTGACAGCGGCTTGGCTGAGACAGAGACCGGCATTAGAGTCGACTATGACATGCTGTCGACCAAGTGGGAGAATGTCTATGCCATCGGCGACTGCGCCGATATGCCGGCCTCTAAAGCCGGCGTTGTCGCGCACCAGGAGGCCGACGTGGTGGCACACAACCTGGCGGTTGAAATCACGGGTCGTGGGGAGCCGATGCCGCTTCGCTTACATACGATATGACTTCTGGCCTACGGCGCCGGGCGCGCCGCAGCCAATCGGACCATCTACCCCCGAGGCTGGCCGCCGTTTGGCGCAGGCGAAGCACGCTCCTGGGGCCCGTCTCGACTCATCTACTGGGCTAAGATCGGGTTTGAAAAGTGGTGGCTTTGGCGCTACTTCTGATACAGGACTCCAATGGCCAAGAGATCAAAAAACGGCATGGAAAATGTCTGCGCTTATTGCCTATTTTTTCGGCCACACCTGGAAGCGTCTCGGCCTTTAAAGGGAAACTGTACCTACCATAAGGAATGGATCGAGAACGCTTCGCTGACTCTATGCAGTGACATGAGCAGCAGGCCTCTAAAAGAAAAAGGGATTTATCAGTTAGTCGCCAATGGCGATCATGCTGGCTGGCTTTACATTCACGGCAAAGAGAAGCTCCGCACTCGCTTATTCTTGGTCAAATGACCCCGTGAAAATAGGGTGGGGGGATGTATTTTTTAGTTTTCTATATTATGTAAAGTTTGTATGTTTTATATTATGTAAACCTTTGAATGAAAGTTTACATAATATATCTTATCGGACGTTCTACCACTGACCCGTTTTTTCATTTCCCCGGGCCAGCCTCCCGAACCTTAGTCTCCAACTCTTGGATTTGGAGTGAAATCGCGGTGATTCTTTCGGAAGCCGGATAGTCGGTAAGGTACTGCCGGTAGGACTTTAAAGCTTCGTTGGGGTCGCGGTTCTGGACGCTGCATCGGGCCTTGCCTAGCAATGCCTCTTCCTTAAACGGGCCGGAAATCTTTTCTGCCTGGCTAAAAGTCGGCACCGCCTCGCCGCATTGGCCTGCCCTTTCCTGAGTGGTGCCGAGTGCCATAAAGGCGAGCTGACGCAAAAGGGGATCCTTTCTCTCCCGCCGGAGGAGTTCCTGGAGGGCTTCGATGGCCCTGGCTGGCTCTTTAAGGGCGATGTGTGAATTGGCTTGGTAGAAAAGGCCAAAGCGGCTATAAGGGGAAGAGCGGTAGATGTTGAGATCGGATAGTGCCTCGATGGCCTCCCTGAATTTACCGTCACGATATAGGCTGACCGCGCGAGAATAGTGCTGTGCGGCAAGGCGGTTTTGCCGACTCCTGTAGGAGTCCCAGCCCCACAGTGCCAGGGCACCTACGAGGATCAAGGCCAAAGAGGCTACAAAAGCGTATCTGTGTCCCTCAGCTAGATGGAAAAGCCTTCTTGTGAAGGTAACGAACTGATCCGGCTGGCGAATATCCTTGCGGGTGAATCTTTTAAGTGGACGAACCATTCATGCTTATGTAAAACCTATTGCTTTGACTCTCGGGGAGGAATGAATAGCGGCAAACGTCACATTTTGTACTTGAAGTCTTCGGGAGACATCTTTTCGAGGATCTCTGCCCACTTCTCTTTGGAGACATTTGAGACATTGGCAACGTCTGTCTCTTTTCCCTCTTCAGACTGCTGGAGAATGCTGGAAGCCTCCAGAACGGCCTTGGCTACGTATATGGGACTTTTAGTCCTCAGTGCAAGGGCGATGGCATCACTGGGGCGAGAGTCAACGGCCAACTCACGGCCGGCGATATTGAGATAGATCAAAGCATAGTACGTGTTCTCTTTTAGCTCGGTGATTTCCACGGATTCTACGGCCCCTCCCATCTCTGTGAGGATGTTCCTGAGCAGGTCATGAGTCATGGGACGGGCCATCTTGATCGCTTCAAGCTCAGTCGCCATCGCAGTGGCTTCCAGGAGACCGATCCAGATAGGAAGGTTTATTTTGTTGTCCATGTCCTTGAGGATCACGATTGGAGTCTTGGTGACTGGGTCTAACGTAAGTCCGCCCACAGCCATCTGAATGGAATCATTATTCTTCGTCATGCTATCCCCCTTGCTCCTAGCGTACTTGAGACCCCGTCGCTGGTTATGAACTCCCCAATAAGTGAGTTGGCCGAGGCGGCCGTGATTCGGACTTGGACCATCTGCTGCGAGAGGCACTCCGGGCCGATGAAGTTTACTATTCTGTTGCTTCTCGCGCGCCCCATGATCTGTCCCTTTCTGAGTTTCGATGGTCCTTCGACTAAGACCTCCTCCATAGATCCTATCTTCTCTTTGTTCCTTCTGAGAGAGATCTCATTCTGATAACTCAGCACCCTCCCCAAACGCTCCTTTTTCACCTCCTCGGGCACGTCATCCGGATATATTTTTGCCGCAACCGTTTGCGGCCGCGGTGAATAAACAAACGCGTAGATTTCATCATACTCTACTTCCTGGAGGATTTCCAGGGTCTGCTCAAACTCCGCTTCGGTTTCGGCAGGGAACCCGACGATGATATCCGTGCTGAGGGCTATGCCAGGACAGCGGTCCCGGAGTCTCTGGATTCGGTCCATGTACTCTTTTCGAGAATATCCTCTGCGCATCCTTTGCAGAACGGTATCGGATCCCGACTGGACAGGCAAATGGAGATGTTCACAGAGCTTTTCTAACTTTGCGTATGCCTCGACCAGCTCAGCAGAGAGATCTTGAGGATGGGAGGTGGTGAATCGGATCCTTTCCAATCCTTCAATATCGTTGATCCTATCCAGGAGCTGCGGAAACGTCAACTCCCCAGGAGAATTCTTTCCATAAGAGTTCACGTTCTGGCCTAGGAGCATGACCTCTTTAGCGCCGTCTCGAGCCAGGTCCTGGACCTCGGCGATGATTTTTTCGGTGGGTCGGCTAATCTCTCTACCCCGCACATAAGGAACAATACAGAAGCTGCAGACCTTGTTGCACCCCTGCATGATCGTGACAAAGGCCCGCACTCCCTGCACCTCGGGCCTCCCTTGTGGGTCCTCCATGTAGGACGGGTCGCGATAGAAGGCGACCTCGACAGGACGCCTCCCCTGCTCTTGTACCTCCTGGACCATATGCGCGAGCCTATGGATGTTATGGGTGCCAAAGACCAGATCGAGGTGAGGGACACGACGCAAAAGGTCCTCTCCTTCTTGTTGCGCGACACATCCACCGACCCCGATGATTAAATCTTTTTTCTTCTCTTTCAGTTCGCGCCATCGACCCAAGGCGCTATAGACCTTTTGTTCTGCCTTATCCCGGACGCTGCAGGTATTTAACAGAATCAGGTCCGCCTCTTCGACTCTATCTGTCAGGGTGTAGTCCATCCGCGCCATGGCCTGCGCGGCGCGGTCCGAGTCGTGCTGATTCATCTGACACCCGTAGGTCTGGACATAGAGCTTCTTCATGTCAGGATCTGATCGATGACCTTATAGAGCTGGTTCATGTTGCGGCACTCTTCCACTACGTCGCAGTAGGGAATGTAACGCGGCATCTCGCTGTCACCCAAACCCCAGGTCAAGCGACTCTCCGGGTTTAACCAGATAAGTTGCTTTGCCTTTTGTTGGATCTCCTTCAGTACCCACTCGCCTGGACTATTGTAATTGTTTCTTCCGTCTCCAATAATGAGGAAAGTAGTCTTTCCTGTTACGGCCGACTGGTACTCTTGATAGAAGGCCCCAAAGGCGCGGCCGAAGTTGGAGTGGCAATAGACGTTGACAATCTCACCCTTGAGAGCCATGTCGACGGCCTGATAGATCTCATTTTCTTCAAAGAGTTGCGTGACTTCTCCGATGTCACTAACGAAGACAAAACTCCGCACCTTGCTATACAGCTCCTGCAGCGAGTAAACGAACTGTAGCATGAAACGGGAGGCATTCAAGACCGAATCCGAGATATCACAGAGAATCATGACCTGTGGCTTTTCCCTCTTCCGACGGTCAAGCTGGATCTGGAATGGTACCCCTCCGTACTGGAGGTTCTTGCGCAGTGTGTCTTTGACATCAAATCTGCCTCTGCGGGCATTGCGTCGCCTTGCCGACAGGAGGTTCTTGAAACGTCGGGCCAGCCGGACCACGACCTCATTCATCTTCCGTATCTCTTCCTCAGTGTAATAAGCAAAACTCTTCTGCGATAGATACTCGAGTCGTTCGCGTCCCGAAGCGTCCATGTCGTCTTTCCGGAGCTCCTGTTTGATGAGGTCCCGGATTATCTTCGCGAGTTCTCTGAGCCGGTGGTCCACGTATCGTGAGATTTTTTCTCTCGTCTCGGAGTCTGCGCCCTGTTGGCTCAACATCTCTAGAAAGGCTTCTAGCTCTTCTTGAACTCCCCTGAGCCCAAGCTGAAAAGCCATACCTGAGAAGGCGGTGATTTGTGCCCCGTCGTGGATCTCCGCCAGTCGCACTTGCGCTGCCGCTTCGCGCAGGAGGCGTTCCAGGCGACCCATGTCACCGGACAGGAGGGCGCGAGTGAGCGCAGAAAGATTGCCATCCAAGCGATCGAGGAAACGCTGGATCTTTTCCAGCATCTCCTGGAATGCCTCGGGGGTGAGTCCCATCTCAGCCATCATCCTTCGATCCGACTCTTTTATGGACTCTCCCAGTCCCAAGAAGAATAGATCAAAGAGCTCTTCAAAGGTTTTGATATCTATGGACCGTTTGATCAGGGTGCTTCGCAGGGCATTTCTGAATAGAGCGGAATCCTCGATCCCTAACAGGTCTAGGGCACGAAAGGCATCCATATTTTCAGATAGGGAAACCCGGACCCCGTTACGCCGGAGGATGTTTGAAAATTCAACGATTCGGGCATCCATTAGTCAACATCTCAGAATTCAGTAGTCATTTATCTAGTGCAGAAGGTTCTTATCGCTCTCGGCAGGGACGTGGAGCCTGGCCTTGTGGATGGCGAGATATTCTTTCAACTCTTCTTGAGCCTTGCGGATGTCTCCCTCGTATTTCATGAGCGTCGACAAAGTCTCTTCCACCAGTTGATGGTCCAGGCTCTTGATATTGAGAAGGGTTAAGGCCTTTACCCAGTCGAGGGTTTCACTAATGCTGGGTTTTTTCTTGAGATCTAGTTTGCGCAGTCGTTGGAGTATTTGGACTACCTCCCCCACCAGCTTCTCCCCTACCCCGGGAACTTTTAGCCTGATGATCTCCATCTCTCTTTGAGGATCCGGAAAGTCCAGATGGAGATGGAGGCATCGACGTTTCAGGGCATCGGACATCTCCCGGCTATTATTGCTGGTCAGGACAACAAAAGGGAGATGGTTCGCTTTCAGGGTCCCGAGTTCTGGCACGCTGACCTGGAAATCGCTTAGGACCTCAAGGAGGAAGGCCTCGAATTCTGTATCTGACTTGTCTACCTCATCAATCAAGAGGACTACGGGCCGCGGGGAAAGAATAGCGCGCAGGAGGGGCCTGGGGAGCAAAAACTTGTTAGAGAAAAAGACATCATCCTCCTTTGCGATGTAATCGACCGCCTCTTGAAGGGTCCGAGACCCCGCGAGGGTTTCGCCGATCTTGTCTTTAAGAATCTGGGTATAGAGGAGCTGTTTCGCGTATTCCCATTCATATAGGGCCTTCGCTTCATCCAACCCCTCATAACACTGCAGACGGATGAGTTCTAGACTAAGGGAGCTGGCGAGGACCTTTCCCAACTCCGTCTTTCCTACCCCTGCAGGACCCTCTACCAGAATGGGCTTACGCATCACGCAGGCAAGGTAGACAACCGTGGCCACGTTCTTGTTGCAGATGTATTTTTGTTCGGCCAATCGGTTGATGACATCATCCACAGACTCAAACATAGATCCCCCTCAAGAATGGCTTGGAGCCTAGCATAAAAGCCCTTGCGGAACAACGCGCGCGTGCCCCCATCCATTGCAGAATAGGGCCTCTTTCTGTAAACGATATAACTATGTGTACCTTGGCCCTCTACTTCCAGGAGTTTGAGGACTATCCTCTGATCATCGCGGCCAACCGGGATGAATTCTATACCCGTCCCTCTGCTCCTCCGCGCGTACTGGCAAGCAATCCCGTCGTCATCGGTGGAAAGGACCTGCTAGCTGGAGGAACCTGGCTGGGGATCAACGAGCACGGCTTATTGGCTGGGATCTTAAATCGCAGGTCGAACACGGGAAAAGAGCGGGTGGCTGAAAGATCCAGGGGGTCACTCTGTTTGAATATCTTAAGTGTCAAGAGTCCGCTTGAGGGTTGTGAGCTGCTGAAAAACCAGCAGGGGTCGCTCTATCAACCGTTCAACCTCCTTTTTGCTAATGCCGAGCATGCCTATGTTGCCTATAACCAGGGGGAAGAGATTCCATGTATCAGATTAGAAAAAGGTCTGCATGTCCTTAGTAACACATCGGTTTATGATGCCCGCTCGGAAAAGATGAACCGCGCCTACCTCCTCTTCTCCCGCGTCCGGGACAGGCTACAGAGAGAATCGGATTACCTTTCTCGAGTCCGCTCTCTTAAGGCAGCGCTGAGCGATCATACCCTAACCAAGATGTCCGGTGGACCGAAGGACTCCATCTGCGTCCACACAGAATCCTATGGAACGGTTTCTTCCAGCATCATCTTTTATGCCCGCGCTGAAAATCGCTTTACCACTTTCTATGCCCCTGGCGCACCTTGTCGCAATGAGTATGGAAAGTCTCTAGGTATAGAAGCTCTATGACGGAGATCTATCCTGCTACGGCGGTCATCCTCGTCCGTCTGGAGGCCAACGGGGGATTTGAGGTTTTCATGACTCGCCGCCCGCATGGAATGAACTCTCTCGGCGGAATGTATGTCTTCCCGGGCGGCAGTGTCAGAAAAGAAGACTGCACCGAGCCTATCTTGCGGCGTTGCCACGGCCTATCACGAAAAGAGGCCCAGAGAATTCTCCGTATGCATCTGAGCCCTGAACTCTCCCTCGGCCACTGGGTGACTGGGGTCAGGGAGCTTTTTGAAGAGGTCGGGATCCTTCTATGCGTTACTGAAGCCGGTAAGCCCTTGGACATGAATGAAAGAGGACTGAAAGAGAGAGTAGCTGAAAAGCGTAAGGCCTTGATTGAGGGATCGATAGATTTTCAGCTCCTCCTGGAATCGGAGGGACTATTTTGTGACGCGGCAAGCTTGATTTATTTCTCCCATTGGCTAATGCCGGAGGAAATTTTCCCCCGCTTTGATACGCGTTTCTATCTTGCTCGCCTGCCAACGGATCAAACCCCTCTTTCAACCTCCGAGGACAGTCTATGGATTACCCCTGATCGCTCCCTGAAACTTTGCGAGCAGGAAGAGCTTTCCGTACTCTTTCCAACCTTCGCCTCGCTTCGTACCCTGGCTAATTTTGACTCGTTAGAGGCGCTAATGGCTGAATATCGATTTGCATAACAAATGCTTGATATCAGGAGTTTAAGTGTTTTCTTAGATATTATCAGCCGCTAGCTTTAAGCCGTCTTCCAGTGCAATTGTAGGGACAAAACTTTTTAATAATTTCATGCGATAAGCGTGGCATTGATTAACTTTTCCATAAATATTTGAGCGCGCTCTTTTGCAAAGGCTATGTTGGGTATCGTGGGGGCCGAAGAAGGCTGCCTACTTGGTCAATGTGCGAGTCCGAACGAGCTTATGTCTCCCCCGGAAAAGAAGGTGCCTATGAGGTTGCCACGCGTGGCCGGGTTGTAAAAAGACTCCCGACCCACTCTTGTCCAAAATAGGCTTTTGAAAAAGTTATCTTGGACAGCATACAGCACCGTCGAAGGCACTGACTTAAGACGTCGATGTCGTTAGGAACCTCATAAA
>JBOHVJ010000253.1:0-4117 GCA_050735075.1 Binatia bacterium
GGCAAGGACTGGCCGAGCAGGGCGATGATCTTCGCCATGGTATCCCAGCCGCTGCCTTTCATGACCGCGGACATGACACCGATGGGCAGGGCGATCACGAGGCTGATGGCTAGGGCGAAGCCGGCGAGCTGGAGGGTCGCCGGTAAGCGTTGCGCCACCAGACCCATGGCCGACTCGCCGTGCCACTTCCAGGAATCTCCGAAGTCGCCGCGGACGGCCTTGCTTAAGAAAATGAAGTACTGGGTGTGGAGCGGTTGATCCAGTCCCCAGTGCTTGGAGACCCGTTCGTAGTCCTCCCGCGTGGCCTCTAGCGGCAACATCACGTCCAGGGGGTTGCCGCTGATGCGCGCCAGGCTGAACACGACGAGGCTCATCACCCAGATGGCCAACAAACTCTGGAGGGCTCTTCTCGCGATGTACCGCTGCATGAATCCCTCCTGCACCGGCAGGCATTGACCGCCAGCCCAGCTACGCGGGCCTCGAGCGCTAGGAGTTCCGGGGCTTCGACCCGCGGATTGTGCAACACCTCTTGGGGGAGGCGTGTATTAACCGGCTACGCAAGCCGTGTGCTGCGTCGTAAAAGAGCTTACCTTCGATCCATCCTACAGCCGGTTGATATGAAAGCTTCTTACTCCAATCGGGACCAGTTGTCTAGCCCTATGTTCGGGGGAGCAAAAGGGGACGCGAACCTTTTTCTTGACCAGATCGATCGCGTCCGGTGTAGCCCGAATGGGGGTAGCAGTGTCAGGCTTGAGTTTACTGATTTTATTAGTGCCTCCGTTGACGAGAGCAAGGGAAAGTGGTGTCAGGCATTTGGGCCTCTATGGAGACTTCCACAGTGGATGTCCATAGCTGCTTTACTCCAAAACTAAATTGGGCTATACAAGCTGGTCATGAAACAAACGATAGGTATCAGGTTTACAGCCCTCGTTTTTGTCCTCTTTGCCAGTGTTACCTTGGCGTTGCCTGATTGCATCTTTGGTGGGAGCGACACTTTTGCTCGGGGTCGGGGGTCAGGCCAGGGCAATGTTGGAAGTTCTCGCGCCAACGTTGGCCTTCAAGCGAGCCAAGGCTCACCCCGCGCTAGCAGCTTGATCCGTTCCCAAACCCCTGGTTCCAATCAGCCAAAGATCAAAATTTTCTTGGTGGATGATGTCTTCGAGTTTTCGGTATCAGTTCACACCATACAGGCAGTCTCCTCTCCCGGGCCAAGGCAGTCTCCTAAAAAAAGGATCTACACGCCAGAGCGTTGGGTGGAGACCGAACATGGAGTGCTTGTCTTAGAGCCGGAACACTGGGTCGAGGTTGAAACAGAGAGGACGGAAAATGGGGTCAGAGAATAATTTTCAATCGGTTAATCTCAAACAAGGACTCTGACCACCCCATTTCTTAAAGCACAGGATAGGGCCTCGTCGCCCAGCAAGTACCAGATGGCTCCGGCTCCTTCCCAAGGCGTTTGATGTGGCGCCCGAGGATTTATTATGGGCAAGGCTCGCTGAGTCATCCTTCAGCTTCTGGGACAATCCCGAGGATCAAATCTACGATGAGCTTTAGCCGTGGCGATGTGGTCCTCGTTCCCTTCCCATTCACGGACCTAACGAGGTGGCAAAGGCCTGTTGCCGTTAATCAACTTGAAGAGTTCAATTGTCTCCGCGTCACGCGGTACCGACCTTACGATTGCTTCCTGGCTTTCCGGCATCAGCGGACTCGGATCGTCTCCGGTCAGCTTCTTGAATTCCTTATGGAACTCAGGGTCTTGAAAGGTTTTCTTCATCGCCTCCCGCAGAATTTGCACCTGCTCTTTGGGCGTGCCTGGAGAAACGAGGTAGGGCGTTCCTACAAGTCTCGTGGCGCGCGTCAAGGCCAGGAACCGCCGCTCTCTCTCTGATTTCACAAAGCCGTCGAGTTCGGGGAGATGATCGAAATCAGGCTCCTTGTCTTCCCTGGGTATTTTCAAGATGGCCACAAAATCGAACAGCCCTTTTTTCACCGCATCGGGACTGCGCCGAACAACCTCGGCGGTATTATTGCTACGCGCATCCAGCTCTCCCCGTGCCATGGCCACATCAACTTCCAGAGATGAATAGCCTAAGACAAATTTGAGGTCTTTGAGGCCGAGAAGCCAGGCAAAAGTGCGTCCGTAAGTATACGTGGTATGGCCTATAGACGTTGCGCCGATTCTAAGCCCGGAATACGCCTGCAGCTTTTCTACATTACTCAGCCCCAACTCTTTCCGGATGAAGAAAGCATAGTGAAACGCACTGTCTGTCGATCCGAGCCAGTGGAATTTATCGACGTCATATTGTACCCCGGTCTCCCCCAGCACGGCACTGGTCACAATACCACTGCTGACGTGTCCGATGGTAAGACCGTCCGGGCGCGCCGTGCCAAAAAGGTAGTTGGCTGCCTTGCGACCTCCACCGCCCGGCATGAACTCATTTACGATGTTGGGATTTCCCGGAATGTATTTCTTTAAAAAGGGTATGACCGCTCTCGACCGTATGTCTCCCGAGCCGCCCGGCTCGCGTCCCTGAATAAGTCTGATGGTCTTCCCTTGATAATACGAAGACTGCGCATGAACATGCGCGCCAAATCCTAGGTAGGAAACAGCCCCGAGAACCCAAATTGCTACAAGCGCTCCTGTTTGCATTTCGGCCTCCTGCCGGTGAACTCACCCATCTAATACGATGTTCCCGGGAAACTATCAAGCACTTGCTTTGGGTCGGCTCCTTTCCCATTTTCACTTGAGCGGACCGGTCGTCCATTATATAGATGACGGTCATGAGCTTCATCCCTTTCCCCTTCACGCGTCAATGGATTGACCGCCTGAGGGCGAAGGGTGCACTGAAATATTAGAAGTTATGTGCTGCAAGGCTGTTATGAAAAAGGCTGCCTCTCTCCTTCTTCCGATCATCGGAATCGCTCTCTCGGCGCAGGTTAAGGCTGACTGGCGCGAAGAGTGGGACAAAGCGATCCGCGCCGGAAAGCAAGAGGGGAACGTCGTTATCTATACCTTTCCCGGCCAGGAGCACCTCTTCCAGGAGTTCCAGAAGAAATTTTCCGAGATCAAGCTCGTGGAAGTGACGGTGCGGGGGTCGGAAAGGGTCACCCGGATCGTGGCCGAAAGGCGGGCTGGAAAATACCTCGCGGATCTACTCATCGGCGGCGTCGGCTCGGCCTATGCCGGGCTTTTCAAGAGCGGACTCCTCGACCCGATAAAGCCAGCGCTCATTCTCCCGGAAGTCCTGGACGAGTCCAAATGGTGGGAGGGGAAGCACGTCTACGGCGACGGCGAAAGGAAATACATCTTGTCGTTCGCGGGCGCGCCTCTTTACTATTTCCATTACAATACCAATCTCGTAAGCCCGCAGGAATTCAAATCCTACTGGGACCTTCTGAATCCCAAGTGGAAGGGAAAGATCGTGGTTGCGGAGCCGCTCACGGGCGGGACGCAGGAGCCTCTTCAGTTCTTGTATCACAACCGGGAGTTGGGCGCCGAGTTCGTAAGGCGCTTCCTGACCGAAATGGATCTCGCGGTGAGCCGGGACATCCGCCAGCTCGTGGACTGGCTGGCCCAGGGAAAGTACGCCATTTCCGCCCTGCAAAACGCGGATAGAATCCGGCTGTGGGACGCAAGAAAGCAGGGGCTTCCCGTCAACGCTTTCGATACCGATAAATTTAAGGAAGGGAGCCTGATCGGCTCAGGCGGCGGAAACATCGCTCTCATCAACCGCGCGCCCCATCCCAACGCCGCCAGAGTCTTTATCAACTGGTTTCTCTCAAGCGAGGGTCAGATCGCGTATCAGAGATTAGTCCAGGGAGGCAGGAACTCGCTCAGGATCGACATCCCGAAGGACGACGTCCCCCTTCACGCACGAATCAACCCGAGATCCAAGTACGCGCTCCTCGAAGACGACGCCACCAGCGATCTCGACTCGGTCCGCCGCTTCGTGAGCGAAGTCTGGAAAAAGAAGAGGTAGCATGAAGGTCTCCGTCGCGCGCCTCATCGTTCAATTTCTCAAAGAGATAGGCGTGCGCCACATCTTTGGCCTTTCCGGCCATTCCATCTTCGCTCTTACCGACGCGCTCTACGCCGACCCCGATATAAAATACGTGC
>JBOHVJ010000254.1:0-5388 GCA_050735075.1 Binatia bacterium
GAGCTACACTACGACGCATACATCCGCGGCGAGACCGGCTCACCGGTCATCGAGCGTGACGCCCTAGGGCGCAGGGTCCTTGCCCAAGGAGTGGAAGAGCTCCAGATCCCACCCGGGGCTGATATCCACCTAACCCTAGACACCTCTATCCAGCACCTGGCGGAGAAACAATTGGAAGCGGCGGTTGTCAAATTTCGCGCCAAGTCAGGCATTGCTGTAGTCGTGGAACCATTCACGGGCGAGATTCTGGCCATAGCCAACCATCCATTCTTTAACCCCAACAACTTTGCCCGACAATCCTCGCAACAATGGCGCAATCGGGCTGTGATGGACAGCTTTGAGCCTGGTTCTACGTTTAAAACCATTCTGGCTGCCGCCGCCCTGGAGGAGGGGGTAGTAGGAAAGGAGGATATCTTCTATTGTGAGTCTGGAAGATATTCCTTTGCGGGAAAGATCATTCATGACAGCCACGAGTATGGGTGGTTGCCCTTTTACAAGATTATCCAGCACTCCAGTAATATCGGCGCGACGAAAGTGGCAGAGAAGCTCAAGAAGGAACGTTATTTTAGGTACATTGAGGGATTCGGCTTTGGTCGGCTAACTGGGATCGATATGCCAGGAGAGGCAAGCGGCGTAGTTCGGCCTCCCGACAGCTGGTCTCTCATCGACTTAGCGACTCACGCCTTCGGACAGGGGATCGCGACTACGCCAATCCAGCTTGTCATGGCTTACGGGGCAATCGCCAACGGGGGTTTTCTCATGCGGCCTTTTGTGGTGCGCCGCGTGGTTAGCCCTGAGGGCAAGGTGGTCTTGGAAAATCAGCCTCGCGTTGTGCGTCGTGTCGTTTCAGAAAAGACAGCCCGATTGCTAACCTCCATCCTCAAAGGAGTTGTGGGTGATGGGGGAACCGGTGTCATGGCGGGCGTGGAAGGGTTTGAGGTGGCGGGCAAGACGGGTACCGCTCAGAAACCAGATCTTGCTCGTGGAGGGTATGCGGCAAAGAAGAGAGTTGCCTCCTTTATCGGTTTTGTCCCTGCGGATGATCCCCGGCTAGTCCTGCTTGTCATGGTAGATGAGCCAGAGGTGAACGTTTATGGAGGTGTGGTTGCGGCCCCAGTCTTTCGCAATATTGCGCGCGGCGTTTTGCGCCATCTCGGGGTAGTGCCGGAACGGTCTGATCCGGTTTCATTGCCGACGGATAAAGCGGCGACTTTGGTGCGTGGTGACCGTAAGAATGGAGACGAGATGATAGGACGGGCTGGCGCTCTGGAGGTGCCAGATTTTGTTGGTCTTAGCCTCCGTGAAGCTTTGAGCAAGGCCAAGGTCCTGAAGCTCAAGGTGGAGATCCGCGGGAATGGCTACGTTGTCAAACAATCGCCGGCACCTGGATCTGTTTGGGGCAAGGGTGAGAAGCTGACTCTGAACCTACAGGGTTAATCTGAATGAGGCTTAAGGAGTTCCTTGGGGTGGAGGATGTTGAAGAGGCACAGGGGAACATGGATCAGCCCGTCACAGGACTTGCGTACGATTCGAGAGAGGTAAAAAAGGGGCATCTCTTTTTTGCCATCCCCGGTGGGCGCGTGGATGGACATGAGTTTGCCCTTGAGGCGCTGCAACGAGGCGCTGCTGCAGTCGTTGTGGAGCGGAAGACTGCATTCTCTCAGGATTCCACATGGGTTCGAGTTCGCAATGTAAGGCGCACCATGGGGAGATGGGCGGCCTTATTTTTTGCTAATCCTAGTGGGCGGCTGGTCCTGGTTGGGGTCACTGGCACCAATGGAAAGACGACGGTGAGCTATCTTGTTGAGTCGATCTTTTCCGCCGCCGGAATGGCCCCAGGAGTTATCGGCACTATAAACTACCGGTATCAGGGTCGAATCTTTTCCGCGCTCCATACGACCCCCGAGTCAGTAGATCTTCAAGCCCTTTTGGCAGAGATGGTTGAGGCTGGGGTTCAGTCGGTGGCGATGGAGGTTTCCTCCCACGCGTTGGCCATGGAGCGGGTACGGGGGATTGAGTTTGATGGGGCCCTATTTACCAATCTGACGCGCGACCATCTCGATTTTCATGAGGATATGGAGCGCTATTTTTCTGCCAAGCGCAGCCTTTTTACGGATTATCTCAATGGGAGTTCCAAGAAAAAAAAGTTTGCCGTCATTCATGGGGAAGACCCCAGGAGTGGTGAGCTTCTGAGAGGAGTTCGTCAGTTGGGACTTGAGGTGTTGAGTTACGGCCGAGGCCGCCAGTGGGATATCCATCCTCTGGAGTTTGAAGCGGATCTAGAGGGGCTCAGGGGAAAGATCTGGTTGAAGGGTCAGGAGATCGATTTTTCCTCCAGACTGATCGGTGCGGCCAATCTGGAGAACATCTTAGGGGCCGTGGGAATCGGGTTCGCTTCGGGATTGCCGCTTAGTGTTATTGCAAAGGGAATCGCTCGATTAGAATCGGTTCCTGGAAGATTGGAGAAAGTCAAGAACGGTCTTGGAATCTCGGTTCTGGTTGATTACGCCCATACTCCGGATGCCCTGGAACGAACGTTGCTGAGCCTGCGCGGGCTAATGACGACTGACCGCAGACCGGAGACAGGAGACCGAAGATCGGTCCTCGGTCCTCGGTCTTCGGTCGCTCCGAAACTGATTTGCGTTTTCGGCTGCGGTGGAGATCGAGATCGCGGTAAAAGGCCTCTTATGGGAGAGATTGCCGGGCGGCTCAGTGAACTTGTGGTATTGACGTCAGATAACCCTCGCACCGAAGAACCGCTCAGAATCCTCGAAGAGATCGAAAAGGGCGTCAAAAAGACCTGCATAACAAAATTTCAGATCTCAGATTTCAGATCTCAAATGCAAAATCAGAAATCTAAAATCGGAAATCTAAAATTGGAGAGGGGTTATGGGGTAGAGCCCGATCGCCGCGCCGCTATACGTTTAGCCTTTCGGCTTGCACGTCCTGGCGACTTGGTTTTGATAGCGGGGAAGGGGCACGAGGATTACCAAATCCTTGGGTCGAAGCGGATTCATTTTGATGACCGGGAAGTAGCGCGGGAGGAGCTTGACCAGCTGACGGCGGAGTGCTGAGAGCTAAGAGTTACATGCGTCATCGAACAATCATGTTTAGCAACTTGGCCCTGAACTTTTAGCACTAAGCTGTCTGCCCATGTCATGGAGCAGGGAAGAGATCCTATTGGCGACCGGTGGAGAGATGGTGTGCGCGGGGAAAAAAGCAGTCTTTAGTGAAGTGGTTACCGATTCGCGTAGGGTAGGAAGGGGCTCGGTCTTTATCGCTCTAAAAGGAGAAAGGTTGGACGGTCATGCCTTCCTGAAAGATGCGGTCCGCCAAGGGGCGGGTTGCCTGGTTGTTCATCGACGACCCACGCTCTCCATTCTCAGAGATGCGACTGTCATCAAGGTGCCAGACACACTTGAGGCCTTGGGAGATCTAGCCCATTACCGCCGTCAGCTGGTGGCTCCCAAGGTTTTGGCTATTACAGGGTCGAACGGGAAGACCACCACGAAAGAGATGGTCGCAGCTATTTTGGAACGGGCCTCCATTGAGGGAAGATCGCTTCGCGGGAAGGTTTTAAAGACCGAAGGGAATTACAACAACCTGGTAGGGTTGCCTCTGACGCTACTCCGTCTTCAGGGGAGAGAAAAGGCGGCGGTCCTTGAATTAGGGACAAGTCGTCCGGGAGAGATCAGGCGCCTCACCCGGATTGCCAGTCCCGACATCGGTCTTATCACGTCGGTCGCAGCGGCTCATCTGGCAGGGCTCAACGATGTTGCGGGAGTGGCTCGGGAGAAGGGGGAACTCTTTCGGGGACTCCGACCTGGTGGCATCGCTGTGGTGAACCTGGATGACCCGTGGGTGCGCCGTCTAGGGGGGAAGTTCAAAGGGGAGAAGATCACCTATGGGAAGAGCGGTGAAGTAGCTGGAGAGTCTTGCCAAGCCCTCGGTGTGAAAGGAATGGAGTTTACGCTTCGAGTCGGCGGAGAGAGGCGGCGGGTCCAACTCAGGCTCTCCGGAAGACATAACCTCTCTAATGCCGTAGGGGCCGCAGCGATGGTCTACGGCTTGGGGGTGGATCTAGAGACAATGCGCCGGGGATTGGAAGCGGTGAGACCCTTCTCCATGCGCATGGAGATTGGTCGGTGGAGAGGGATTGGGATCATCAACGATGCCTACAATGCTAATCCCGCCTCTATGGAGGCGGCTCTGAAGACTCTGGCCGAGATGGGAGAGGGCGGAGAAAAGGTGGCGATTCTGGGAGATATGCTTGAGTTGGGTGGGGAGAGCCGGAAGAGACACCTGGAGTTAGGAAAGCAGGTGGCACGATGCCGCATGGATCGTCTTTATCTTATCGGTGAGCAGGCCAAGCAGGTTAAGGAGGGAGCCCTGCTTGCAGGGATGGATGATAAGCGAGTGGTCATTGGGAAGAATCACCGGGAGGTTGCAAGGATGGTTCGGACTCATGCGAGGAGAGGGGATTGGCTTCTCTTCAAGGGCTCGCGTGGTATGAATATGGAGAAAGTTTTGGCGGCGCTTATGGAGATGGGAGAGTAACCTTTGCTTTATTATTTACTCTTTCCCCTGCATACAACCTATTCAGGTTTTAATGTCTTCCGCTACATTACCTTTCGTGCAGCCCTAGCTGCCCTGATGGCGCTTCTGGTTTCATTTATCTTTGGCCCTTACGTGATTCGGGCTTTGGCGGCCAGGCAAATCGGCCAGCCGATCCGTGAGGACGGGCCTCCCCGGCACAGCGCTAAGGCCGGCACTCCAACTATGGGGGGCACCCTTATCATCCTCGCCCTCTTTCTCTCTTCTATCCTCCTTGCCGATATTGCCAGCCTGTATATCGGAGTTGCCTTGTTTGTGACCGTAGGGTTCGGCGTTATCGGCTTTGTTGATGATTATCTGAAGCTCCGCCGGAAAAACAGTCGTGGACTTTCTGCCCGAACAAAACTCATTGCCCAGTTTGCCGTGGCCTTTGCCGCAGCGTCGGCTCTCTACCTTTCCCCCAAGTTCAGCACTGTGCTGGGGATTCCGTTCCTAAAAAACATCCGTCCTGATCTTGGTACCTGGTATATACCATTTGCCATGCTGGTGATCGTGGGCGCCTCCAACGCGGTGAATCTGACCGACGGTCTTGACGGCCTTGCGATCGGACCTGTGATGATCGCGGCTGGGACGTACGGCGTCATTGCCTATTTGACCGGGCACCTGAAGTTTGCCGATTATCTGCAGATCCCTTATGTCGCCGGCGTAGGGGAGCTTAGCGTCTTCTGCGCTGCGATCGTCGCTGCGGGGCTGGGTTTTCTCTGGTTCAATGCTTATCCAGCAGAGATGTTCATGGGAGACGTAGGTTCTCTGGCGCTCGGTGCGGCCTTGGGC
>JBOHVJ010000255.1:0-13164 GCA_050735075.1 Binatia bacterium
GGCGTAGGTGGGTTTCCTGGTCGCCTTCATCGAGCGGCGCAGCAGTAGCTTCGGAGGCGGTCTTTCCGTCTGCTTCAGATCTGTCCGAGGTCACGTCGTGCTCAGGTCTCATGCGGCTCGTCTTTTCAGAGCAGTTTACGGTCAAGCGAACAAAAAGCCGTTCCAATGTGCCATAAATGTGGGAAAAAAGCACTTGGGCGCTATGCGGTTTCTTACTAACTCTCGGCTTTCGAGAATTCCCGAAAGGCAGTAATGCCATCTTTTCAATGGCAATTTCTTTCCGATTTTCTTATCATCGGCCAAAATCTACTTGTCACAAGATCCAGCATTTAGCTGGAGACTGGAGGAAAGCATGCCTTGGTTCATCATTCAGTGCGAGCGCAAGACCTGGACAAAATACTTAGTCGAGGCGGAGAGTGAGGAGGCCGCCTTCGAGGACAGCAATAATTGGGAGTATTTGGGCTATCTGGATGGAGAAGATATGGACAGTACCATTGTAGGGGGGACATTTGAAAGTAAAGCGAAAGCCCTTGCTGATCTCGTTAGCTACGTCGAAGGCTAACAACAGATCTTAGGGGTGAGACTAAAAGAGTTTTAACTGAGATGGGTGCCCACATTTTCCTCGTTGGCGAGGATAACTTCGAGGTGTGTACTAGGCATGGCGTCTATGGCTGCGTCATGCCAAGCACTGAGTGGAACAAAGCGGAGATAGTCGCCGGTATTCTTTCGATCCAGCCTAGTGACCTGGTTTTCTTCTACGTCAAGAACCGAGGTGTTTATGGTTTATGGAAGGTCGTTGGCGAGCCCTACTTCGATGAGACAAAGGTGTGGGCCAATGATCAGCAACTGTTTCCCTATCGGTTCTCCTTTGGGCCGGCTGTCGGCTACTTTTCTAAACCGGTTTCACTCAGCGATGTTCTTGACCTTCGTGATAAAGGACGGGTCTGGACATTCGACTTGAATCCAGTTCAGCAAAAAAACCAATACAAGATTACGACTGATGAGGCTCGGGAACTGCTACGCTTGCTATTGAGGAATAATCCTATACGTCAAAATCCCGGTGTCATTCCCGACCCCTATGTTCCACCGGTACGCGGCAACATTGACGTAGAATTGGCTTCAAGTCAGGCGGGACGAGTCCGATATGAGGGTTGGCTTAATGCATGGTTCATCCGCTCCTTGTCAAGGAGTGAATTGAAGAGTTTGTTGGGTGACTATCGGGAGTTCTTGAACCTTGTGCCAACTACGTTCAACAGGGTTATGGACATTTTCCTAACTCACGTCACAACGGTGGACTCGCTCGATGTTCTCCATAAATACACATGTATCGAACTCAAGGCCGATCGCGCTACGGAGCAAGACTTAGCGCAAATACTACGATACGAGGACTGGCTTTCTCGCAAACTCGCAGCTGGTGACAATGAGATGATCCAGAGTGTACTGGTCGCTAACCGTTTCGCGGACGCCGCTATTGACTACGTGAAGCAACGTCAGCGCATTGAAGAAAAAACAGTTCGTCTAATATCCTACCGAGTAAGTGATGACAGGCAGAGTATTGAGTTGCAAGAGGTGTCCTTCTCACCATGATTCGTGGCCGGTTCAAGTCTACAGGAGTGTCTCTGAAATCAAACTTGAAGCCGCTAGGATTTTTCTTGGTATTCCCTTTCCTGGTCGCAGTGGGACTCCTCGTATTGACCTACTCGCCAAACAGAGCAGTATCCCACGGGCAATTATCCTACCAAGTGGAGCGTGCGCCATGACCGATTAAGCGATATCACCAACGAGTGCCCGGTCTACAAGGCCGCCTACGAGCGAATCTACTGACAGACCCGCCGCGGTCACTTGCTATATCGTGTGCTCACGAACGAATATGCCCCTGCACGCCTTACTAAAATGTTGAATGATACCTGTATTGATGGCGTCGCTCACGTTCACAAGGCAGCGGTGGTAGGAGTTTGTAAATTGGATAGTCGTTTGACTCGACTAATGGACCTGGAAGATTTCATTAATGCCTCATCTTCTTGGTAGCTATGGAGAAGGGGTTCAGTGAGCTTATCGAAATTAGAAAAATGGGGACAGTCACTTTAATCTCTTAACGGAGGGCCTGCCCTTCTGTCCTTAGCCATGTCGCTCTTCTTCCTCAAGGTCCAACAGTACGGAGACAGCATCTTTGCCATACTGCCGTTTTAGGCGGCAGAGTTCACAGCGTTTGGGTTCACGAAATCCTCTCTTAGCGAAGATTTTCTGTTCTCCTACAGAAAACAGAAACCGTCTGCCACACTCCCAGCATTTGAGGGTGATCGGCCGGTACGTCTGGTGATCGGATAAGCGAGCTCCCAGAGCCTCTTTCCAGTCCAGAAGCATGCTCTTCGGTTCACGACACCATAAGATCTTAATAGGTGGAGCCAAAAACAGGGTGGGATCGAAATTAAAGTCCCTGAGATTGCCCAGGAAAGGAACGTGTCCACAGTCCATATTATCGCACCGGCCCATTTCTCGTGGGCATTCGCGGCGGTGGCAGATCCGACCAACATAGGCTCGCTCCGGCCGGAATACAAAGACCTCCCATCCATGGTAGGTGGAGCTGATCTGACGAGCGGCCCGGGCAATAACGGATAACTCGGCTAGTGAGTCAACCACGATGGCCAGGTCGATATCATTAGGATAAGGATCATCCGTGACCATGGAGCCGCATAAGGCCACTTCGTGCACATTCTGGAGAGAAGCCGCCTTGGACGCAAACCTTTCCGCTGCCTCCCGAAAACGCTGCCGTCTTTCCTGACAGAGCTTCTCTTCCAGCGCAGCCTGCTCCTTTATCGAAAGCTTCGCCACCTAATCTCCCTGATCAGTGGGCTTCGATCGACCGGGATCGACGTGAAAACGCCGTGAGCGACCGGAACTGTTTTAAGCGTAGACCTCCACCCACCGAGCGATGCTATAGCAGTGGACGGTCCCCACTGGACTCATTTCGAGACGTGGAGCTGCTGATAGTTGCCTTCTGAGTCAAAGAAATAGACTGCGCGGCCGCTCGCTCGAACCACCGGGCCGTCGTGGTAATAGCCGTGCTTTTTCAGGAACTCCACTGCCTCATCGAAAGTCCCCGGGGGCACCTCGAACGCCTGATGGGTGATGCCATCTTCTTTAAGGGTGTTGCGGCCAAGAGGTCGTGGTCGCTTAAATAGCACCACGTCGGCGTCACCGCACTTCAGGCGTGAGAGGCGTGCACCTTCCTCCTGGATTCGAGCTTCCACCTTCATGCCCAGCACCTCCGTGTAGAAGCGCTCGGCCCGCTCCAGGTCGTCCACAGGAATGCCAATGTGATAGATGCCAGTGGTTTGGATCATGGCTCTCTCCTTTCTAGCCGCGATTTTTCCGTCTTAACAGGCTAACTTTTAGACTCGCCCCTGCTGCCTACCAGAAGTAGAATAGTTGGAATGCAGTGTCAACCTGCATCCAGACTGCCCTAGATCTCACTTTTTGTCCATCGCCAAACGATCAAAGACAATCTGTTTTGGAGCCTTTGCCGCCGTGCGTAACTGACTCTTTTGGACCTTCGAGCTGGGGGTCTTAGGGAGTTCGTCGCGATATTCCAAATAGCGCGGGACCTTAAAGGCGGCAAGATGCTTCTTGCAGAAGTTCCAGATCTCATCGGGCGGTAGGTTTTCAGGCGTGGCCGGAGGCTTAAGAACGATGTAGGCCTTAACCTCCTCCTCGCGGATTGGATCGGGAACGCCGATGACAGCAGATTCTGCAATGAGCGGATGAGAGTTCAGAACCTGCTCCACCTCCTCGGAGGAGATATTCTCGTCTCCCCGCTTCACCATGTCCTTCTTGCGATCGACAAAATAGAGGAAGCCATCCTCGTCAAGATAGCCTAGGTCTCCGGTATAAAGCCAACCTCCCCTGAGGGCCTCAGCGGTCGCCTCGGGGTTCTTATAGTAACCCTTCATGACCGTTGGGCTCTGTTTGACGATCTCCCCCAATTGACCTGGGCCACATACCGCCCCGACCTCATCTTCAATGCGCACTTTATGAACTTCCGGGGCAATAGGCAGGCCGCAGCTCCCGAGCTTCCTTCTGGATTTATCCAGAGGACCAAGGACACTGAGAATGTCTTCGGTCAAGCTGTACGAAGATATGACAGTCGCGTCAAAGCGCTCCTCAAAACGGAGATGGAGTTCTGGGGCAAGAAGAGCAACGACGAGCCGTAGCGGGCTTTTTCCGTCATCAGGCTTCTCCGGAAGATTCAAAAGTATATTGGGGATCGTGCGCATCAGGCTCGATGTGGTCACCCCATATTCGCGCACTTCATCCCAAAAATGAGAGGCACTGAATCTCTCCCGAAGGAGGATACTTCCCCCAACGGAGATCATCGCGATCGCCATATGGCACAGGGCATTGACGTGGAAGAGCGGCAACATCACGAAAACCCGATCCTTTTCACTCCAGCCCAAAGCCTCAGCCCTTTTTTGCGGCGCAAAAAGATAGGCGTACTGTGTCAGCATAACCCCTTTGGGACGGCCTGTTGTCCCCGATGTGTATGTGATCGAAGCAATCTCACCCGGCCGCACTGCAATTTCTGGTGTGTCAGCGGAAGCTCCGAAAAGAAGCTCATCCCAGAAAAGGCACTCTGGTTCCTGGTCTTTTTGAAGGGAGACAACTCGTCTTAGGTGGGGACATTTCCCCCTTATCTGCTCAACCAGCGGAAGGAAAGTCCTTGTCGTAATGAAAAAACAGGACTCTGAGTGATCCACGACATACCCAGCTTCTTCAGCGGTAAAAGCGGTATTGATCGGAACAAAGACCGCGCCAATCTCGGCAGCGGCGAAAACGGTAAAGAGAAACTCGGGACAGTTGGGAAGAAGGAGGCTTATCTTATCCCCTTTTTTAACTCCCAAGCGCAGAAGGCCATGGGCCGCGCGGTTAACCTCACAGGCAAAGTCAGCATAGGTAAGACTGCGCTCACCAAACAAAAGGAGCGGGGCCTTTGGGCTATTTTTAACCTTCTCCTGCAAAAGCTCCCCAAGGGTAGTTGCTGGATGGCTCATCTTTCCTATCCTGGCGCCAACCTTTCTTTTCGTGACGAGGCCGTCAGGAGCGGCGCTGCAAGAAGCAGAATGGAGATGATCATAAGCACGGCAGCAATCGGGCGAGTGAAAAAGATCGTGGGATCACCGTGCGAAAGAACCATCGACTGGCGCAGCGCCCGCTCGATCAGTGGTCCTAGGACAAGACCCAGAACCATCGGGGCAGGCGGAAAATCATAGATCCGAAAGAGATAGCCGAGGAGTCCGAACAGCGACAGCAGCCACAGGTCAGCCACGCTCTGCCGGACACTGTAAACTCCCACGGCGCAGAATCCTAGGATCAGGGGATAGAGGAAGCGGTATGGGATCCGTAGGATACTGGCGAAGAGTGGTACCAGAGGTAGGTTCAAAATCAGGAGCATCACGTTGCCTACATACATGCTGGCAATAAGCCCCCAGACAAGCTTCGGATGCTCTTTGAAAAGCAGAGGACCAGGTTGAATGCCGTAGAGAATAAGCGCGCCCAAAAGAACCGCGGTCCCTCCCGATCCAGGCAAGCCCAAGCTCAGCATGGGCACCATGGCTCCAGCAGTGTCAGCATTGTTCGCCCCTTCAGGACCCGCCACTCCCTCGATGGCACCTTTCCCGAATCGCTCCGGATGCCGGGAATACCGTTTCTCGATCCCATAGGAAATAAACGATGAGACGCTCGCTCCAGCGCCGGGCAGAACACCAACTATAAAGCCGATCAGGGTGCCGCGAAGAAAGGCGCCGCAGCAAGCGCGCATGGCTTGCCAGGTTGGAAGAAGCTCCCGGAAGCGAGTGGGCACGCGGAATATCTCCTCCTGCGAAGAGGGCTTCCCTACGTTGACCAAAACCTCGCCCACAGCAAATAGGCCGGTGGCCACCGTAATAAAGCTGATGCCGTCCATAAGCTCGCTCCGACCAAAGGTAAACCGCAGGCTTCCGCTAAAGATATCAAAGCCTACCGTGGCAAGGAGCAGTCCCACTGCAGCCGTCAATAAGGCTTTGACCATGGAGCGGCCAGCGAGGAAGGCCACTGTGGTAAGACCCATCACCATCAGGGCGAAGTATTCAGGCGGGCCGAAGCTTAAGGCAACTGCGGTAAGCAAAGGTCCCAACAGGACGAGTCCTATGAGCCCCAAGGTGCCAGCAATGAAGGAGGCGATGGCGGCAATCCCTAGGGCAGGGCCTGCGCGTCCCTGCAAGGCCATCTGGTAGCCGTCGATGCAGGTCACCACTGACGATGACTCGCCCGGCGTGTTAACCAGGATCGAGGTCGTCGAGCCACCGTACTTTGTCCCGTAGTAAATCCCGGCTAGCATGATGATGCCTGAGGTAGGATCCATTTGAAAAGTCAGCGGTAAGAGGATCGAGACGGCCGCCGTGGTACCTATGCCAGGGAGGATTCCGACTACGGTTCCCACTGTTACTCCGATCAGGCAGAACAAAAGATTGCTAGGAAGCAGAGCGACCTGAAAGCCGAGCCAGAGGTTGGAAAGGATATCCATCCGTTCTTCAAAAGCCTAAAAGGCCTGATGGGAGCTTCACCTGGAGTAGCCGCACAAAAAGGAGATAAAGACCCGCGCCCGCGGTAAGTGCAGCCAAAATGGATCTGAGCCAGCCCTCACGCTCGATCACTACGAGCAAGAAAGCAAACAGCAGCGCAAAGCCTGTTATGAAACCAACGATCTCAACGGTAAGGACGAAGGCAAGCAACGCACCATATGCTATTATCTTTTTTCTCCACTGGGTTGCCTGAACCGAATCCTCCTCAGTTGCATTGGGTCTTCGGAGGGCCTTGAGCAGCAAGATGGCTCCGAGAAGCGCAATCGTGCCGCCAAGCCAAAAGGGGAAAAAACCGGGACCGGCACCATAACCGCTCCCGTAATCGAGCCTGTGCGTCTCTATAACCACCAAAATACCGAGGAGGAGAAAAACCGCGCCTGCCCATCTGTCCGCCCGACTCATAACTTAAGTCCTCTCTCTAGGGTTAGCTGCAGAGACGCGCTAGCTCTCCGGCATCGGTCAGAGATTCTAAGCGATAAACGAGATCGGCTACTTCTTTGACTCGGCTGGATCCAAGAACGGGCTCGGCTAGGCTGAGAAACTTGTCCCTAACGTCCTTGTCATTTATCGGATTGCTGGCAAACCCTTTCTGAATGAGCACCTCGGCATGAAGAGCGCCGGAGCCTTTTGTTCTCACCTCGATGATTGCTTGTCCAGGTTTTCGTTCTGGGTCCGCAATGACCTCTACCCGTCGACGGAGATCCACAAGTATAGGATCCTGGGCCGCCTCGTCAGTGAATTGTGCCGGACCAGCCTGTCCAGCAAGAAGGGCCGCAGCCACGCCGTGGGCGATGCTGAACATGGCCTGCGTCCCGTTCTGTGGCTCGCTCGCACCCATCAAATACTGAGCACGCGGATTAACATGAACGCGCACAGATGAAATTTCTCCCGGCTTCAAATGGTGCTGCGAACGCACCTTAAGAGCAGCCTCGATGGCGGCATGGCCCAACCGTCCACAGGGAAATGGCTTCAGACGATTCTCAAGGATAGCGCATGATCCACCCAAGTTTTCTGAAAGGTTAGGATTTTGCTCGCCGCCCATAGCTTGGGCGATGCTTAAGGGACCTTCCAACGCCGGACCACTAGTGCAGCCGCGTTGTGCTAGCTGGGACGCGAAGAGACCGTTGGCTGCCGCTTTGCCTGAGTGGATCGGCTTGGCAAGAAACCCATGCATAGCAACAAGGCCAGAGGCCTGAGTCGCGGCCAAGCCAAGGGCTTGGGCATGCTGATCTACGCTCAGCCGCAGCAAAACTCCGACGGAAACCGCTGCCCCAAAACCTCCGGCCACGCCCATCATGTGCCAACCCCGGCTGTTATCCCAGCCACCTATGGCAGAGGCGAGACGACTAGCGACTTCAAAACCGAGAATGTAACCGGTCAGTAGATCACGCCCTCTTAGCCCATGATACTCGGCAACAGCCAGTCCGGCCAGAGCAGCGGGTGCACTCAGTGTGTCGTCGTAATCCAGGGCGTGGGCGGCTGTAGCATTGACCAGGGCTGCATCAAGAAGAGAGGCGAGTCTGCCGCGGCCGAGGAGGGTAGCCTGGGGCTTACCCCCTGACTCAGCGATGAGATCTGCAACCATCGTCGCTGCACGGCTTTTCGCTCCCCCAAGCGCTGCCCCAAGACAGTCAAGGAAAGATCTTTTTCCAGCCTGGAGCGCCGCTTGAGGCAGATCGTCAAGCCCGGTTTCAGCTATGAACCGGGCCAGCTTGATTGTTTCTTCCATTACCTATTCTTTTGCCGCTCGCTGGCTCCCAATAGATGATATTATTTTTTGATCGGCCCAATCTGGGCAAGAAACCTAGCGAGATTGTCGCTCTCTTCATCGAGGAACTTGGAAAATTCCCGGCTTGGCAGAAATTTGGAAAAGAGCTCGATCTCGGATGCAAACTGCTGGTAGGCCTGCGTCTGAGTTAGCTTACGCAAGACCTCTTCCCAGTATTGGACTGCATGGGCCGGCATCTCCGGCGGGCCGATGATTCCTCGCACCGTACCCCGTGAGACTCGCGCTGTAACTCCCAGCTCGCGCAGGGTTGGGACTTGAGGATGACCGGCGAGCCTCGTCTCTGAAAAAGTCACAAGGGTACGCAATGTTCCTGCGCGCAGATGACCAGCCATATCAGCAGGCTGGCCAATCACAAGATGAACGTGGCCTCCAAGGAGCGCCGTCGCCGCCTCGCCACCGCTGGCAAAGGCAACGTAATCCCAGGTCGCGCCTGTGGCCTGCTCGATGGCTATGCGGTCGAAGTTCGGCGTGCTGGTCACAGAAGCCCCCGCCTGCTTTAGCTTCTTCGGATTGGCCTTGGCGAAGTCGAGAAGCTCCCGCATGCCCTTATAAGGGGAATCCGCCCGAACCACGACGATGTTCGGGTCCAATCCCAGAAGGGCAATGGGCGTCAAATCTTTGTAGCTGACCTTAAGGTCAGGCGAAATCAGCGGCGCCGCCACCCACACGCTCGTAAGACCGGCCACAACATGATCTTCCCCTTTGCGTTTCACGAGGCTGGTCATTGCCTTGGCGCCGCTCCCACCCTGGATGTTTTCGACGCGCATCTGCTGGGAAACCAACCGCTCCTTGTTCATCATATCGGTGATTCGACGGAGCATAATATCCATGCCTCCGCCGGGACCGCTGTGGGTGATAAAAAGAATCGGCTTATTCGGATATGTGGCATCAGCAGCGAGGAGTGAATTTGTGCCCAAAGGCATGGCGGTTGTGAACGCGATTAGGAGCATGCATAGAGATATCGGCCTCATCTGTCCGGACCTCCTTTTTCGTCCTAGCGACTACTTGCCAATAACCGTCCCCATCCTTTGACAGGCGGAATAACCCCGGGCCGCACCAGGTTATGCCAGACCTCGGCGCTTAGATTCGTAACCGTCGGCTTCCCAAACTCCTCCTCCACAGCGGGGATCACGTGAAGACTCATAGCGGCCCCTCCGGGAACAAATACGGCCTCTGCCCCAGGCGCCAACTGGGCAGCCTCACGCCCCACATCCAGAGCGGTCTTCAATCCCTCCTCAAATGACATGGCGGCAGCTTCGGAGGCCCCCTGATTCCTTGTTGTGATCCCGATAACCTCGATTCCGCCTTCCCCCAGGTAACGGATGAGCGCGTCGTTGAGCGAGGTCGCCCACCTGCTCCCAATCGTTAGCTTTGTCAGTCCGAGATGTTTCATCGCGGCTATTGCAGCCTCGAGAGGAGTATCCAGTTGAATGCCGGTCCTTTCTCTCGTCTCCTTGACCAGAGAAAGGACTCGCGGCCGGCCCAGTCGAGCCGAAATCGGAGCGCCACCCAAAACGATCACATCTACTCTCTCACGGACAAGGTAATCGACGCACCTCCAGTAGTTTTTGAACGCTTTTTCAACCGCCTCGGCTGTGTAATCTTCGAGACCCAAAACAGTCGCTATCTCCATCACGTCGGTAGGCACGATTCGATAGAACTGGTAGGTTGGTCCTCGATGGAATCCACCGCCGGAACGTGGGTTGATGTTGCCAAATCGAAAGCGCGGCATTAGCCGCTGAATTTTGTCGTCCATGGTGCCCTCCAAATCTTAGCTCCCCCTGAGGGGATGGTCGAAACCCCTCGTCTTGGAGGAGATTGTTCAATTTCGCTCTCTAACGATCTCCATAACAGAATCGACACTCGCGAGCAGCTCAAGTCGGCGAAGTAAATCCAGCAATTTCTCGACCTGGTCTTGATGCAGGGCCTGTGCCGCACACTCACGGAACTTTCCTGTAAGCTCGCTTTCGCTGATCCATTCCTGACTCGTCCCTTTCTCCAACGCCGCCAACCTTTCCAGGGCTTGGCCATCCTTAAGATGGAGTTTTAACCTGGCTGTGACTTCATTACCCCCTGACTCCTGTAATCTCAGATCGGGGTAAACTTTGATCCTCTTCATTAAGGAAACGACTCTTGGATCTCGCACCTTTTCATCATTGAATTGCGCCAAGCCCACTTTCCTCTCCAAGAGAGCGAGCGCCAGGGGAAAAGCCACGCTGAATTTCCCTTCAAGTCCGGTCTTAGGCTCAGGGTGGTTGAGAGTTGATGTGACAACCTCACTGACCCCGATCTCCATATCCACGACCTCATCCGCCTTGAGCCCGTGAGCCCCCGTGAGATCGAGTAGGGCCTTGATCGCCGGGTGTGTCAGAATGGCGCAGGGGAAGCGCTTGATGTGAAGACCAGGGTCGATGAGAAAATAGGGATGACCCAACTTACCCATAATCTGGGAGGGATCGTGCCGTCCGCCCATGGCAAGGAAAAAACCACGGCGAGCTTCCAAAATATTTGGCGCTGCTGTGAACCCCTCCCTAGCAAGCCGTGCGGCGATAATTCCAGCTTCGGCAGACCGACCAGAATGGAACGACTTCGTCATCGTACCGAAGTTCTCCCTCAACCCGCCGGCCATGGTCGCCGCCAGTCCTAGCGCACACATGAGCTGCCTTTCGTCGAGTTGAAGAAGCTTTCCCGCAGCCGCAGCTGCACCCAAGCCACCCATAGTGGCGGTCGATTGATACGCCACCTGGTATGACTCAGGGGGAATGGCTTCTGTTACACGGCAGGCAACCTCAATCCCGACCACGCAGGCAAGGATGAGCGACCTCCCCGAGATCCCCATGGGTTCTCCCACTGCCAGCGCTGCAGCCAGGCTAGGGACCGTGGGATGGATGCGAATCCCGTGGGCGGTCCCGGGCCAAGAGGAGAGCTGGATGCTATCATAATCCAAGGCGTGCCCAGCAGCCGCGTTGGCGAGAGCTGCGGCAGCGCCAGGGCCCCTAACTCCTCCAGCGATGACGGTCGCCTCCTCTCTGCCGCCCATTTGCCTCACGTAGGTTTGAAGGATCCGGCTTCCCGCTTCACAGGAGCCAGCAAGCATCACTCCGATGGCGTCCAAGATAAGATCCTTAGCCATAGAGACCACCTCTGGCGGAAGCTCTTCAAATCGGGCCTGGTGGATAAAGCGCACCACCTCTTCGGTGATCGCCATCTTTGCTCCTCACTGATAAAGCGACTTAATAAAGCCGCTCTCTTGCAGTTCCTTTGTCCGCGAAGCATAACCGGCCCTGATCTTACCGTCAAGGAGAGCTGAATTCTTGACAATCTACGGGGAAAATGATTCTTTTCTAGGCTCTAATCATGATGGAGGATTGATATGGTGAAATTTTTTGTTGCCGGTGAGCCTCAAGACTCGGAGAGCAAACAGGCCACCGAAGTACGAAACCCCGCCACCGGAGAGGTCGTCGACACCGTCCCCAAGGGGACTGTCAATGACATCCGTCGGGCTATAGACGCCGCCGCAGGAGCCTTAAAAAAATGGTCTGAAATGGCGCCCGCCAAGCGGGGCGCGATATTGCTCTCAGCCGGCCGCCTCATTCATGAGCAGGAAAAGGAGCTGGCGACGTTGCTCACGAAGGAACAGGGGAAACCAATCCGCGAGTCGATCCTAGAGATCCGCCGCTTCATTCACACCCTGGACCATTACGGCGGCATGGCCAAGAGCCTGCGCACAGCAGCGGTGGTGCTCGACAACGGTCGCCACGGCTTCGTTTTGCGTAAACCCATCGGAGTCTGCGGTGCGATTGTACCTTGGAACTTCCCGGTTTCGCTCATGGGCAACAAGCTCGGTCCCGCCCTTTTGGCCGGCAACACAGTTGTGGTCAAACCGGCCGGGACAACCCCTTTGACCGACATCCGCTGCGTCGAGCTAATCGACAAAGCGATCCAGGCCGGAGGAGGTCCCAAGGGAGTCATCAATGTCGTCACCGGGCCGGGAAGCGTCGTTGGCGAAGAGCTGCTCGTAAACCCTACGGTACGCAAAATCGGTTTCACCGGAGCAACCGATACGGGAAGACGCGTCATGCAGTCTGCTGCCAAGGGTTTCAAACATGTGACCCTGGAATTGGGCGGCAGCGATCCCATGATTGTCTGCGATGACGCAGACATGGATCGGGCTGTCAGCGCCGCTTCCGTAGGTCGATTCTTCAATTGCGGCCAGGCCTGTTTGGCGGTCAAGAGACTTTATCTATTCGACAAGATCGCCGATCTATTCATGGAGAAACTAGTAGAGAAAGCGAAAAAGCTCAGAATTGGTGATGGACTCAAGCCAGACACCCTTATGGGCCCCCTGCACACTGGGGAGCAGAGGAAAGAGGTTGAAGAACAAGTGGAAGATGCGGTCAAGCGCGGGGCTAAGGTCCTCTACGGCGCCCAGCGGCCAAAAGGCGGGGATTACGACAAAGGGTTCTACCTACAACCAACGCTTCTTACAGACGTTGACCCGGCTGCGCGGATTTTGCAGGAAGAATGCTTCGGCCCGGCCCTCCCCATCGTCCGGGTTAAGGGTCTGGATCATGCCATCGAGCAGGCGAACAACTCCATCTTTGGTTTGGGTTCCTCGGTATGGACGCGAGACATTAACAAAGCCATGCTGGCCGCGGAGCGGATCGAATCCGGCTATACCTGGATCAACTCAGCGCAGATCATCTATGACGAGCTACCCTTCGGCGGAGTCAAGCAGAGCGGCATTGGAAAGGAACA
>JBOHVJ010000256.1:0-8636 GCA_050735075.1 Binatia bacterium
ATGTACTGGCGCACGCCTTATGGTTCGAGGATGGAGGATGGAGGATCGAGAATGGTGCTATCTTCTATCCTCGATCTTCTATCCCCGGCTTTGATCACTCCGCCAGCCAGACATCTCGCAGGTCTTGGTTGAGATAATGGCTGGGCGTGATCTTCCACCCCTTGACCTTTGCCCAGTGAGGGATAATGCGCTGCCACCAGAGGATATGGAACTGGTAGGCCTGCTCATCCAAAACCCGTTTTTCAAACTGCCTGAGCAGCACAAGTCGCTCCCTGGCGTTGGTCGCGCGGGCCTGTTTTTCGTAAAGATCGTCCAGAATGCTGTCCTTATAGCGGGCATAATTAAGGGGGCTTTTATCGCTGCTCAAATACTTTAAGAGTTGGTAATCAGGCTCGTCCATGAAATCGCAGTTGAAGTCAATGCCAGTCTCGAAGTTGCCCTGGCGAAAGTCGTTGAAGTAGGGCCCCCCTTCCTGAGGTAGATGGGTCACATTAAAGCCAATCTGGCGCCACTGGTCGATGACAAAGACCCCGGTGACTTCATAGGGCTCTTTGACATTGCGATTCTTAAGAGTGAACGAAAAACCCTCCGGGACTCCGGCCTCTTTCAGCAGGCGCCGGGCCTCCTTACGCGCAGCCTCAATGCTTTTGCCAAAGCCAGCCAGCTTGGTGAGCTCCGGCTCAGGGGTAGCGAACTGTGATCCAGGCCGGAAGAGACCGCCTGTGAATTTCATGAGCGAGATCTGGGAAAGGGCCTTGGAGGCCTCCCACCGGTCGATGGCAAGCGTGAGCGCACGCCGAACCCGCACATCGTCGAAGGGCTTCTTCTCATTGTTGATCGTAACCGTTAAGTTGCAGATCCACGGGCTCTCTTGAACTACGATCTTATTACCCAAAGCCTTCACGATATCGTCACGGGCGGCGGGATTAAAGCCGCGGAACTCAATGAGAGCCTGCCCGCTGCGAATTGCGGCCACGCGCGGCGCGGTATCGCGAATGAAGATCGCTTTATAGCCGTCCAGGTAAGGCCGACCCTTCATGAAATAGTTGGGGTTCTTCTTCCCCACCCAGTGCGATCCGGGCACATACTCTACAAAGGTGAATGGTCCAGAGCCCATGATATTCTTCTCATACCAGCGCGGATCCTTTTCCAGGATCTCTGCCTTATAGATGAAGTTCCAAGGGGAGGCGAGGTTGGCCAATAGAGATGCCGACGGATACTTGAGATGGAAAACTACAGTGTAGATATCCGGGGTCTCGATCCTATCGACCATGCCATAGTAAGCCTTGCGCGCACTGGCCACACCCTGCGGAGGCAAAATGATCCTATCATAGGTCGCTTTAACGTCCTTGGAGGTCAGTTCGCTCCCATCATGGAACTTGATCCCCTTGCGTATCTTAAAGGTATGCGTGAGGCCATCTTTTGAAACAGTCCAGCTTTCCGCTACATCCCCTATGATCTT
The DNA here is from genome assembly GCA_050735075.1 of Binatia bacterium. GTDB lineage: Bacteria > Desulfobacterota > Binatia > UBA9968 > UBA9968 > JAHFAO01. Next base: position 1,463 of record JBOHVJ010000256.1, read on the forward strand.
GGGATAGTTTTGCGGATCAAAGCGCAATAGGGTGCTGTAATGAGGGGCTATGGGGTGAAGCATCGCAAACGTAGTCTCACGATGCCCATCATAGGAGGGCGGCGTTTCTCCCACAGCGAAGACTAATTCCCCTCCGCGGCGCGGCTGCTCCTTTTCCGCAGCAATCACTCGAGAAGAGAAACTGAGCATCAGAACAAACATTATAGACGCGATAACCACCCCGAAACTCGTGATCTTATCTATCTTCATCGCCTACCTCCATGTTTAGTGTTCACGCGACAAACCGATGAAACCAACTGTCCCACTAGACTAACCTAGGACTAGAGGTACGCCACCTGCCTTTCGGATGTCAAGGGCTTGCACTCTAGCGACGAAAACTTACTGCCTTGCTATGCGGTTGTTGGATTGGTAATAGTAGGCGTCAATCAACGAAGGAGGTCCCGCGATTTTCCTCGATCTGAAGGTTGGCAATCTCGTCGAACCGGTCAGCCACCGTCGGTGGGACCGCCAAGAAATTACTAATCAGATCGCCGCGCGGGTTCGGTGGTACCGGAGCGAGCGCATAACTCCTGGAGATCGAGTCTTTATCCACTTCGGTAACCGGCTAGAGTTCTTCGCGGACTTACTCGCGCTCTGGCGCCTTGGGGCTTGTGTGATACCCCTCGATGCCCGCCTCACCGAATTTGAAATCAAAAACCTCGTGCGGGCGGCGGCTCCCAGTCTTTCGATTGTCGATGACAAAAACGATCCAACGATTGGTGCTTCCCTCTCCTCCGCAAACGTGAAGGTGATTAGCACTCTTGAGATCGAAACTCCTGCGGTTGGCGCCAGCGACGCGCTGTCAGAAGGCTTTCCCCGGTTGGATGACGATGCGCTCATCCTTTTTACCTCCGGATCGACTGGAAGTCCGAAAGGTGTGCTGCACACGCATCGCTCGCTCCAGGCTCGATGGACCGCCTTACAGCAAAAACTAGGACTGGAGGCTTATCGCCGTACGCTCTGCCTCCTTCCGACCCACTTCGGCCACGGTCTGATCTGCAACTGCCTCTTTCCATGGCTCTCAGGACAAGACCTTTTTATTATGCCGCCTTTCAATCCCGAATCGATTATGCGGCTTGGTCCGCTGATCGACGAGCATAAGATCACCTTCCTCTCATCTGTGCCTGCGCTGTGGAGGCTTGCGCTGAAGGTGTCCAAACCACCAAGCAAAAGGACGCTCAAGCGCGTCCATTGCGGGTCGGCTCCGTTGTCCGCTCACCTGTGGAAAGAGATTCAAGTCTGGGCTGCTACCAAAGATGTGTTTAATGCCTATGGAATTACTGAGACCGGAAGCTGGGTGGCTGGGACTAGCGTTGGCGACTTCATCCCCGAGGACGGACTGATTGGCGAGCCATGGGGCGCTGTGATCAAGGTCATGAAAACTGGAGATACCCGTACTCCACCGAACCAGGAACTGGAATGTAAGCCCAACGAGTCCGGCTATATTTGGCTCCGGACTCCGGCGCTCATGAAAGGCTATTTCAAGCGGCAAGATCTCACCGACGAAGCGGTTTGTCAGGGATGGTTTTTGACCGGCGATATCGGCACTGTCGATGAGCGCGGGAGGCTTTATCTTAAAGGTAGAGAAAGGGAAGAGATCAACAAAGGCGGCATCAAGATCTATCCGGCCGACATCGATGCCGTAGTCGAGCGGTTTGACCGAACGAAGGATGTGGCCGCCTTCGGATTTGATGATCCCCTCTACGGGCAGGAGGTGGGCATGGCGGTTGCCCTTAAGAACCAGGATGCCGCAACCATCCGCGAACTCTATCGGTGGATGAAGTTCCACCTCCCAGAGCACAAGATGCCCATGCGCTGGTACCTGGTGGACTCGATCCCACGCACATCGCGCGGCAAGATCAGCCGAAGCGCGGTCATGGAGAGATGTACAAAGCTTCAGCCGCTCGATCTGCGCGGGATCTTGCAGGCTTCTGAGGAAGGTTCAGCCTAACCACGCCATGCGCTCGATATGCAAGCCCCCTTTCAAAGTCCTGCGCCAGGGTCTGAATGAAAAACAGCGATGGATCGACGGCAGCGCAAAGAGGGGCTGATCAATTTTCTCCGCACGATCCAGAGGCCAGATCGTCCGATAGAGGAGCTCGACGATCACCAACGCCTGGTGGAATCCGGGCTCATCGATTCGCTCGCTATCCTTCAGATCGTCCTCTACCTCGAACAAACCTACAACATCGATTTCCGCGACAGGGGTGTAGATCCGTCCGATCTTGGCTCCGTTAGCGCCATCCTGGATCTGATTGAACGCGAGACGCTATGACAAGTCTTGGCACCGCCCGCAACGCTTATCGTGCCCTCTCGCAGTTTCACGAGAATGAAAAACTCGTGACCTGGCTGCGCTCGCAGCCTGCCGTTGTTTGGCTCACGCCTAAACGTCGTAGAATCGGACTAGCGCTCTGCGCCCTTCTCGTCGGATTGGTTAGCCTGCTGAGCAGGCAAACGAAATGGCGCGACCAACTCATCGGGGCGCCATGGCTCTCTGCGTGGATCGCCTTTCCCCTCCTTTTAGGCTTCCTTTACCTGCTTTACCTCGCAGCAGCACACTTCCGCGCCCTACCCAGCGCGGTCAGGCAACGACCGCAGATTTTACTCCATCTGCTCTTCTGGGTGGCCCTTGCAGCCATCTGGCTGACCCCAAACAATGGTGCATTCTGGAAGAGTGTTCTTATCTTGATCGTAGTTTCGCTTCCCTATCTCCTCTGGCGCTCAGGCTATATGGTCATGTCGGGTCAGCGGGGAAAGGCCGCGGCCACTTCCTTCCACGATCACCTCTTTTATCTCTGGCCTGTCTGGGACGGCACCAATACTCCCGCCGGTAAAGGATTGGACTATTTATCCCAGCATGAAGCTCAATCAGCCGACGCCTTTGCCCGAGCGCAACTGGCCGGGCTTAAGCTGCTGATGCTGATCCTTCTTTGGGAAGGCGTGATGTTCTTGATGGGCGGCATTATCTATGGCGACCCGGGCAATCGATTGACGCGCTGGCTAGGAGGATACAATCTCGGTATTCCCCGACTCAAGAACCTTATCAGCGGCGACGCTTCCGCTTCGCCCTTGACTGCTTGGGCGAGTCTCTACTTCGAACTCATCTGGGAAACGCTGAAGCTTGCAGCCAAAGGACACTTTTGGGTCGGCATCCTTCGCCTTTGCGGATTCAACGTGTTCCGCAATACCTATAAGCCTTTGCTCTCGGAGTCGATCGTCGATTTCTGGAACAGGTACTATTACTATTTTAAAGAACTCTTAGTCGAGTTCTTTTTTTTCCCAGCTTACCTGCGCTATTTCCGCACGTGGCCTAGGCTACGGATGTTCACCGCAGTCTTCGCCGCCGCCTTTGTGGGCAACATATACTACCATTTGCTCCAGTTGAGGAATCCGCTTGTTGCGGCTGAGTTTGCAGCTATCTGGCAGATTCTCAGTCCCCGCCTGATGTACTGCTTCTTACTCGCTCTCGGCATCTACGTCTCCATGCTCCGCCAGCAAAAGCGGAGAGGAAAGAGCGAGGAGACCGATACAGTGGCGGCGAAAGCCCGCCGACTAAGAAGCATCGCAGGAGTCTGGACCTTTTTTGCCCTAATCCACATCTGGAACGTTGGCTCCGGGCTGCTGTTGCTCGAGCGCGTTAAGTTCTTCTTTTCCCTCTTCGGCATTTCCTAGCCAAGGCTTTCCTCCTCGAGAGAACTAATTTAAACGTCTTTAAAAACGTTACTCTCTTACCGAAGGGGCCTGCCTCTCCAGCCGCCTTAAGCCTAACCCTTCTTGACCCCCTGTGGTTGCTCCTATAGATTCAATCCAGTTGTGTCCAAAATTCCCCGAACAATATTTTGTCTTGGGTTCGCCATCATAGCCCTGGCGATCTTTACTGGATTTCGGCTATGGCTCTACCTTGAACGGGCGGCTGATCTCGGTGACCTCTCTTTAGGTCAGTCTCTTGAGCTATTTTGGATCGGCTTTCGTCTCGACGCAGTCATTGTCAGCCGAGTGACGCTGGCGGTAGTCGCGGTGCTTTTCTTAGTACCGCACCGCTGGGCACGGCTCCTGCGACCGGTCATCCTCATATACACAGGACTCCTTTTGTTTCTGGCATTTTTGACTGAAACGGCCGGGCTCTATTTCTTCCGTTACTACGACTTTCGCCCGAATTATCTCCTCCTTGAGCACGGCTCAGACACCGAGGTGTTAAGGACCGTGGCCACAGATTACCCCGTGATCTGGATTCTGCTTCTAACTGCAACGGGCTCCATGGCTTGCTTGCTCATGGTTCGGCGGCTTTCCCAACTGAAACTCTCCGCAAGCGTAGCTAGGTGCCGCTATCCCTGGTTGTGGGACCGCCTCGGGATGTTTTTCCTCATTCTCCTGGGAGCTTTCGCCGCTCGCGGCACTCTCGATGAGCGCGCTCTTAATCCTAGCGCTGCTTCGGTGACAGCGAATCGCATCGCCAACGAAATTGCGTCATCGGGCATCTTCAACGTCCTCTACGAATGGGGGCAACGACGTCAGGGCCAGTATATAGATCTTGAGTCGGTTCTGCGGCCTCTTTCTTTCGATGAAGCGGTCCGACGTGCGCGTGGCTATTTTTCCGACGAAGGGCAACTTACCGATGATTCTCCCAACCCTCTAGTTCGTCTGATTCCTGGCAAGGATCGGCACAAACCTCTCAACGTCGTGATGGTCGTTATGGAAAGCTTCACAGGCCGGCTCGTCGGCGCGCTCGGCGGCTCACCAGCGCTGACGCCTGAACTCGACCGCCTCGCGCTCGAGGGAGTGCTTCTGGAAAACTGCTATGCTACCGGAGAGCGTACGATTCAGGGGCTGGAGGCAATCGTCTCTTCTTTCCCTCCCCTTCCCGGCGTCGGCGTGGTGCGGCGACCCCAAGCGCGTCAGGGTTTTACAACCCTAGGACACACTCTAAAGGAGCGCGGCTATGCGACGCTCTTTCTCTACGGGGGTCAAGGGATCTTCGATCACATGCGCGCCTTCTTTCTCAGCAACGGATTCGACATCTTCATCGAAGAGACGGATTTTGCGAACGTCAAATTCCGGGGGACCTGGGGGGTCTCCGATGAAGATCTGTTCGAGCGCGCAGACCAGGAGTTCCGAAAGCTCGCCAGTCGGGGAAAACCCTTCTTCGCTACTATTCTCACTGTTTCGCTCCACTCGCCATGGGAATACCCTAAAGGCCGCATCAAGCCTCTGCCCGTCAATACCCCGATTCCAACCGGCTTCAAGTATGAAGAGCTTAATAATTTTCTTTATGCCGATTACGCAGTGGGTGATTTTATCCGTAAAGCAAGGGCAGCGCCCTATTTCGACAACACTTTGTTTGTCTTCGTTGGCGACCACGGCGTGCACCTGAGGGGGCGGGACCTCGTCCCTGTCGATGAATATCGTGTTCCTGTCCTCTTCCTTGCCCCCAGCCACCTCCAGCCTAAACGCATCCCGCGCGTGACCAGCCAGCTTGATATCGCGCCAACGATCATGGGGATCGTTGGCAGTAATTATAGAAGCACTTTCTTCGGGAAAGAGGTGCTTACACGCGAAGGGGATGACGGGCTCGCTATCATGATATACAACAAGAAACGCTACGGCGTGCTCTCCGGCTCCAACCTGACGGTACTCACAGAAACCGGCGAGGAACTAGCGTATCAGCGAGGCGACAAGCCTGGAGAATGGGAGAAAATTCCTCCAACGCCAGCGCTGCGTAACCGGACTCAAAATGCGATCGCCCTACTCCAGATGTCAGAAGTCCTACTCAAAACCGGCCGCTACGCTACTGCCAAAGGCACACCTTCAAACTCAGGGAGGGATGGCCACGTAAGCCGTTAGCACCTCTTACAAAATCCCAAACCGCGCTACGCGCGGATGCAGGCTACCCAGTGATGCGGCTTAACCTCTCTCAGTTCAGGAACTCCCTTGCTGCACTCCTCGATGGCGATGGGACAGCGTGGATGAAAGACACATCCAGGCGGCGGATTGAAGGAGCTGGGAACTTCACCTCTAAGGACCACCCGTTCTCGCTTGGCCTCGACCACAGGATCAGGAATGGGGATAGCAGATAGCAGTGCTTTGGTATAGGGATGTAATGGATGCTCATACAGCTCTTTGCGGTCGGCAATCTCGACAACCTTCCCCAGGTACATCACCACTATCCGATCGCTTATGTGGCGCACCACAGAGAGGTCATGCGCTATAAAGAGATAGGTGAGCCCGAATCGCTCCTGTAATTCTTCAAGCAGGTTAATGATCTGGGCCTGAATGGAAACGTCCAAGGCAGAGATCGGCTCATCACAGACAATAAACTTTGGCTCAAGCGCTAGGGCGCGGGCGATGCCGACCCTCTGTCTTTGACCACCACTCAGCTCGTGGGGATAACGGTCAGCCATGAGCGGATTTAAACCTACAACCGTAAGAAGCTCAGCTACTCGATCCTGACATTCGCCCCCGTTTTGTACCAACCTGTAGACCCGAATTGGCTCGCCTACGATTTGACCTATAGTCATACGCGGATTGAGAGAGCTATAGGGGTCCTGAAAGACGATCTGCATCTTTTGTCGCAAAGGGCGCAGCTCCGCATCCGTCATTTGTGCCAAGTCCTGGCCTTCAAATAGAACCCTGCCTTCTGTCGGACGATCGAGTTGGAGAATACAGCGTCCGGTAGTCGTCTTGCCACAGCCTGATTCTCCCACCAGACCTAGGGTCTCACCACGTCGGATGGAAAAACTGATATCATCGACAGCCTTCACCCAACCTACCACTCGCTGAGCAATCAGACCACTCAATACCGGAAAGTACTTCTTGAGGCCGCGGACCTCAACAATGACGGAGTTCCGAGTTTCGAGTTTCGAGTTTTGAGGTTCGACCATCTTAGAAATGTAGGCTAACTACTCTGGATTATTCGCCCCCCTCGGTGGCAAGCCCTTCCAGCCGCGGTCGATAGGCCGGTTCCTTGAGGGCCGCCCGCACCGACCCCTTTGGCTGCTTACTCCCCGGGTCAGGGCCTGCTCCAACCTTCCACCTCCTGCGACCGCGGCTCTCAGGTCTCGCCCCCTTGGGCGGCATTGTGTCGGCGTTTTGCTGCATGAATCAAGCTAACTAGAAACCAGAAACTAGGAACTCGAAC
>JBOHVJ010000257.1:0-3496 GCA_050735075.1 Binatia bacterium
GGCTGAGGCTGATCAGCCTTAGGCTGAGCCTTTTCCTTGTTTGTTATCTAATGACTTTGTCCGCTCTTACCAAGACATTCGGTGGAATCGTCAGGCCGATCTGCTTCGCCGCTTGCAGATTGATCACCAGCTTGAACGTCGTCGGTTGTTGCACGGGAAAATTGCCGGGCCTAGCGGTGTCTTCCCTCAGCTTTACCCTTTGGGTTGTACTCGCTGACGATTACTGATTGAAGCGGCTCGTTCTCTTACTTTTCGAATTCGTTCTCCTATCAATGGGCTGTAAGAACCTGCTCTAGAAGCCGAGCTGGATCAAACGACCCATTGATTGGAAGTTCGACTCGCGCTGCCTTCAGTCGGGGAAAGTGTCTCGAGAAGTTAACAATGGTTATTCCGACCACCTCCGCCGTTTTGGGATGTAATCGGAGAACAAAATCTTCTCCCATCTCAACCGTCTTTGCGCGTTGAGGCTTTCCCACAGAAAGATAGAGCACATCCGCATCGCGATCATAATGGAATTGCACTTCTTTTTGCATCGGCACTACCCACCGCCTTTCTTCTCGATACCGTAGGCTGTCAGAACAAACTTCCTGGCGGCTATCCTGACAACCGCCACGATATGTGTCAAACCAAAAGGCAAGCCTTCCACCGACTAAACATACTTGTACTTATGCGGGTCTATTGGGTCCTGCCTACGTCTTCCCCTGCGAATCGTCTCCAACACATCTTCTTCAAACCCTTCGAGTTCAGGATGCCATTCTATGATATGCTCCCATCGTTCATCGGTCAGGGTAATCCGGTTGCCCCAACGATCTATAACCTGATCCAACGTTGTCTCTTCCCATTCTGGATTTTAGTACATTAGAGTCTGTCCGAGCCAAAATCCATCTTGCTGGCGACTGGCCTCCGACCACTGATCATTTGATCACTTTATCCGCCTTCATCAGCGTCCACTGTGGAATCGTCAAGCCGATTTGTTTTGCCGTCTTCAGATTGATCAGCTCGAACTTCCTCGGCTGCTCCACGGGCGCGTTGTGATAGGTTTCTCAACAAGGAACTAATGGAAAGTTACCTGACAAGGACCCCTTTCAATTCTAGATTTTGGATTTTGGATTTCAGGGACTGTAGCTCGGTCATGGTTCGCAAGGACTGAGTAAATGAGTGCTGAGGACTGAGGGTTTTGTTACTTGTTACTCAGTCCTCATGGCTCAGTCCTACTTCTTATCCTGTTTTGATCACCGAGTAAAACAAAACCATCTCCCCTTTTCTTCCCGCCGCAAAGTCGTGGGGGGTCCCTTTGGGGATATGGCAGATGGTTCCCGGTTGCAAAGCGATCCTGCGGCCGTTAATCCTCAGCCGTCCGCGGCCTCTAATCACGTGGCAGACCACATCCTTGTCCCGGTGGTTGATCTGTTTTGGATCGGAATCTTTTCTAGACCTGAATGAGATAAGGCCGGTGCTGAAACCCTTGCCTTCCACGCAGCTCTTGTACCGGATCTCGCTACTGATTTCTTCGAGATCTCTGAGGGCTTCTCGGACCTTAATGATCTTCATCTCTCTATTTCTTTTGCCGCCGCAAAATGACTAGAGACCGAAGACGGAGGACCGCTTATCCGTCTCCGGTCATCGGTCATCCAACCTCTTTTATCGCCTCCAAGATCTCTCTAATCGCCTTTTCAGCCTCACTGTTGGGCAGGCGGCAGGAGCCGACCACCCGGTGTCCGCCGCCACCATACTTTTCCATAAGGGAGCCGACATTAACCTTAGAGGTAGCGTTGAAAATGTTGTAGCCCACGGAGATCGCCGTTGTATTCGGTCTTTGACTATCGTGATCGATCTTCAGCGAGATGTTCCCTGTGGGGAAGAGGGTATACAAAAGGAAGCGGTTGCCGTCAGGCATATTCTTGATCCCGCGCAGATCAACGAAGATAACGTTGCCTCTCAGAGTCGTGCGTTTCAAAAGAATTTCCCTGAGCTCCTCCTGGGCATCTAGGATCTCCTGGCAGCGGCGTTTGACTTCAGGCTCTTGCAAGGTCTGCTCAAGAGAGGCATCGCGAAGCAGGTCGATAATGCGTAACCAATAGGGCTTGTCCTCCGCTCTTTTTCCATCAGTAGTCATTGAGATTAGAACGTAACCTGCCGGGTTAAGGACATCCTCGGGAGTAAGACGGCCAGCATCGATTTTGTCCGTCTCTTCTAAGAGAAATCTTATGCGCTCGGAGTTCAAGAACCTAAGCCCTTCCGCAGTCTCAATTTTGGATTTTAGATTTCCGATTTTAGATCGAGTATTCTGGCTGCTGAATATTGTAGTGTAATATTCATAAACCACCCGGGCCGCGCTGGGTGCGAGACGAAAGCCGCCCTTTCCTGGAACTATGATTGCGTTTCGGGTTTCGGGCTTCGGGGTTCGCGATTCTTCATTCGAAACTCCACTGTGGGCCAGCCAAGCTGGCGCATTTGTGATATGGTGATCAAACCAAAGAGTACAGTTAGGATGGTAAGGGAGGTTGGTGATGATATCGCCCTTGCGGATATCGACCGCTCCGTCCTGCATAAATTTAGGCTCGACGAAGAGATAGGAGTCGATCTCTTCCATCATGGTGATTAGGGCGCCGCAAGCCAGGCCGTCAAAATCTGCCCGCGTGACCAATCTCATCCGCGAAGGACCTCCTCCGCCTGGGCCGCCTTGAGGCCAAAGGCCGCCGCAACGCCTTCATTTGTGATCTCTCCCTCGTAGGTGTTGAGCCCTTTTGCAAGGGCAGCGTTTTCTCTTAAGGCATTGAAGACTCCTTTGTCCGCGATTTCCAACCCATAGGATAACGTTGCATTTGTTAGGGCATAGGTGGAGGTGTAGGGGACGATCGCAGGCATGTTGGTTACGCAGTAATGGACCACTTCTTCCTCTATATAAATCGGCTTGTGGTGCGTCGTCGGGCGGGAGGTCTCGGCGCACCCTCCTTGATCGATTGAAATATCAACGAAGGCTGCCCCTGGTTTCATAAGCTTTACAAGGGTTCGGGACAGAAGTTTCGGTGCTTTCGCTCCTGGAATCAGAACTGCGCCGATGACCAAGTCGGCGTCCACTACCTCTTCCTCAATATTGGCCCGGTTGGACATGAGCGTCGTGACGTGGCCTCCCAAGATATCATGGATGTAACGGAGTTTTGAGGGATTCACGTCAAGGATACTGACATAGGCTCCCATACCTGCGGCCACCTGGCAAGCATTGGAGCCTGATATTCCCGCACCTAGAATCACTACTTTTCCGGGACGCACTCCTGAGGCGCCGCCAAGGAGAATACCTCGGCCTCCGTTCTCCGCCTGAAGACACCATGCCCCCACTTGAAGCGCCAGCCTGCCGGCAACCTCACTCATCGGCGTCAGAAGGGGAAGAGAGCCGTCCTCTAATTGAATCGTTTCGTAGGCGATGGCAGTTACTTTTTTTTTCCTGAGAATTCGGGTTACTTCTTCGCTGGCAGCCAGATGGAGGTAGGTAAAG
>JBOHVJ010000258.1:0-5991 GCA_050735075.1 Binatia bacterium
CGAACTCTCTTCGTAATGCCTTGATTTCAGAGCTTTCCCTAGGAATTGTAGGAACCCTTTCTGCAACAGCCTTGTCTACAATGTGGAGAAAGACATTTGCCGCCAACTTCTCCTCGACTGCGCTAGCAGACAAGAAAGCAGCGAGGAAACCAACCAGGACAAAGCCAGCGATACCCAGCCCGCTTCACCTGTTCGGGTCGAGTTCGACATGAACCGTGCCCGCCCTCGGCCATTGGGTCGGTTTTGCTTCCCAAATTCGTTCTTCTTTTTCGTTCATGAAGAATAACGCTTCCCATTCTTCGGGATAAAAATCCCGTATGCTGATCCTTCCCTCTCTTCCGCTCTTACCGACAGGACCCCAACAAGCACCGCACGGACAGCCGGCGTGCCAGCCGTAAAGCAATTGGTCCTCGACAGGCTTTCCATTCTTAGTCACGCGCATTTCGAGGGGCCTCCTCTGCCACCGATGCATTTCCACTGTGGTCTCCTTCGCATCTAGATGGGTTACGAGACGCGGAGGAATATAGGGAAAGCCGATAGGGTATTTAAGAACATGGAGACGCCTTTCCAATATCAAGGCATATTCAAAGTCCCCGTCCGGGACCGGGACGCGTCCATTGCGATCGCTCACTGCCTTGCCCAAGGGATCAGCCCCGGCGAGATAACCGCAATGATTGGAAGCTGACCAGAACATATAACTTGAGACCACTACGCCTGACACTGGCCTTCCCTGATCGTCGATGAATCGAAGATGGCGTTCCTTAGGTCTCCGGAACATGATTTCCAATTCGGCTGTTTCACCCTGCTGGACTATCACTCCTTTTCCGCCAGGGAATGCGACCTCGGCTTGGACCACTCGCGGGCCATGGGGAGGACCATGCGCGCCAATCCATAAAAACGGGTGGGACCTAACGGCCGCATAGCCATCCGCCTGCAAAAAGAGATAGACCTTCTCCATGTCCATGAAGCGCTGAGGCCAGCGAGACCGAAGCCACGACTCGTCGAGCGGCACGACAAGACCCTCTCCTCTCGTCTCCAGATCCAGCCTGTCCGCGGCGCCCCAAGCGACTAGAAGCAACTCGGCCTTCGAAAGCCGTACTTTCTCACCCTGTTCGTCCTTAAAACGTAGACGCAGCTCTGCCCCCTCAGCGCCGCCAACTAGCAGGAATGTTATCAGAGAAAATACCAAAGCCTCGGTACGCATCATCATTGTAATCTGTTGTCCTTATCATCTCCCGGGGCAACCGCCTCATCGGTGGAGAATCTCAGACTTCACGGATTTCTGTTCGCTTTGACTGTGAACACAGCTCTCAGGGCGGAACGACACCCCGCGCCAACCGCAGAACCAATCAAGCTCAGGAAAGAAAGCACGAAAAGAAACACCATGCCCAAAGGCCAAAGCGGTCCTGACCTGAACATAAGTAACTGGAAAACAAACACTAGTAATTGACCAAGCCAAATCCCAACAGCCCAGAGCCAGAAACGGCTTGGCGCGATTATTCCCGCAACGAAACCTATGGCGATCAACGAAATGTAATAGTATCCGGATTCAGCATCCCAGGGTTCACGAAGACCGGTTATATAGGGTGACGCAAGCCAGATCATTGCGCCAAGGATGAGCGTCAAGATGAAGATAACGTAATCCCCACGCATATCTTTCATGCCAGTAGAAACTATTATACAGGCCAAGAGGCTCTACAGAAAGAGATGCTGATGGAAAGGAGAATGACGGCGATGTGGCGGCTTGATCTGATGAATAGATTAATTGAGAAAGAGGCGGGCGATCGTCTCCATTCCCAGGCCGATAAGGATCAAGGTCAGACCCTTTATGAAGGCCTCAAGGGCTGGATCTTCCAGTCGCGGACGGATCTTCTCTATCTCTGGTTTCTTTCTCTCTCGATTGAGGAGGTTTAAGGCATTCTTCATCCAGATCGCGCCAATGATGCCGATAATGAAGCCCGCAACTTCAAGGGTCATTGTCTCCCTCCCTTTAATCGTTCACTGTTGTTTCTCTGGACGATCGGGCCAATTCGTGCGCGTGTTGTTCCCAATTCTTGCCGTCAAACTGCTTGACTGTAATTTTGCTAATCGTTGCAGTCTCTAAGCACATCACGTTCACACTGTAACCGTCTGGGTTCGACCTGGGGATATAAAATGACTTCACTCCACATACATTACAGAAGAGATGTTTGGCGACCCTGGTATTGAACGTATAAGTCGACAGGTTCTCTGAACCTTGAATCAGCTTAAACCTCGACTTCGGAACGATGAGATGTAAAAACCCGGCCTTACGACAAATCGAGCAGTTACACTCAAGCGCTTCGACCTCATCAGGGGCCTCAACCTCGAACCTAACCCGTCCGCAATGGCAACCGCCGATATGCCTTACCATGAAATCCCCTTCAGCCCTCTCAATAATCCGCCAGTCTCACTACGATTGGAGCGCTGAAAAAGGATCCGGAGGACTACGCGGCAGCCGCCTCCATCTGCCTCGAATACTTACCGTAGCGCGCGGCGCCGTTGCACTTGGCCCGGTGGTAGAAGATCGCCTGGGCTACAGGGACATTGGTTACGTCTCCCTTCCAAGCCTTGAGCGCTGGATCCTGCAACGCCCTCGCATACGAGAAGCTGAGCTCCCAAGGATGGCCGCCCAGGGCATTCATAGCATTCAGATGTTCGGTCGCGAGCTCCGCGCTTTGCCCACCGGATAGGAAAACGATGCCGGGCACGGCACCGGGAACAACCCGGCGTAGACAGCGCACGGTCCTTTCAGCTACCTCGGGAATGCTCGCCTGCTTCGGGCATTCTTTGCCCGAGAGAACCATATTGGGCTTGAGCAACATACCTTCAAGGACCACGCGCTGCTCCTGGAGCTCGGAGAAAACGCTCTTAAGGGTGGCCTCGGTTGCCTCTTCGCAGCGCTCGATGGTGTGAGCCCCATCCATCAGCACCTCGGGCTCGACGATGGGGACGAGCCCGGCCTCCTGGCACAAGGCGGCATAACGGGCGAGCGCGTGCGCACTGGCACCGATGCAAGTGCGGGTCGGGATGCCATCGCCAATGGCGATCACAGCCCGCCACTTGGCGAAACGCGCCCCGAGTCCGCGGTACTCGTTGAGCCGACCGCGAAGACCGTCCAGACCTTCCGTAACCTTTTCTCCAGGAAAGCCAGGCAGATCCACGGGGCCCTTATCGACCTTGATACCGGGCATGATGCCCTTTTGCCCAAGCAACTCAGGAAAGGGCCTGCCATCCTTGGCCTTCTGGCGAATCGTCTCATCGAACAGGATGATGCCGCTGATGAACTCCTCTATACCCCGGGTGGTAAACAACATATCCCGGTAGGAGCGACGGTTCTCCTCAGTGGACTCAACCTTGATCCTTTCGAAACGCCCCTTGATCGTACCAAGGCTCTCGTCAGCAGCCAGAATGCCCTTGCCTTTGGAAACGAGAGATCGAGCAACGGTTTCGAGTTCGTGCTTGGCCATGGATCCACTCCCTCCTTGTTAGCGTTATTTAGAAACTCTCTTTATCAAAGTGACAGCATAATTTAAATACCCCACCTCTCCACTCTTTTCGTTCTGTCACACGATCTTTCTTGCCAATTCCTGAATCCGATCCATCCAATCCTTCAGGGTGGGAGCATACGCCCTCGGCACGCATTCGCCGCAGATCTCGTTAGCCAGCATAGCCATAGAACGCAGATTGGCCTTGAGTGTTGATGAACGTTGCTCGGCACCCGGCAGGCAAACGAGCAAATCGTTCAGCTCGCGGAAGACAGCAGCCAGATTCGCCAAAATAGACTCCAATACCTGCTCGTCCAGTGCCTCTTGAGGCCGATAAAGGAGGTCGTGGATCGCCTGTAGCTCGCCAGCAAAGACGGCAGCTACACTGTCGACCCTCGTAAGGACTTGTTCAGGCCGAATGCTTGGGTCGGAGCACATTTTCGCAATCAAGTTGGTCTCGGACAGCACCAGGTGGAGATTCGTGCGGAGCCGGTCGAGTCGATCTTCAAAGGTAATACGGTGAATCTCCTCGGTTAGCTCTTCTTGGCGCCGCGACACCAGCTTCGAGATCACACAACCGAAGATGAGAAGTGCGCCGGCGCCTTCCACAATCGCCAGGCCGCGCATCAGGCCAACAGGAACGACATCACCATACCCAATCGATAAGGCGGTAACGAAACTGAAGTAGACGGCGACTAGCAACCCTTCCCATGTCGTCTCGATAGGAACCGCCCCGACCTGTAGACCTTGCCCGCGCCAGGCGCCGGCAGCCCAGTATATGAGTCCGAAGCCAACAATCACCCACAGCCAAAAGAGGAGAAGCTCTCCAATGGAGCGGTTTCCCAGGGCGTCGATCAGGATGTCCGACCAATTCCTGCCGGAAATCGGTGCTGACCGATCCTTAACGCCCGGGCCCCGCGGAAGGGAGGCGGCGACAGAAGTCCCCTCAACGGGCCCTTTTTTCTCCGTCCAGTCTACCATCCCGCCTGTGTAATGGCGGACATTCTGGTAGCCCAGGGCTCGGAGCAGGCCAACGGCCTGCTTCCCAAGGGGTCACGTGAAGCTGCCGCAGTACACCGCAATTTCTTGGTGGGTGCTCGGCAGGAGCTCGCGGGCGCGCTGGTCCAGCTCTGAAAGCGGCAGGTTGATAGACCCGGGAATATGCTCGACCGCAAACGCCTCGCGCGGGAGCACGTTGAGCAGGACAAGAGACGGATCGCGCAGACGCGCGAGAACTTCTTCACGAGATATCTCTGGAATCTGTTCTGTCTCAGGATGATGAGAAGCCATAGGACACTTGCTTCATCGGAGACCTTTGCCTACCTGGGAGATCTACGTCTCTTAGACTTCTTTCCTCTCCTTTTGCGATTGGGCGACTGTTTTAAGCTTTTCCCCCTCAAGATGAAGTCGAGGATATCGCTTCGCGTTATAATGCCCACGAGCTTTTCTTTCTCCACAACGGGCAGCGAGCCAATACGGTGATGACGTAAAAGCCGTACGGCATTCGCAAGCGGGGTGCTTGGACGAACCGTGATCAGGTTAAAGGTCATAACTTCTTCGACTGTGTAGGTATCAGCAAATCGATCTATCTCTTTGCCGCGGTCGATGACCATACTAGTCGGATAGGCATCACGAATATCGCGGTCCGTAACTATACCAACCAGTTTTTTCTCATCCATTACCGGCAACTGGTTAACCCGGCGCTTGGCCATTATTCTTCTGGCGCTACCGATGCTATCATAAATCTGAACCGTCAAGACATCGCTTGTCATCCATTCAGAAACCGTGATCATTCCAGCCTCCCGTGCTTCCTCTTAAACACTATCCTCTTCGATCAGGCCCAACACTCTCGATCGTAACCCGGATCAACACGCGCCGCTGCCGCTCCATGGTGTGACGGTACTCAGACCAATCCGAGTGCTCGCCCTTGACCCGGCGGTAGAAGTCCACAAGCGGTTCCATAGCCTCGGGCAGCGACAAAATCTGTGCGGTACCGTTGATCTGAATCCAGATAGAACCGTGAAAGGCATCGGCGAACACACAGAGGGATGCCCGCGGATCCCGGCGGAGATTCAGCGTCTTGTAGGCGGTCTCTCGACTGCTCACGATCGCCCGGCCATGGCTGTCGATCCCGACGGTCACCGGTGACATCTGAAGGCTCCCGTCACGCCTGTGTGTTGCGAGCACCGCATTGTGGTGAACGGCCAAAAACTTCCGCCCCTCTTCGAGATCCATCTGGGTCAGACTCCTCGATAAAATGGGGAGTTTGATGATGAAAACATTACGACAAATATAAGCGATTGCAGCCAGAATTTAAAGACCAAATAGCTCTGCTTTGGTGGGAACGTTGGAGACGAGAAAGCGGTCTGGTTCTTTACACCACCCTTCGAAGATGACGCTTTGGCTCCTCGTCAGGACTCAAGATGTAAACCAGTCCAAGCCACAGACTTCTAGAGTGCCGGAAGAAAAGGAGCGGGAAAAAGAC
>JBOHVJ010000259.1:0-2195 GCA_050735075.1 Binatia bacterium
GATCAAGACTGTGCAGGCGCCCGAGCACCTCCTCGACATCGTGCCTATGGACTCTCTCAAATGGGTTAACTTTACCGGCTCGACGTAAAATCTCAGCCCTCAGCTCATCAAGGGTTAGGTTAGGCGATTCCATTGCTTCCTCCCCTTGCCTATTGATCCTTCACACCCAGCGAGCGGAGCGCGGATTTTAGAAACCGCTCGTCCATAAAATGGCCTGGATCAAAATTAGGGCGCTCCTTGAGCGATGCAATCTCCAGCTCGGCCTGATCTTCATGCCGCTCCTATACTTCTAGCAACAAGCAAATGCAACCTCAACGTGAACCCCGGAGCCTTGGGTCCAAGGCGTCACGGAGACCTTCTCCAACCAAATAGTAGCTGAGCACGGTGACAAAGATTGCCGCACCAGGGAAGACCGCCAACCACCAAGCAAAAGTATTGCTGCGTGCCTCATTGAGGATCGACCCCCAGGTCACCGTATCGGCAGGGACCCCAATGCCGAGAAAACTCAAGCCAGACTCTAACAGTATGGCACCAGCAACCCCCAGTACTACCGAGACCAACACTGGTGCAAGGGCGTTAGGCAAGATATGGCGAAACATGACTTTTCGATCGGGAACTCCCAGGGCGAGCGCGGCCGTGATAAAATCTAGATTCCGAATTTTTAAAAACTCACTCCGGGTAAACCGAGCAATACCCACCCAACCTGTAAGCCCGATAATCACCATGGTCAGAAAAATGCTGGGCGGGAAAACGGCCGCAATGGTAATCAAAAGGAAAAATGTCGGTATCGCTAGCATCAGCTCAAAAAGCCGTGAAATAAGGAGATCTACCCAGGAGCCAAAGAAGCCGGCTAGGGCTCCGAGAATGACCCCTATCACTAATGCGATGCCGACGGCAACGAAGCCAATAGACAGAGATATCCGCGAACCGTGAATGATCCCAGCCATGACATCTCGACCAAGCTTATCCGTCCCGAGCCAATGGCTCCTAGAAGGAGTCTCAAAGGGAGCGGTAAGGTCCACATTGCTGGGCAGGTATGGAATGGGAGGAAAGATGCTTTGCTGGCCATCCAACTTTTTGAAGTCGACGTTGAGAATCTCAGGCTGCCATTTTCCTAACCCAAGCTGAACGAGATAACTACGGAAGATAGGAAAATATATTTTGCCACGGTAGTTCATATAGTAAGGCTTGTCATTGGCGAGAAAATCAGCAAAGAGAGCCATGCCTAAAAGACAAAAAACTACATAGAGGCCAACTACCGCAAGGTGGTTTTGCTTAAATTGGCTCGAAACAGAAGCCCATAGCCCCTTACTTTGATCGCTTCTGACAGTTAAAAAATTTCGCTGCTCAAGCTTTTTCATTGCGCCCGACGCCCGAAGGCAATCCGCGGATCAACTATTGCGAGCAAGATATCAGAAAGAAGGATGCCTATTAGTGTAAGCAGGGCGATCACGGTAAACAGCGCCATCACTATTGGATAATCTCGGGCCAGAACGGCCTCATAGCCCAGTTGACCTAATCCGGGAATGGAGAAGATCGTCTCAATAATAACACTCCCGCCGATCAAACCGGGCAAGATGCCGGCAAGGATGGTGACCAGGGGTATCAGAGAGTTACGCAGAACGTGTTTATAGATGACCTTGCGTTCGGAGAGCCCTTTGGACCTGGCAGTCTGAACGAAGTCCTGCCTTAGGACTTCCAACATGCCTGCACGCATGTAACGTGACAAGACGGCGAACCCCGAATAGGAGAGCATAAGCACAGGAAGAAAAAGGTGCCAAGCCTGGTCTTTCAACTTCTCCCACAACGGCCAATCTGGGGAATAATCAATTGAAGTAAGCCCTCCGGGGGGAAAGATGTAAAAGAAATCTCCCCCACACAAGAAAACGATCGCCATCGTTCCTGCCCAAACCACAGGCAAGGCAAGAAAGACAAAGGCTCCTAGTGTAGTGATCTGATCACCGAAGGTGTATTGGTGGGTCGAGGAGTAAATCCCCAAAGGTATCGCAACCAGGTAGACGAGCAGGATCGAAAAGACATTTAGTTTAACGGTGACCGGAAGGCGCTCGAGGATTTTATCCAACACCGGTTGATTATCTTTAAACGAAACACCAAAATTCAGCGTGAACATGTTTTCCCACCACAGGGCGTATTGAACATATAAGGGCTTGTCGAGGCCGTACTGTGCTCGCCAC
>JBOHVJ010000260.1:0-10583 GCA_050735075.1 Binatia bacterium
GGCATTACCTTTGAAGGCTTTCATCCGGGTGATCGGTTTCTGACGGGCAGGCGCACGGTTACCGAGAGCGACATCATCCAATTTGTCCATCTGATGGGTCTCTTTGAACCGCTCTTCATCGACGCCGAGTACATCCGCGACGAGAGTCTCTTCGGTGAACGGATTGCGCCGGGAAGCCTAACGTTCGGAATGGCTGAAGGACTGACAGTCCTGACCGGGATTATCCACGGTACCGGGATGGCGTTTGTCGGGTTGGAAGGAATGCGGCTCTTCGCCCCGGTCAAAGTGGGCGATACGATCCAGGTTGAGATCGAGGTTCTAAGCACCAAAGAGGTGGAATCGCGCGGTGGCGGGATTGTGCGCTTCCGCCAGACGATCCGCAACCAGCGCGGCGAGGCTGTCATGCAATACGATGTCTCGCGATTGATTCGAGGGGCTAGGAAAGAGGATCAGGCGAAGAAAACGAAATGAAGTGCGCTCGGTGTCAGGCTACAGAAGTGTATGGCGATTGCCTTTGGGCCTGGTATCCGATAGCAAGCTAACGATTTCATCATGGCCGTTTTTTCTCGCCCGCATCAGGGCTGTCTCGCCAAGGCCATCCTTCGCATTTACGTCCGCGCCCGCAGCCAGCAAGAGTTTCGTCGTTCCCACAGCAGAAATTTGTGCTGCATACATCAAAGCTGTGTTGCCAGCGGTATTCCTTGCGTTCACGTTAGCTCCTGCAGCCAGCAACATCCTTGCGGTGTTGAAATTACCTCGCTGTGCCGCAAACATCAAAGCTGTCATTCCCGAATGGCTCCTGGCATTCACATCAGCGCCTCTGGACAACAACATTTCCACGATGTCCATGTAGCCTCTAGATGCCGCGGCCATTAACGAAGTATTACCAGAATCATCCCTCGCATTGACGTCCACCTTTGCGGCCAGTAAAGCCGCCACAGCGTCAGTATCACCTTTATATGTCGAACGAACCAACTGCATTTCCATGGGGGCGCATCCAGTGAGGACTGCAACCACAATCGCAACTAGTAGCCCTTGGCAGAGACTAGTTCCCACTTTCATTTCCACGGCCTCTGGATGGTCTTCATTATACCCGATTAAACGGCAAAAGTCCCTGGCGTCGGCATCCGCCAAAACTTCCCACAAATCCCAAAATCCTAATAATACCCCACGACCAAACCCTTTTCATTGGCGACCTCCCTTCAAATAGTTCTTTGACCCCTCGCTCCTTTAGACGGGCTTTGGAGTTAACTCATTCAGCAGGCTAACATTCAGGAGCTAAGTTTTGGCTATTTAGGAGTCCTGAAAGACCTTTGCTCCTATGGAGCCGTGGTCAGGTAAGTTAGCTAGCAACGCTTCGACTTGAGAGAAATGCGTTTCTCAGAAAAGTGTCTCTTGATGCGCTGCTCTGGTAAATCCGGCAAGCTGGGGATAGCAATAAACTAGAGACTTGGGCACAGCCACAGTAATCTCCTCCCCCATCTCATGCTTCAGCATCAAGCCGTTGGCCACGGCTTGCCCCCTGGCGTGGTTATTGAAGAAAACAAAGATCTTCGCCTGCGGAGACTTCTGCACCAGTTTCCTGATCATATCCCCAAAGAATCGGATCTCCTCGGGTCCGTAGAAATAATCGTACCTCTCCCACATCTCGCCATGGCTCCACCATTTCTCGCGGTTTCTGCCGTGCAGGCGTAGATAAAAGATCTCACCGACGAGCTCAAACTCCTGCCTGACCGATGAAAAAAACTTGGGCTCATCTATGACAGCCCAGGCGGCGCCTAATTGAACTAACAGCGCTTTGGTCTCCTTGTCCCTCTCGCTCCAGCTCCGGTGGCGGAGCTCGACCACTTTGGGATATTCGTTAAAAGCCCTGAGAGTCCAATGGAGTCTTTCAAGATTTTCCTCTGTATAGTGAAAGCCCGGCGGATACTGAAAGAGTAAGATACCGAGCTTTCCTGACTCGGCCAGGGGCCTTATCCCTTTCCTGAAAACCTCCACATCGCTCTCCGTAGGAGCCTCCCAATTCCGTTTTGTTTCTCTGGCTCCTTCCCCCAACATCATTGGGTGGGTGAATTTCTGCCACACCTTGACGGCAAACTCGAAACCGGGAGGCGTCTTCTTCACCCATGCCTCAGCCATACTAAGTGCTGGAGGTCTATAGAAGCTTGTATTGATCTCTACGGAGTTAAAAAACGAAGAGTAGTGTTCAAGCTCGTCGAACCTCTTCCCCTTATTCTCAGGATAAAACACCCCGTACCAGCCCTTGGGCTGAACTCCTGGATAGGAGTACCCGGACGTGCCGATTCTGAGTCTCTGGCTAGGATAATCATTCATCTTTATGCATGACAAAGAAGTTGTTCAAGCCGTTCAACACGTTCAAGCTGTTCAAGCCGTTAGCGATTTGAACGGTTTGAACTACTTGAACAAATTCTACAGGGTCATAGTTGCAAGGCGCTCTACTTTCATCTAGGATAAATCTGCCCTCGATTCAAGCAACGATTTCTGTGGAGGTCCTAAGTTATGGCGACGATGATTACAGGCGAGTGCATCAACTGTGGTGCTTGTGAGCCGGAGTGTCCCAACAACGCCATCACCCAGGGAGAGGAGATCTATGTCATCGATCCGTTGCTGTGCACAGAATGTGTGGGCTTCCACGATTACGAGGCGTGCGCCGCTGTTTGCCCCGTGGACTGCTGTGTCACCGATCCGAACAACATCGAGGCTGAAGAAGTGTTAATCGGGCGGGCCCGGGAGCTGCACCAAGACGTCGCTTTTGGAGAAGCCTTCGAGTCTCGCTTCCGTAAAGGCGCGGAAAAAGCGGCAGCGTCTCCTCCCCCAGCCAAAATGGCCGAACCGCCCCAGCCCCCTCCCTCTGCCAGTGCCTCTGCGGTGGCACAACCGTCCTTACCTATGAATGGAGAGGATCTCTCCGCCGCCTTTGTAGAGCTGCCCGACATCGACTCATGGGAAATTCCCGTTCGCTGCTTCAAGTGTGGCGAGGCTCATATGGAACCGGCAGGACACTTCATGATCGGCAATGTCCTTTGGTGCCCCCATTGTTATAAATCCGTGGTCGTGAAGGATAACCTCAATTTCCGCATTCGCACCACCTTAAAGGAATTCTACGAAAAGTGGGAAAGGGAGCAGATCGAGCTTCAAGCGAAAAGAGAAAGAGAGCTAAGAGAGTTTTCGGAGAAGCGCGAGAAAGAGCTAAGGGACTTTAAAGCACACCAACAGCGCGAATTGGAGAAAATCAACATTGAACTCCAAGAGATCAGCGAATCCTACGACGCCCCGGGGCGGCCAGCCAAGAAACGGGGCCTCTTTGCCTTCGGATGATTCTCTCCTCTGATGCTGACCTCCTGGCTTCACCTGATCTCTCTGGCGGCATTCCTGGGATCTGTGATCGGTCTCTGGTTAGTTCTGCTTCCTTCTCTATCCGTGATCAAGAGCCACGAAGGGCAGCTTAAGCTGCTCGCTCGCAGCTTGAAACTCTACAACCCCCTGCAAACCGGAGCACTTGGATTGCTGGTTCTTTCGGGGGCCTTCCAGATCACAGAGCTGAAGGCGACTTACCGGGAACTATTCATAAAGCAGCTCGGGGTCATGCTCGCGCTGAAGCTCGCCTTGTCCTTCGTCCTAATCGTTCTAAGCACCTACCAATCCATGGCAGTAGCCCACCGTTTCGTACGACGATACGAGGGAGGGGAAGCTCTCTCTCCTCAAGATCTTCAACTCGTGGCCCGACGCCTCCGCATCTCAACCCACGCCATCTTGCTGCTCGCCTTCATGACCGCGCTGGTGGGGGTGTGGATGCGAGGGTCATAAGGTTCACTCATTGACAAAGCTATCTTGACTCTGCCAAAAGGAAGGTGCCAGGTATCTTGAGTTTTACAGGTTGGTTCCATGGGCCATCCATTTAAAAAATCCTTGATCTCTTGGCAGCGTGAAATGTTAGGGATAAATTTTTAGGTTTCGAATGTAGACAGGCTGTTGATGAAAAACACCGCGTTCACCCTTCGACGGGCCTGCCCTGAGTAGCAGGCCGTTTCCTTCGAGAGCCTCAGGACGAACGGCCTGCGTATCGAAGGGCTCAGAGCCTGTCCTGAGTTTAACGAAGGAGCGAACGGAGGAAGTGAAGAAGTCGTTGATAATTTTCCGTTCATGCTCAGCCGCGTCGAACCATGCGAACGACTTTTTCAACCGTCTGGAAGAATCTCAAATTAGATCGGGCAGTAGGCAGCAGGAAATAGGAGAAAACAATGAATAAAAAATCGTCGCCCGCGGGAGGTGCTGATGAGAGCGGAGAAAGTCATCAAGTGAATTTTGGATTTTAAATTGCCGATTTTAGATTGAATCTAAATCGTCATGAATCTTAGAGTCCTCTCTTGCGAATGAAAGCAACCGCCAATCTTTTAAGTCCCACGCTAGTTCTCACTGGCCTCTTTATCTGCTTTTTCCTCTCTGGCGCAGCCGCCTTAGTTTACGAAGTGGTGTGGATGCGGATGCTGACTCAGATCTTTGGCAGCTCCGCCTATGCCGTCGCCACGGTGCTCGCGGCTTTTATGGCCGGTCTGGCTCTGGGGAGCTATGTCTTCGGTCGCTTGGTCAGTCGGGAAAGAAATTTTTTGCGCCTCTATGGCATCTTGGAGATCGGAATAGGAATCTACGGTTTTCTTGTGCCGTTCATCTTCGCAACCGCCCGGAGAGTTTATATTCCCTTGTTCTGGCTTTACGACTCCTACCCGGCGATCTTCACTTTCCTGCTTTTCCTGCTCTCCTTTGTCCTGCTCGTCTTTCCTACTTTTCTAATGGGCGCCACCCTTCCCGTCCTCAGCCGATTTTTTGTTCGGAGCTTCAGCCACCTTGGACAGCGGATTGGGGACCTGTACGGCACAAATACCTTGGGCGCGGTCCTCGGCTGCTCTCTAGCCGGTTATTACCTGATCCCAAACCTGGGGATGACCCGGACAGTCTACACCGCCGGCATCACCAACTTAATCATCGGCCTGGTCATCTTTCTGATCGATGGGATGCGGAAAGAGGCCGAAGAAGCTCCAAAACCGATAAGCCCGGTGGAAGAAGCGGTTAAAGACCGCCCCCCTTCTGGGATCGGATGGCTACTGCTCCTCTCTATCGGTCTCTCTGGCGCTGCCGCCATGATTTATGAAAATGCCTGGACTCACGCCCTGACTCTGGTGATCGGTGGCTCCGTCTATTCTTTTACCACGATGCTCCTGACATTCTTAACTGGTCTCGCCATAGGAGGGTATCTATACGCGCGATTGTTCGGGAAACAGGAGGTGCAGGTAACCATCTTTGGTCTCGTTGAGTTAGGAGTAGGAGTCACCGCGCTTGCCACCATCCCCTTATTCGAGAGATTGCCTCTTATCTTTCTCCGCCTCCATCAGGGCTTTGGCGATTCCTTTCCCGTCTTTCTCGCCATTCAGGTGCTGCTCTCATTTGCGGTGATGTTTCTCCCCACCCTTCTCCTCGGAATGACCTTTCCTCTAGTCGTTTCCCTCTTTACCCAAAGTCTCTACCGAGTCGGGAGCGGTGTCGGGACCACCTATGCGAGCAACACGGTAGGGGCTATTTTAGGGGCCTTTGCCGGGGGCTTCCTTTTCCTTCCCCTCCTTGGCATGCAGAATAGCATTATCATCGGCGCCCTTTTGAACCTATCCGTAGGATGGCTTTTGCTCATCGCCGAGCCTCATCCGGGACGAGCCTACCGCTTGGTGATGGGAGGAGTGGTGGCAGGCGCCTTGGCCTTGTTGGCTCTGCGACTCCCCCTCTGGGATCGGTCCATTCTTACCAGCGGTGTGACCATCTATGCTGACAGCTTCGAGGCCTTCCCTACAGACTCGCTTCGCTTGGAGCATATGCACCAAGATAAAATCCTTTACTACCGTGAAGGACTGACCGCGACCATCAGCGTCCACCAACCCCGCAAGGATTACCTCTATCTGAAGACCAACGGGAAGATCGATGGCTCCCACGGGGATGCCCTCACCATGCTCATGACAGGCTACCTTCCCATGCTCTTGCACCCGCGGGCAGAGCAAGTGGCCATTATTGGATTGGGAACGGGAATGACCCCGAAGGCGGTCGGAGCTTTTCCCGTCAAGAAGATCGAGGTTATGGAGATCGAGCCTGCTATGGTCGAGGCTGCGGCTTTTTTCAAGGACATCAATGGCAAGATCCTAGAGGACCCAAGGGTTCGAATTATCCCGACCGATGGGCGAAATTACATGATGGCAACGCCCCGTCTCTATGACTTGATCATCTCCGAGCCCTCTAATCCCTGGATTGCGGGGATTGCCAGCCTCTTTACCAAAGACTTTTATGCGGTAACCAAAAAGAAACTCAAACCTGATGGCATCTTCGCCCAATGGATCCACAACTACTCCATGTCTCCAGACGACTTCCGCATGGTGCTGCGCACCTTTGGAGAGTCCTTTCCCCATGTCTCGGTCTGGAACATGCAGGAGAGCGATTTCCTGCTTGTCGGCAGCACGAAGGAGCAGAACTTCGACTATCCCCGACTCAAGAAGATTTTCTCAGAAAACACTACCCTCAGGGATGACTTTAAAGAACAGGGGCTCTCTGACGTCTATGCCGTGTTGGGGCTCTACCGAATGGGGAAGAAGGAGCTCTTAGCGCTCGCCGACGGGGCGGATTTCAATACCGACGATAACGCCCTGCTGGAATTTTCCGCTCCCCGCAGCCTTGGAAAGAGCACCTCAGCTTTAAACCGAAAGGTCTTGGAGCCTTTTGTGACCGATCCTCCGTGGAAGCCCAATCCACCCTGGGTCTCACCAGCCCGACACCACTATTATCTCGGACAGGCCTATCGGGCGAGTGGGTGGTATGAGCACGCCCTTAGAGAAGCGGATAAGGCGACACGGCTTGAGCCGCGCAATGCCGATCATCATCTCCTGCGCGCCCAAATTCTCATAGCCCAGGAAAAAACCTCTGAGGCATCAAGGGCGGCCGAGAAGGTGCTGCAATACGAACCGGGAAGAGCTAAAGAAGTCTTGGCTCTAACAGAGGAATTCTACACACAAGAGGCAAAGGCAATCTACTCGCGGATTATTAGTTCAGGCTCCAAGGAGATCCTCCCCTATCTAGGACTGGGAAGTATCGCGCTCCACCGAAGGGAACTCTTAGAGGCGGAGAGGTGGTTTCGACAGGCGGAAAAGATCCAGCCCAAACACCCGGCAGTTCTTTTAGCCCTTGGAAGGCTGGATTTAGCTAGAGGAAACTACGCTGAGGCGATGACCTTACTGGAGGAATCAAAGGAAAAAGGTGAGGATTCAGCTACGCTCTATAGCGAATTAGGAGAAACCTATACTCAATTAAAGCGGTGGGAGAAAGCGGCCTCGGCCTATGAGCTGGCGTTAAAGGGCCACAGGCGAAATACTACATGGCGCCTCGCCTTGGCAAACGCCCTCGTGCAGCTTGGCAAGGTTAAGGAAGCTGAACTGAAATACCGGGAGGCCTTGGCCTTAGATCCAAATCTCAGCGAGGCGTGGAAGGGCTTGACCCGGATCGGAAAAAAGTACTGAGAAAGTTAAGCTTGACGGTCTGACTGGACCCAAACCAGAGGAGTCAAGGGTCAGTTTTTCCTCCGCTTTTTTGCTCTTGACATACACTATCTTTTGGAATTGAATCTGCTAGTCCTAAATACGTCCAAATCTTAGGACTGCATAGATAAACGCTGACGAACAAAGGAGGGTAGTATGAAACCAAAAATCTGCCTGTATGTAGCAGCGACAATGGGGCTTATTTTTCTCGCCTATGCCCCTGCCAAATCATCAACCCATGATTTCTATAAGGGGAAGACCATCCGCTTTGTCGTGGGCTTCGCCCCTGGCGGCGGCTACGATGTCTCAGCTCGGATCGTCGGACGACACATGGGCAAGCACATCCCCGGAAATCCCACCATCGTCGTCGAAAACATGACCGGTGCGGGGAGCCTGATTGCAGCTAACTACACTTACAATAGCGCCAGACCCGACGGCCTGTTTGTGGGGATTTGGAACAGCGCGTATGTCCTCCGGCAGGCACTGGGCGATAAGGCCGTAAGGTTCGACGGCCGCAAGGTTGGCTGGATCGGCGCTCCGACCAAAGGTACACCCTTTTGTAGCATCATGGCCTACACCGGATTGAAATCAATAAAGGACATTGTCGCCGCCAAGCGAGAGATCAAGATGGGTTCAACCGGACCCGGTTCCACCTACGACGACCTGCCTCAGATACTGGACCGGACCCTGGGGACGAAGTTCAAGGTCATTAGCGGCTATGAAGGAACGAGCACAATCCTAGTGGCGATGCGGAGAAAGGAAGTGGAGGGCGGTTGCTGGACGTGGGAGTCGGCGCGGACCACTGCCAGGCCAATGCTAGACGCGAAAGGTGACGAGAAGCTGATCCCATTCCTTATCCATAGCAAGGAGCCAGATCCTGAGGTAAAAGACCTTCCACTTATCCCAGAGATCATCAAAGGCGAGGACAACCTATCAGCTTATCGGACTTGGTCTGGAACCTACGAGTTCCAGCGTCCCTTCAGCGTTCCGCCGGCCACACCGAAGGAGCGGCTGCAACTCCTCCGCAAAGCATTCGCTGACACTATGAAAGACCCGGAATTCCTGGCTGAGGCCGAGAAGACTAAGTTGGAGGTAACTTACGTCTCAGGGGAAGAGGTCGACAAATATGTAGATAAGGTCCTATCAATAACTCCCAAGGCCAAAGAGCTGCTCGACTTCCTGATGGTCAAGCCGCAAAAATAAGCCAGGCTGGGAAATGGCCGGCTATTAGCCTATAGACAGGAGGGGATCATGCAGGCGAAATTGTTGTTACCCATAACCGTAGTCGCGGGCCTCGTTTCACTTGCTGCGGCTCCTGCTCAATCATCGACCCATGACTTCTATAAGGGCAAGACGATCCGCTTTGTGGTGGGACTCGCGCCTGGCGGGGGCTATGATCTTTCGGCGCGGACCGTCGGGCGGCACATGGGCAAACACATCCCCGGAAATCCTACCATCATCGTCGAAAACATGACCGGTGCGGGGAGCCTTATTGCGGCGAACTATACGTACAACAGCGCTAAGCCGGATGGCTTATTCGTAGGGATCTGGAATGGCGGCTTTGTTCTGCGTCAGGCCCTTGGCGATAAAGCCGTAAGGTTTGACGGTCGCAAGCTTGGTTGGATCGGCGCTCCAACCAAGGGTACACCTTCTTGTAGCATCATGGCCCACACCGGACTGAAATCAATTAAGGACATTCTCGCCGCCAACCGAGAAATCAAGATGGGTTCGACCGGACCGGCGTCGACCTACGACGACCTGCCCCAGCTATTGAACCGGACCCTAGGGACAAAGTTTAAAGTGATTAGCGGGTATGAAGGAACCAGTACAATCCTCGTGGCCATGCGAAGAAAAGAAGTGGACGGTGGTTGTTGGGGGTGGGAGTCGGCGCGGACCACAGCCAGGCCGATGTTAGAGGCGAAAGGTGATGAGAAGCTGATCCCGTTCCTGATTCATCGCCGGGAGCCAGATCCTGAGGTGAAAGACCTTCCGCTCATACCGGAAGTCATCAAGGGCGAGGACAACCTTTCCGCTTATCAGACTTGGGTAGGGACTTACGAGTTTCAGCGTCCCTTTACCGTTCCCCCAGCCACGCCGAAGGAGCGGCTCCAACTGCTCCGCAAAGGCTTCGCTGACACCATGAAGGACCCGGAGTTTATAGCCGAAGCCGAAAAATCCAAGTTAGAAGTAACTTACGTCTCCGGGGACGAGATCGAAAAACATGTGGACAAGGTCCTGTCAATTACTCCCAGGGCGAAGGAGCTGCTCGACTTCCTGATGGTCAAGCCGAAAAAGTAGCTCCTGGGGCAACCGATATGGAATATATCCAGAGCTTTTTCAACGCGCTGATCAACATTTTGCCTTTCACCGCCCAGGGCCAGCAGGCCTTTTTCTTCATGCTTGTAGGGGTCTTTATCGGCTTCTGGGTCGGCATCCTGCCTGGGCTCGGAGGCGCGGCCACCCTGGCCCTCATGCTCCCCTTCATCTATAAAATGGACCCCACATCAGCCTTCGCCTTTCTCTTAGGGGCGAACGCCGTAACCGCTACGACCGGAGACATTACCTCAATTTTATTTGGCGTCCCTGGAGAGGGCACGACCGCCTCTACCATTGTTGATGGTCACCCTATGGCTAAGAAGGGCGAGGCTGGGCGAGCCTTGGGCGCAGCACTGATGAGTTCATTGGTAGGCGCTATCTTTGGTGCTTTTGTCTTAGCCCTGGCTATCCCCATCGCTAGCCCCTTGGTCCTCTCCATCGGTTCTCCTGAGTTCTTTATGCTCGCCATTCTGGGTATCACCTTCGTCGGATCACTCAGCGGTGGCAATATCGTCAAGGGTTTGATGGCCGGGGGTCTGGGGCTAGTGATTTCAACCGTCGGCTTGGACCCTATACGGGGCGTACCACGCTTTACTTTTGAGGGGATCCTGGGACAGGGACCTTCGATCTTCTTGTGGGACGGCATCGACCTCGTTGCCGTGACTATAGGGCTGTTTGCTA
>JBOHVJ010000261.1:0-5603 GCA_050735075.1 Binatia bacterium
ACGAAGTTGATATTCATGACCGCCTCACTTGGCGACGCTTTTCCTATAACTGTTACTACAGGCAACTTTGCAAATGGTTTCGTTATTCCCGATCGTTTATCGGGACGGATAATCCTCGGAAAAGCCATAAGATAATTCGCAGATAAGTGGAGAAGAGCAAATCCAATGCCAGACTGGTAAATGGCTGCTGCATTTGTAACTTCCTTAAATTACTTAGGTTCAAAGACTGAAGGGAGGAAAGAGCCAATTGTGCGGCCATTTTTGGACATTTACGACCAACATTTGTCGAATAGATAGCTGAAAAGACAAAAAGGATTTGCTCGACCGAAGGCTTAGCTAGCGAGATGTTTTTAGTTTTGCGTCTCTTTTAAATCTCTCCAGCGCGAGCTGGATCAGCCTGTCTACGAGTTCCGTATAGGAGATTCCACTAGCCGCCCAAAGTTTTGGATACATGCTGATCTTGGTAAACCCCGGTATGGTATTGAGCTCGTTTACAATGAGCTCTTTGTCATCCCTAAGAAAAAAGTCCACACGGGCCATGCCTTCACAGCAGAGCGCCTTGAATGTCTTGATGGAGAGCTCCTGAACTTCCTTCCTAATGTGGGCCGGAAGATTTGCAGGAATCTCTAGAAGTGCTCCGTTTTCTTCCAGATACTTGGCCTCGTAGGAATAGAACTCATGTCGAGGGATGATTTCTCCCGGTAAGGAGGCAATGGGATCATCGTTTCCTAGAACGGAGCATTCGATTTCCCGTCCTTGAATATACTCTTCGACTAGGATTTTGCTATCGTATTCAAAGGCCTCTTTTATGGCATGTTCGAATTGCTCTCGGTCTTTGACCTTACTGATTCCCACAGAAGAGCCGAGATTAGCTGGTTTTATGAAGCAGGGCAGACCCAATTGATGCTGTACATTGTCGAAATCTATTTCGTCCGATGAAGAGCGATGGAACACAAGAAACTTGGCGGTTCGAATCCCAGCGTCTCTTAACAAGCGCTTCATAACGTCCTTATCCATCCCCACTGCAGAACCTAAGACGCCGGCGCCGACAAATGGGACATTGGCTAGTTTCAATAAACCCTGAACTGTCCCATCCTCGCCAAAGGGACCGTGGAGAACAGGAAAAACCACGTCAACGGGCCCTGCAGTTCGTCGACCTGAGAAGTCCAACAGGGGACCCATCTTTTGCCCAGGAGACAAGGCGAGACTTTTGCTTGCCTTATTAAATTTGATCGATTTAGGCCAGCGCGCATCCAAAGCCTCGGTCAGACTCCATTGCCCTTTTTTGTTAATGCCGATGAGAATAGGCTGATATTTTTTTTTATCCAAAGCCTCTACGATATTCCTGGCGGACTGAAGGGAAATTTCGTGTTCAGCTGATTTTCCGCCGAAGAGAATGGCTACCCGAAGTCTTCTCTTCATGTTTTTCAGAGATTTGAGACAGTGACAGAGATTTGTTCATTATCTCTGTCTTCTTTCTTCGTCTTTGGGTGAGGGGGCTTTTTCAATGGGCTAAGACTTCTTTGCCCGAGGTGCTTCCTGCTCGACAACCTTCACAACTTTTCCAGGGTATTGCCTCTTTTCGAATTTAAGGACAAAGTATTTTGCTTTAACCGGGTCCCCTTTTGCATCGAAGGCAATTGATCCAGTAACCCCCTTAAAGTTTTTTAATTTTCTTATGGCCGCTGCCACCTGAGCTCGGGTCGGTTTTTTCCCCTCAAGATCCTTGATCGCTTGCTCTACCGCTTTCAAGCCTACCAACGCGGCATCATATCCATACATGCCAAACGACTCGACCTCCTTGCCAAAACGCTGCTTGAATTTCTTCGCAAAGGCTGCCGACTCTGGATAGGCATCCGTGGGGCCTGCCACAGTCGTGTAGTAGCTCCCGATAACCTGCCGGCCGGCAATTTTGACCATCTCCGAGGAGTCCAGACCGTCTGGCCCCATGTAGATTGCCTTCACTCCCTTTTCCCGCATCTGCTTGAGCAGCAGGCCTCCCTGGTGGTAGATCCCGCCAAAATAGACAAGCTCTGGCTTTTTGGCCTTCATTGGAATGATCATGGGGGCAAAGTTAGCGCGCTCCTCAGTGCCATCATAGCCTAAAAGTTTAAGCCCCAGCTTTTTTACCTCATCACGGAAGGTGTCAGCGACCCCCTGCCCGTAGAGGGTCTTGTCATGGACAATATAGACAGACTTTAGTTTCAGATCCTGAGCGGCGAATCTGGCCCCCACGGGTCCTTGGATATCGTCCCGGCCGCAAACCCGATTGACATTGGGATAACCTCGGTCGGTGATCTCGGTGGCGGTATTGGCGGGCGAGATCATCGCCAGCATAGAATCCTTATAGATCTCCGAGGAGGGAAGGGCCACACCGGAATTAAAATGGCCTACGACGAGAAGAATATCCGGATCGGCTACAATGTTTCTGGCATTGGCCACTCCCACTTCGGGTTTGGCCTGATCGTCATAGGGCACAAGCTTCAAGTCGAAACCTAGTGACTTGAAGGCATTCGTCACCTCTTCGACCGCAAGCTGCGCACCCAACTTGATATACTCCCCCTGCGCTGCCTGCTCTCCGGAGAGGGGGCTCTGGGTAGCAACTTTTATGAGTTTTTTTTGAGCCCAAGTTTCGACCGAGGAAGCAAAGACCAACAGGAGGGAAAGAAATGAAGTTACGCCAACGCGTTGGAACAACATAAGCATTGTTCTCCTTAGAAATGATCCCTATGGTAACAAATCCTTTTATTCAAGGCTACCGCTAAGGATGGCGGTAGTAAGTGTTCTTTTAGAGGACCCTTTTTCTCTGAAACGATTTTGCCCTCCTGCATCAGTGGTTGCCCGGCTTTGACTTCTCCTGCTCGGTCAGGTGGTCGGACCAGGTTTTCATCCGGGTCACGACCTGTTGAATCTCTTCCGGGGACAGGCCCTTGTGACAATCCGTGCCGCGGAATAACAGCATATATTCTGACGTCGTCTGTGTGCTCATAATTGTCCTCCTTACGGTGGTTTCGTTAATACGACGAATGAGCCAGTCCTGTCAGGACATCTTTGTGAAAATTTTGGGGCTTTCTACCAAATAGTGCAGAATTAAGCGAGAATTAAAGGGGGACGCGAACCTTTTCTTGACCGGATCAAGCGGCTCGATGTAGCGTTGATGATTCCCCGACGAGCACGCATCGACTCGACCAAATCAGACTTGCATAACTCCACGCGTCTTTTGTCGGCAGCGCAAGTACTTGCAGGAGCGATATCGCTGAGTCATCTACCAAGTGTGTTGTCCAACTTACTGATCTGTCCACGTTACGTGGACAAGCAAAACTATAGATTTTTGACCTAATTGTCCTGCTTGTACAGTCTTGACAAGCGTCCAAAATACATGGACAATACAATTAAATGGACAACCTAAACAAAACCGACGAGTACAACTTGCTTGACGCCGCAACAACCGCTGCCCGGCAGCTCGGTCTAGGCATAGATGTATTACAGCTCGAACCCCAACTTGGCGCGGCTCAGGCAGATGCACTAATTCGCGTCCGGCACGGCGATCAGGAAGTTTTATACGCCGCCGAAGTTAAGCGTGGACTTCGTCCCGCGACGTTAGGGGCGGTGCTACACCAGCTGGAGCGTTTGGGACAGCCAGCATTGCTTGTGACGAATTACGTGACACCGCCGCTTGCAGATGCATTGAAAGAACGAGGCGTCGCCTTTCTCGACGCGGTGGGCAACGCCTACCTAAACCATCCGCCGTTACTTGTGTGGGTAAAAGGTCAAAGACCAAAAGAAACACGAGTTACGGCAAACGTGACAACACGTACGTTCAACCCAAGCGGACTCCAGGTGATCTTTCCGCTTCTTTGTCATCCGGAGTGGGCTGATCGTCCGTATCGCGAAATTGCCGTAATCGCTGGCGTCGCGCATGGTACTGTTGGTTGGGTACTAGCAGAATTACCGAAGCTAGGATTCATGGCTGAGGTCGGTGGAAAGCGTCGCCTGCTCCAACCCGAGCGGCTCCTTCAACAGTGGGTCGAAGCCTACGCACGCACGCTCCGACCGAGATTGTTGCTCGGTCGTTTTCACACAGATCTGTTGGATTGGTATAAGACACTCGATCCTGGCAAATATGGCTTCCTCTTAGGCGGTGAGCCTGCCGCCGCGAGGTTAACACATCATTTACGCCCAGGCACGGTTACCCTTTACGGTGAAAAGGTTGAACCCCGTCTTTTACTCGACCAGCGGCTTCGGGCCGATCCGCAAGGCAAGGTGGAGATCCTGAGACGTTTTTGGAAATTCGATAACGACGAACCATTAATAACGCCACTTCCCCTGGTCTACGCGGATCTTTTGGCAATTGGAGATGCGCGGTGTCTGGAGACCGCTAAGCTTCTTTATGATGATATCGTCGCTCGATTTGGCCGATAACAATGACCTGACCTTCTTGGCCGAGTTAGTTGCAGATCTGCGCGCTGCAGCACCGGCCTGGAAACCGCTCCTTGTTGGAGCTATGGCACGGGATTTACTGCTCTATTACGCGTATGAAATTCCTGTAAGCCGTGCTACCGAAGATGTTGACCTGGGATTTGCAGTAGCCGATTGGGAGGACTTCGCGGCTCTGCGGGCTGCCTTAGTTGCGTCTACTTATTTTGAAGCGGATAAGCGAGTAGTTCACAAAATTCACCATCGACAGCGCCGCCAAGTAGACCTCATCCCATTTGGCGGATTGGAACGGCCAGATGGTTCCATAGCCTGGCCGCCGCGAGGCGATGAAGCGATGACGGTCCTTGGCTATCGCGAGGCACTGGCTTCAGCTATCGACGTAAGGCTGCCGGAGGGCCAACGAGTTCTTGTCGTATCATTGCCAATGCTCGCCGTGTTGAAAGTGATCGCATGGTCTGAACGGCACGCCACGGCACCGCGCAGAGATGCGGCCGATTTACTGTTGATCCTTAAGAACTATCTGGATGCCGGTCACCAACAACGACTGTATGATGAAGCGCCTCATCTGTTAGACAACAGCAATTTTGACTACGAGCGGGCTGGCGCTTGGCTTGCGGGCCAGGACGCTGCTACGGCTATCCAAGCGGAGGGCGCCAAGCAGACGCTCGTGCATCAAATGATTTCCACCATACTCATTAAAGAAGTGGACCCGGACGGGCCACTAAGACTAATCGGTGAGGTGGGCGGCCGTGATGCTGAAAATATGCGCCTTCTTCTCGCGGCTTTTCTCAGTGGTTTTAACGGTAAAAAAGAGCCGTAAAACATAAGGAGAGTTCTGAATTTAACTCTGCGTGCTCCGTGTCTCCGCGGTGAATATTTTTCCGGAAAGCTCACCGCAGAGGCGCAGAGGTTGCCAAGGTGGGAACTCAAGAACCGATTCGCAAGATGACGGAAGAAGCGCTGTGGGATATGGCTATTCCACCGCGTCATGCTGAACGGCGAGCCGCTCGCGACCAGTTTTGTCTCAAAGGATGAGCTTAAGGCGATCATTCCACCTGAAGCGATCCCAAAGGCGGGCACGTACATCGTCACGCTCAATTCGGAAGGAGAAGCGCTCCCCGAGTCCCGTCGAGCCCATCTCGTGGTGGGCTTTAAGCCATAGCGAG
>JBOHVJ010000262.1:0-26557 GCA_050735075.1 Binatia bacterium
CTCGGGATTTTCTAGCCATTGACCACAGCTACTACAGACACGGCATAAAGTACAGACTCAGGCCTGACCCTAATTCCTAATTCCACTATTAGTTCAAAATCAAACCACCTTACAAGTCAAGGACATCTTCTGCCTCAGGATTGGATCGCACCGTCGATGCTTACCGCCGCGTTTCTCTGAACAACCGCCCTCTTCCTGTCAACCAGGCCAACCCCGGCGACACCCTCAACATCCGCTTCTACCCGATGACCAACGGCCTTACGGAACTCCGCTTCTGGCGCAACGATCAGTTGCTCGATGTCCAACAGCTCAAAACAATCGACTTACAAGGAGTTCAGTTTTAATTCTTAAACAGTTCACTTTTAAAATTTAGCCAACAGAGGAAAAATGCAGTAGGAGCCATCCCTTTGACTGAGGCCATAGTTAGGCTATAATTTGGCTCACGCCACGGTTTTCGGATCAGAGGAGAAAAATGAGGGCTCTCGGGGTCATCCTGCTAGCGGCTGGTTTGGGTAAGCGGATGAAGTCCAGTCTCCCAAAAGTCCTACACCGCTTAGGCGGGAAACCCCTTCTTTTCTATCCTCTGAGGACTGCACGAGAGTTAAATCCGCAGAGGGTTGTGATCGTTGTGGGGAACGGAGCGGATGAGGTGAGGCGGGCATGCGGGGATGAGGGGATCACATGGGTTTTGCAAGAGAGGCAGCTCGGCACCGGCCATGCGGTGCGCTGTACGAAGGAAATCTTTCACGGTTTTTCCGGCGACCTTCTGATCCTCAGCGGCGATGTCCCTTCAGTTTCCGAGAGTAGTTTGCTGAGACTTCTCAGCCTGCACCGCGAGCACAATGCGGCGCTCACACTTCTCACCGCCTCTTTGGAGCAGCCCCTGGGTTATGGAAGAATCTTGCGCAACCAGAGGGAAGAGCTAATCGGGATCATCGAGGAACATGATGCGGGTGAGCCAGAAAAGAAAATCAAGGAAGTGAATGCGGGCATCTATGTGGTTTCCCCCAGCTTTCTCTTTTCTGCCTTGGAAGGGTTGAACAACCACAATCAGCAGGGGGAATACTATCTGCCGGATATCGTGGGGGTTGCCCTAAGGAAAGGGGAAACTGTTAGAACGGTTCAGGTCGAGGATACACGGGAAATCCTGGGCATTAATACGAGAGAGGAGCTTGCGATTATGGAGAAGGCCTTGCAGGAGAGGATCAATCGGAAATGGATGGAAGCTGGCGTAACCCTCAAAGATCCGCAGACGACCTACATCGAAGAAGGGGTATCCATTGGGAGAGATACCGTCATCGGGCCCAACACCCATCTTATGGGCCACACGGTCATCGGTGAGCGCTGCCTTGTTGATGGTAACGCCTATGTGACAGATGCCCGCTTAGGCAACGGGGTTCATCTTAGATTTTCTGTCGTCCTGACGGATTGCCGGATCGAGGAAGGCGCCATAGTTGGTCCCTTCGCGCACCTCCGTCCGGGGACCTCACTCGGACGGGGCGTTCATATTGGAAACTTTGTCGAAACCAAGGAAGCGATCATCGGTGAGGGCTCGAAGGCAAACCATCTGACCTACCTGGGCGATGTCACCGTAGGTCGCGAGACCAACATCGGCGCAGGCACCATCACATGCAACTACGACGGCTTCCAGAAATATCGGACCGCCATCGGCGATCGAGTGCAGGTTGGCAGCGACTCGACGCTGGTTGCCCCGGTCCGTCTCGGCGATGATGTCTACGTGGCCACAGCCACGACAGTGCGCCATGATGTCCCGGCAGGGGCCCTGGTTTACAATGAACGGAGCGAACGGCTGAGAGAAGGCTGGACCGAACAAAAACGGAAGAAAATGACGAAAACCTAGTCACAGCTCGTGATCGTGTCTTGTGTTCGTGAAAAATGGCTCACAGGCCACGACTAACGACGGGACGAGTAACGAGCACGAATAAGGATTATGTGCGGCATCGTAGGATACATAGGCACCCGTGAGGCTGCCCCACTCATTTTGGAAAGCCTCAAAAAGCTCGAATACCGTGGCTACGATTCGGCGGGGATAGCTGTTCTGAATGGTGGTCAAGTGACCATTCGCCGTTGTGAGGGAAAACTCAAAAACCTCGAGGCGATCCTGCTCCAGAAACCTGTCGTGGGAAAGGTGGGAATCGGCCACACGCGCTGGGCCACTCATGGTAAGCCCTCGGAGACCAATGCCCACCCCCATCGCGCGGGTGAGGTGGTAGTGGTTCATAACGGTATCATCGAAAACTATCTGGAACTCAAAGAGGAGCTGCTAAAAAAAGGAGCCAGGTTTGAGTCGGAGACTGACACGGAGATCGTGGCCCATCTCGTCGACCAGAAGATTCAAAAGGGAATGGATTTTCTCACCGCGGTACACAGGAGCCTCAAAGAGATCCACGGCTCCTATGCCTTGGTTTTCCTGAACCAAAGGGATCCCAAACGGTTAATCGTCGCAAAGAATTCTACTCCCATCGTGGTGGGCTGGGGCAAGGGAGAAAGCTTTGTGGCCTCCGACATCCCGGCGCTGCTCGACTATACCCGGAAGGTAAGCTTTTTAGAAGATGGGGAAGTAGCCGAGGTGACGGCGGAAGGCTTCCGCATTCTGGACGGAAGAAAGAAAACAGTCAACCGACCCTTTAGAGAGATCACATGGGATGCCGTGGCAGCCCGCAAGGGAGGTTATCGTCACTTCATGCTCAAAGAGATCCATGAGCAACCTCGGGCCCTCGCCGATACCTTCCGCGGACGGATCTCACTCAGGGAGGGTGAGGTTTCACTGCAGGAAGTCCATCTTGGGGCAAGCGAAGTCAAGCAGATCAAAAGAGTTCACCTGGTCGCCTGCGGGACTGCATGGCATGCCGCCCTTCTGGGAAAATTCATGCTGGAGGAGATCGCCCAGATCCCGGCCGAGGTAGACTACGGGTCGGAGTTTCGTTATCGCTCCCCTCTCATCGACTCTCGTTCCCTTCTCCTCCTTGTCAGTCAATCGGGAGAGACGGCGGATACCCTGGCAGCCGTGGATATGGCTCGGACAAAAAAAGCAAAAGTCGTTTCTGTCTGTAATGTCGTGGACTCGTCTTTGGCCCGCAAATCCGATGGGGTCTTTTATACCCATGCCGGGCCGGAGATCAGCGTAGCAAGCACCAAGGCCTTCACCACACAGCTCACCGCCCTATATCTTTTATCCATTGGCTTGGGACGGCTGAGGGGTAGCTTAAGGCGAGCCGGGGCCAAGAGGCTCTTGGAAGATCTCATGCATCTACCCCATTGGGTCGAAGAGGCCCTGAAGCTTGAGAGCGAATTGGAGATTTTAGCCAGGGATCTGAGTAAGGCTTCTGATTTTCTTTACCTGGGAAGGGGTATTAACTACCCTATTGCCTTGGAGGGGGCCCTCAAGTTAAAGGAGATCTCTTACATCCATGCCGAAGGATATCCCGCAGGTGAGATGAAACATGGCCCGATTGCTTTAATCGACGAAAAAGTTCCCGTTGTGGTTCTTCTGCCTAAAGATCGCTATTTTCAAAAGACATTGGGGAATCTTAAAGAGGTGGAGTCAAGGGGTGGAAAGGTGATTGTCCTAACCGATCAGTCCAAAGGCCTTGTTGAGGCAGCGGCCTGCCGGGTATTAACCGTCCCCAAGTCCTCCTATTTTCTCACCCCGGTCGTGCTCACGATTCCGCTACAGCTCCTCGCCTATCACATCGCTGTTCACCGCGGCACTGACGTGGATCAACCCCGCAACTTGGCCAAAAGCGTGACGGTGGAGTAGACAGGTCTATCGCCGATTGTGGTAAGATTTCCCGCCGCTAGATCTCTCCTGATGACCCGCGTCCTCTGGGGAGAAAGATGAAACTCATGGGTGTCTTGATCCCATTAAGCGGAGGCTGCGACTTTATCTCCCTAGACTCCGCTTCGTCATTCTTTGGGAGCAGCAACACCGCTAACGAGCGCGACTCCAGCTCGTATGGTTCTCCGCCCCGGATCAGTTGCTGAGACCTCGCCATAGGCTTACTGGTGTCGAGGACCACCCGCCACCTGAGCTTGCGTCGGTGTGCTGGTAGGACGAAGGGTACCGGTTCATGATGCGCGTTCAGAAGAATCAGCAAAGTGTCATCCACAATCCGGTTGCCATGGATGTCAACCTCCTCGATCGCGTCACCGGCCAGCCGGAGGCCCAGACAACGGGTAAATGAATTATTCCAGTCTTCGTCAGTCATTTCTTTCCCATCTGGCCGGAACCATGCCAGGTCTTTGACTTCTGAACCGCGGATCGTCCGCCCTTGGAAAAATTTGCGGCGCCGTAGGACCGGATGTTGATGAAACAGACGGATCAAGAGCCTGGTGAAGTCCAGTAATTCTCGTCGCCCTCGATCCATTTTCCAGTCCACCCAAGAGATCTTGTTGTCCTGGCAATAGGCGTTGTTGTTCCCTCCCTGGGTACGCCCGATCTCGTCCCCCGCTAGCAGCATCGGCACTCCCTGGGAGAGAATCAAAGTCGCCAAGAAATTACGCTGCTGGCGCGCCCGCAGCGCAAGAATTTCTCGGTCGTCAGTCGGCCCTTCTACCCCACAATTCCAGCTTAGGTTGCCATCGTAACCGTCCCGGCTTCCCTCCCTGTTGCCTTCATTATGCTTCTCATTGTAGCTCACCAGATCGGACAGGGTGAAGCCATCATGGGCCGTTACAAAATTTATACTGGCGTAGGGACGACGGCCCCCTCGTCCATACAGGTCACTACTTCC
Organism: Binatia bacterium; assembly: GCA_050735075.1. GTDB lineage: Bacteria > Desulfobacterota > Binatia > UBA9968 > UBA9968 > JAHFAO01. Next base: position 4,755 of record JBOHVJ010000262.1, read on the forward strand.
GGTCAAGCGAAAGGCTAACCCCCCCACCAACCCCTCATCCCCTCTCCAAAAGCGCCGCACAGTATCCCGATATTCTGCGTTCCATTCTGCCCACAAAACCGGAAAGTTCCCGACCTGGTAGCCGCCCTCTCCCAGATCCCACGGTTCGGCGATGAGCTTTACCTGAGACAGCATCGGATCTTGGTGGATAATGTCAAAAAAAGCTCCTAGACGGTCCACTGCATGGAGCTCGCGTGCCAGGGCAGAAGCCAGGTCAAACCGGAACCCATCCACATGCATCTCGAGCACCCAGTAGCGCAGACTGTCCATGATAAGCTGGAGCGTGCGTGGATGGGTCATGTTCAGCGTATTGCCACAGCCTGTGTAGTCCACATAGTAGCGTCGATTGTCGGCCTTAAGACGGTAATAGGCTGCATTGTCAATACCTCTAAAGCAAAGCGTCGGCCCTAGGTGGTTCCCTTCCCCGGTGTGGTTGTAAACCACATCCAGGATCACCTCGATGCCTTCGCGGTGCAGTGTCTTGACCATGGTCTTAAACTCCGCCACTTCCTGGCCCAGCGCTCCAGCACTGGCATATCGAACGTCAGGCGCGAAGAAACCAATCGAGTTGTATCCCCAATAGTTGGTGAGCCTCCGGTCCACAAGATTTTTGTCGTCCACAGACTGATGAACTGGCATAAGCTCTACCGCTGTAATCCCCAGTGAACGGAGATAGTCCGTGATCGCGGGTTGGGTGAGACCAGAATAAGTTCCTCTTAGTTCCTTAGGCACCTTTGGGTGGCGGGCCGTAAACCCCTTAACGTGCATCTCGTAGATCAATGTCTTATGCCAAGGAGTCCGTGGAGGAATGTCATTCTCCCAACTAAAAGCTGCGTCCACCACCGCGCACTTCGGCACTCCTGGACCACTATCGCGTTCATCTATAGATAGGTCGGCGTCCGCGTGCCCGATCGCATAGCCAAAGAGAGCGTCGCTCCACCGTAAGGTCCCAGCAATGGCCTTGGCATAGGGATCGATAAGGAGCTTAGCAGGATTGAATCGATGACCTTCTGAAGGCTGGTAAGGTCCGTGTACTCGGTAGCCATAGAGTTGTCCTGGACGCGCCTCCGGCAAGTATATGTGCCAGACTTGATGCGTCTGTTCATTCATTTGGATTCGAGCCGCCTCGTGGTTTCCCTCCGGCCCGTCAAATAGACACAGCTCGACCCCTGTAGCATTCTCGGAAAACAGCGCGAAGTTGACCCCTGATCCATCCCAGGTTGCTCCAAGTGGATACGGATTCCCTGGCCATACCTTCATGCGGTCCTCCTAGATATTCCCCTCACGGGTGAGATGATTACGGGACTTCGCTCTTCAAAAACATAGCTGCCAGGGGAGGGAGATTGAGAGTGAGGGAGTAAGGGCGACCGTGCAAGGCTACTGAGGTTGCCTCCACCCCGCCCAGGTTGCCCTGACCGCTCCCCCCATATATGGTGGCATCGCTATTCAAGATCTCCCTCCAAAAGCCACCGCGCGGAGCGCCTACCCGGTAGCTGTAACGGGGTATGGGTGTGAAATTGCAGACGACGAGCACGATGCCGTCTGTGGACCTCCCTTTCCGAATGAAGCTGATCACGCTCGATTCGGCATCGTTGCAGTCGACCCATTCGAAGCCAACCGGGTCGCAGTCGAGCTCGTGGAGCGCTGGTTCGTTTCTGTAGAGCTGGTTTAGTTCCGCCACCCATCTCTGAAGGCCGGAGTGCGGGGCAAATTCCACTAGGTTCCAGTCGAGGCTGCCGTCGTGGACCCACTCTCGCCACTGGCCGAACTCCCCTCCCATAAAAAGCAGCTTCTTGGCCGGCTGGGCGTACATATAGGCGAACAGCAAGCGCAGGTTAGCAAACTTCTGCCAGTTATCACCTGGCATCTTGCCGAGCAGCGAGAGCTTGCCGTAAACGACCTCATCGTGGGAAAGAGGCAGGATAAAGTTCTCGTGGAAGGCATACAGCATCCGAAAGGTCAGGTTGTTGTGATGGTACTTTCGGTGGATGGCTTCCTTGGACATGTATTCTAACGTGTCGTGCATCCAGCCCATGTCCCACTTGAGGCCGAAGCCCAGACCACCCAGGTGGGTCGGCCGCGAAACCATGGGCCAGGCCGTGGACTCCTCAGCAATTGTCTGAACGTCGGGATAATTTTTATAGATCTCCTCGTTCAAACGCCTGAGAAACGTCATGGCCTCGAGATTTTCGCGTCCGCCGTATTTGTTCGGTATCCACTCACCCTCTTTTCGCGCATAATCCAGGTAAAGCATAGAGGCGACTGCGTCCACACGGAGGCCGTCTGCGTGGTACTTCTCCAGCCAAAAAAGGGCGTTGCTGATGAGGAAACTCTGTATTTCGTTTCGCCCATAATTGAAAATGAAACTGTTCCACTCGCGGTGTAGACCCTGGCGCGGATCTGCGTGCTCGTAGAGGTGCGTTCCGTCGAAGAAACCCAGACCGTGCTCGTCAGTAGGAAAATGCGAAGGCACCCAGTCAAGGATCACTGCAATACCGTGCTGGTGCAGGCAATTAATGAGATACATAAGATCCTGCGGCGTGCCATAGTTGCCTGAGGGCGCGAAGTAGCCCGTAATCTGATATCCCCAGGAGCCGAAGAAGGGATGGTCCATAACTGGAAGAAATTCGACATGGGTGAATCCCATCCTTTGCACATACTCCGCCAATTGGAGAGCCAACTCCCGGTACGAAAGGGAACGGTTCTTTTCCTCGGCTACGCGCCTCCAGGAACCGAGGTGCGCCTCGTAAATGGCCATCGGCCGATCCAACCTATTCCGTTGATGGCGCCTCTCCGCCATCCATTCCTCGTCCCCCCAAGCATAATTTAAATCCCAGACGATCGAGGCCGTCTTAGGGGGTATTTCGTTGAAAACCGAGAAAGGATCGGCCTTGTTCACCCGATATCCATGGAAGCGAGAGACGATGTGGTACTTGTACAGAGCGCCCTTGTCCACGCCCGGGAGAAAGCCCTCCCAGATTCCCGACTGGCCCCGCGGCTGCAAGGCGTGTTTCGCTCTATCCCAGCCATTGAAGCTACCCATGACGAAGACCTGCTCAGCGTCAGGCGCCCAGACAGCAAAATAGGTTCCCCGCCCATCCTCCGCACTGAGCGCACGGGCACCGAGTTTCTCGTATAGTCGAAAATGGCTCCCCTCATTGAAAAGATAGATGTCGTCTTCGGTAATCAGCGTCACACCAGTTCGGACCGGCCGGATTTCGCCTCCTGCAGCTGAATCTCTAACCTGTTTTTGCAGCGTCATGCCTTTCTTTTTCCCTTCGCTCACGGAGGGCTTATCTCTGTTCGTCTTTCATAGATCAGCTTCTCGAGCCGTCATCAGAATCAGGCTTGAGGTAAGCCCTATGGAAAGGGATATGGATCTTCTCTTTATCGAACCGCTTCAAGATTCTCTTTCTGAGTTCATGCTGCACCAGAAACTGATCCACGAATTGTCTCACCTGGCAGGTGAGGGTAAAATTGAGAGAGGAATCGCCGAAGCCAGGGATGAAACGGACAAAGGGTTCAGGATCGCCGAGCAGCCCGTCAACCTCGCTAACAGCCTTTTTCGCTTCATCCACCAAGATCTCTTCCACTCTTTGAGGATCCGAGTCGTAGGAGACCCCGATGGGTATCAATAAGGCCATCTGCTTCCCAGGCAGATTGAAGTTGGTGATGATGGTCTGGGCCAGCTTGCTGTTAGGGACAACGATGATATTGTCTTGCAGCGCCCGAATTCGGGTGGAGCGCCAACCGATGTGGTCTACATATCCTTCCTGTCCACTTTCCAAGCGGACATACTGGCCCAGCTCTATAGGCCGGTCTGCCTTAATGTAAAGTCCAGCAAAAAAGTTCCCCAGGGTATCTTGCAAGGCAATGGCTACTGCCAAACTTCCAATCCCGAAGGTCGTGATAAGCGGGGTCAAAGAAATTCCCAGATTGTCGAGGATAATCATAGCCCCGACCGTAATGAAGACAATCTTGGTGAGAATTTCGACAGGCCCTCTGATGTTAGCCACCGCTTCATAGCGGGCTTCAATATGATGCAAGATGAGCAAGCCCGCCTTAGTCAAAAAAAAGACCGCTAGGAGGAGACCCGAAAGGACGAGGAGCCGGTGTACCGCCCGAAGAACCTCTACGGGAAGAGGAACCACATCTACAATGAGGAGAAGTCCAGCTATGCTGAGAAGTGGAAAGAGGTATCTCTCCAGGAGTCGATATATCCGGTCATCCATCTCCGTTGAGGTCCTCTGCACGACCCCTCTAAGAAGCCAAAGAACAATGGCGCTGATCAAAAGCGCCACAATGGCGGTGGCGAGGATGACCAGTGGCAATAGGACCCAGGGATTCATAGAGATTTTGACACCGAGAAGCTCAGTCATTGGTTCTCCAGCCTTCCATAACCCTCCCCTTTTTGAAAGCCTTTGGCGCAGAAGTAGATCTCCGAAGAGCCTTTGCGGGTAGCTTCAGGGCGGGTGCGCTCAATAGACTGGAAGTGCCGCTTAAGTTCTAGGGAGAAGGCATTCAATTCTTCCCCCACAAACGTCTTGACCAAGAAATTTCCTCCAGGCCTGAGAAGGTTGCAAGCGATCTTAAGCGCCGAGCGACTCAGTTCGAGGGAGCGAATGACATCCGCATGGTGGATGCCGCTTAGGCGTGGGGAAAGGTCGGAGAGGACACAGTCCGCCCAGTATCCTAAAAGTTCTTTTACTTTCTTTTGGCTGTCCTCCGAAGTGATATCCTCCTGGAGGAGTAAGATGTTCTGTTCTGGAAAAGGCTCGATCGGTTGTATGTCTACCCCTATGACTTTACCCTCTTGTCCGGTTAGCTGCGAGACCAGTTGCAACCAACCACCGGGCGCTGCGCCGAGGTCGACCACTCGATCCCCCCGCCTAATGATGTTAAAGCGCCGGTTGAGTTCTAAGAGCTTGTAAGCTGCGCGGGAACGGTAGCCTTCCCTTTTTGCCCTGCGATAGAAAGCATCCTTGGGATGGTAAATCATGGCGATGGCCATCCCTGGGGAAGGGGCTGTTAAAAAAAAGCCCAGCCGTATTTTCTCAGCTGGGCTTTTGAGATCCTAAAAAGCCTTCCTCAGGGAGTCGTGACCTTGAACTCTACTCGCCGGTTGACAGCGCGCGCCCAATCAGTTTGCTGCTCAATGAGCGGCTTGGATTCTCCAAAACTGGCTGCTGACATTCGCTCTGGGTCGATCCCTAGCTGTGCCAGTTCCTTCATCACTGTCTGTGCCCGGCGGAGCCCAAGCTTCTGGTTGTATTCATCGCTCCCGATATAATCGGTATGGCCTTCAATCACAACGACAATATTGGATTTTTCCTTGAATCTTTGGGCCGCGAGATAGACGGTACCCTTGCCGAGTTCTGTGAGTTGGGCTGAGTCAAAGCGAAAAGCGATATCAGGGAAAACGACCCTTTCAACCTCGACGATCTTGGGAACCTCCTTGATGACAGGCTTCTCCACGATGATCTCTTTGACGATTATTTTCTCGGCCACCGGCTCCTTAGATGCAACCTGCTTGGGAGGTGGCGCCTGCTTCTGAGGTTCTCGTTTGGTAACTCCATAACCATAGATTGGTTTCGGCTCGGCAAAGAGGGGTGGATGGGGGTTATGACCGAAGATATACTCCTGCGTCTTAGTACCGCTTACTAGGAGATGGAATGGTCTAGTGACAGTCCATTCCGTTATGACACCGATGGGATGCAGCAGATAACCTAAAATCCTAAGGGGATGGGACTGGCTGTCGTCGTATTCATCTGCACCGGCCTGAAGTGGAATTGAAAAGAGAGCTATGGAAAAGATTACCGGAGCGATTAGAAGCCGCAGAGTTTTCATGAGATCCCCCTCCTATAGATGCGAAAAACTCTTTTATTCTAGGTATTTATTTTCCTTTTGTCAAACGAGGGCTGAAGCCCTTGTAAAAAGGAGATCGCTAGTTTAAAAAAAGCAGATTGCCGTGATAAAGGGGTTTGGATGAACGGATTGAACCAGGTTAAGGAAAAATGGAAGGAGCTCAAAAAAACGGACTCTCTTTTATGGCTGATTACCTTGGGCCATGCCTTCACTCATTGGTGTCCTGCAACTTTCTATCTCCTCCTTCCCTTTCTCGTCCGCGAGTTAGATCTCACCTATAGTCAGGCTGGTTTTCTCATCACCATCAGGGCCGCGGCGAACCTCGCTGTCAACATCCCTTCAGGGATGCTAGTGGACATCGTCGGTCGAAGAGGTCTGCTGATGGCCCTGGCCTTGCTCTGGACGGGGATCCCCTACTTTTTCGTTGGGCTAAGTTACAGCTATTTTTGGGTGGTTCTCTTCATGGCCTTTGTCGGCGTGGGCAATTATCTGTGGCATCCAGCAGCCATTTCCACTCTCTCGGAGAAATATCCGGAGAGGCGCGGCTTTGCCATCGCTATCCACGCCGTAGGTCCCAATGTGGGTGAAAGCCTTGCGCCTTTGCTGGTCGGCGTGCTTCTCCTCACCTTCTCATGGCGCAACGTCCTCTTTCTGAATCTGATTCCTGGGCTGCTCATTGCCATTGTCTTATGGAAGTTTCTCTTCGGTAAGCCAGAGATGCAGTCCCAAAGCAAGAGAGGAATCTCTTTTTCGCACTACCTGAACGGGATCAAGAGCATGGCCCGCAACTCTCACCTCGTTCTCCTGACTTGCGCTGCCGGCATGCGTTCGATGACGCAATCTGGCCTGCATACCTTCCTTCCCATTTATTTGACCCACCATGTAGGTCTCTCCAGCGCCCTAGCTGGACTCTATCTATCTGTGGCCCAAACGGCCGGCATGATTTCGACTCCGCTGGCTGGGGGCATTTCAGATCGAAGCGGAAGAAAACCCGTCATCACCGCTGGACTCATCTCTACCAGTATTGTCCTAGTTGTGCTCGCCTACTTTCAAGTCACTTGGTTGTTCATTGCGGTCTTGGCCCTTTTGGGCTTTTTCCTTTATGCCATAAGGCCGGTTATCTGGGCGTGGGTTTTAGACATAGGACCCAAGGAGATGGGAGGAACAACGGTGAGTGTCTTTTCGGGCGCTCAATCCGTATTCAGCTCTTTGTCTCCGGTTCTTTGTGGATTTATCGCCGACCGCTGGGGCATCCTGTCGGCCTTTTACTTTCTTGCCGGGACTATCTTCCTCGCCAATTTCGTTATCCTTTCCGTACCAGAAGTTCGAAGAGAGGGAGCGACCCTCTTGAAAAAGCCCGTTGAGGCCCAGTAGTTGCAGGATGAGTATTCTCCTAGAAAAAAAAGATCGGACAGCTTCGATGACGCTCGAGCGACCCCCACTCAACGTGTTGGATCTCTCCATGTTGAGGGAGCTCAAAGCGGCTCTAGACTCGGTGGCTGGTGATGCAATCGTCGATTTTCTCGTTATCCGTGGAGGCGGTGAGCGCGCCTTTTCAGCCGGAGTCGATGTCAAGGACCACACCCGCGAGAAGGTTCCGGAGATGTTGGAAGCGGCCCACGGCGTGATTCGAAGTCTTTTGTCCCTTCCCCAAATCACCATAGCCCTAGTGCGAGGGGCCTGTCTCGGGGGAGGCTGTGAGCTGGCAAGCTCCTGCGATTTTATCTTGGCCTCTGAGGATAGCATCTTTGCGACCCCTGAAATTGATGTCGGCTGTTATCCCCCTGTCGCCCTGGCCCGTTTTCCCTCCCAACTCGGCTATCATCGGGCTGCAGAGATGACCCTTACGGGACGTAGAATCTCGGCTCAAGAGGCCTTGGCGATCGGATTGATTAACCGCGCGGTCCCGGCCGATAAACTGGAGCAGGCCCTCGAGGCCCTCTTGGGAGAGCTTCAAGGCAAAAGTCGGGCCGTTCTGCGCATCGCGCTCAAGGGATTGAGGGAGATATCGCTAAAAAATTTTTCTGAGGCCCTGCAGAGGTCCGAGGATCTCTATATCCAGGAGCTGCTGAAGACCGAGGACGTGGAAGAGGGTGTGCGGGCTTTCTTAGAGAAGAGAAAACCACATTGGAGCCACCGCTAGAGATATGACTAATCTTGAAATTAAGATTACCAGAGATAAAAGAGAGATCGAAGGAGCCCAGAGGTTGAGATTTGAAGTCTTCAATCTCGAGATGAAAAAGGGCTTAAAAACCTCCTACGAGCGGGGACTGGACGTCGATGATTTTGACGCTTTGTGTGACCACCTGATCGTCCGGGACCTCCACAAGGGGCAGGTTGTAGGAACCTACCGCCTCCTGCTAGGTTCAGAGACCCGCAAGCACTTCGGTTTTTATTCGGAAAGGGAATTCAATCTCGAGAAGATCAAGAAGCTCGAAGGCGAACTCTTGGAGATGGGACGCACGTGCGCCCATAAGGACTATCGCGATAAAGGCCTGCTTCTCCATATGTGGGATGCCATTGCCGAGTATGTGAAGACCCATCAGGTGCGTTACCTCTTTGGATGCGCGAGCCTCTATACGACCGATCCACGCGAGGTGAGCGAGTCGTTTTCACTGCTCAAAAAAAGACACTATGCGTCAGAGGGGCTGAGAGTCCAACCCCTGCCAGACAAAACGTTCCCGGGTCTGGATGAGGAGGTCGAGATCCAAGAGGAGCGGTCGGTATTTTCCCGCCTCCCGAGTCTCATCAAGGGATACCTGAAGGTCGGCGCGGTTCTGTGCGGTCCGCCCGCGCTGGATCTGGAGTTCGGTACCACCGACTTCTTTTTGCTCTTGGATGTGAATAAGATGAGCAGCGAGTATCTCCGCCGTTATGGATACCTAGTGTCAAAGGTGGACCGTGCGGCCAGTTAAGCTGATCGCTTTTTTGTCTCTCTTGCCGATCTTCTTTTGCTGGGCGCTCTTGGTCCATCTAGGAGTATCCCTCTTTAGGCTCCCCGACCGCGGGAGATGGATCAGCAGAGTGACAAGAACGTTCGCCCGGCTTTTGTGTAAGATCTTAAACATCCAGATTGCCGTGGAGGGAGAGCAGGATCGTTTAGAGAGCGGCGGCAATTTTATTGTAAGCAATCACCTCGGCTATGTGGACGGCATGGTCCTGGGGAGCCTCTTCCCGGTGATCTATGTTGCCAAAAAAGAGGTGAGAGGATGGCCCTTGATCGGCCAGTGGACGGCCCTCTGCGGAACGGTATTTGTGGATCGCCAAAGGAAGGATAGAATTCCTTTGCTCGTAGAGGAGATAGCTAAAAAGTTGAGGCAAAACGCGAACGTCCTTATCTTCCCCGAAGGCACTTCGACTAATGGAGAGAGTCTACTACCTTTTCAATCCGCGCCGTTCGCTGCAGCTTTGAGGGCTCGGGCACCGGTAGCTCCTGTGACTCTTACCTATCGAGGCGTTGATCATCGGCCGCTATCCAGTGCGAATAGAGACCTAGTATATTGGTACGGCGACATGGAATTTGTAAGCCATTTCTGGAATCTCTTGGCCCTTCAGAGCATTGAGGTCTCGGTGAAGATCCGGCCAGAGATAGAAACCTCCCTTTATAGAAATAGCTCTTTAGGCCGCAAGCAACTGAGCCAAGCTTGCCATGATAGCGTATCGGGAAGGATGGAAGAGACAGAGAGGCGGCGGGTGTTACCCTAGCTTCCGGCCAATTGCTTCTTAATGTTTTCGACAAATTCCTGAAGCATCGTGTCCGCCTTCTTGCGAATGATCGGTTGGCCGAACTCACCGATCTTCCCTAGGATGTTGACATCGGTCTCGACCAGGAGCTCCGTCTCTTTGGGGCTGATCTCCTTAAGCTCCATGTTGGTCTTGCCCTTGACTGCCCCGGCCACCATCCGGTCGCTCGCCTCAGCCCGAAGGGCAGCACGCCAATTCCCGCGGTCGCGCTGTTCCACAATAATCTTTCCCTGAAGGTTGAGGGAGATGGGACCCACACGCACCTTAAGAGTCCCCTGATATGTGGTGTCATCGATTTGGCTTACCGCTTCTACTCCCGGGAGGGAGCGGGCCACCTTGGGGACGTCCATGAGAAAGTCCCACAGGGGCTGCCGAGCCACAGGGATAACCGCACGTTGGTTGAACTTCACCTTTTCCTCCTCTTTGGTGCTGGGCGGCTTCGCTTAGCTTTGCCTCTCCCGGATAGACTCTCCAGGGCTTTTTCTAGGGCACGGCGGACAAACACTCCGGCCATCTCCTTTTTGTAGGACGCCGAGCCGCGGAAATCGCTCACCGGATCGACAGCCTGCTTGGCCTTCTCGGCAGCCTCGCGTAGCGCCTCAGCTTTGACAGGCTGTCCACGTAGCACCGCCTCAGCCTCTCGGGCGCGAATCGGTGTCGTCCCCACGCTTCCCAAAGCGATCCGTACATCGGTAAAGATTTTCCTCGCGCGGTCCAGGGTGACCACAGTCGCGGCGGAGACCGTCGCATAGTCATCTGCGGTGCGGGGGAGAAATTTGAGAAAAGCGGCCCCGCTGTTTGCCGGTAAGCGAGGGACAAAAACCTCGGTGATGACTTCGTCCGGCTTCAGCACAGTCTCGTAGTAGTCGGTAAAGAATCCGTCCAAGGGAATGACCCTGCTGCCGTTGGACGAGCCCGCCTTTACGGTTGCCCCTAAGGCAATCAGGGTGGGCGGTGGGTCCTGGTTGGGATCGGCATGGGCAAGCCCGCCTCCCACCGTCGCCATGGTGCGCACGCGGATCGTGGCGACGTGCCGGTAGGTCTCGGCCAAGAGCGGCAAGCGTCGACGCACCAGGGAAGAAGTTTCCAACTCACGATGAGTTACCAGGCCGCCAATACGCAGCCCGCCGTCTTTTTGGGTGATGCCGTTTAAGCCGCGCACCGAGCGCAAACTGATCAAGTACGTGGGGCGTACAAGCCGCTGCTTCATCATGATGATGAGAGCTGTCCCCCCGGCGATCAGCTTGGCGTCGGTGCCGAACTGTCTCAGATCCTTTTGGACTTCCTTCAGACTCTTAGGGGTGCGGTATTCGAATGGTATCATGGCTGTGCCCCTATCTGGCGAATTGGTGCGCCTTTTGAATCGACTCGATGATCTTGTAATAGCCTGTGCAGCGACATAGATTTCCCATCATCCATTCTTTGATCTGTTCTTCATTAGGCTTGGGAATCTCATCCAGCAGGGCCTTGGCTGCTACGACCTGACCCGGGGTGCAGATCCCGCACTGGAAGCCGCCGTATTGGATGAAGCTTTTCTGGACCGGATGCAGCTCGCCGTTTTTGGCCAATCCCTCGACCGTTGTGATCTCGTGGCCGTCGGCAAATACCGCCAGGGCGAGGCAAGAGCTGACCATCTCCCCGTCCATCAGGACCGTGCAGGCGCCACAGACCCCGACGCTGCATCCCTCTTTGGTGCCGGTCAATCCCAGGTCATAGCGCAAGCAGTCTACCAAAAGGCGATTGGTGGGAACCTCCACCTCCATTTTCTTGCCATTAACGCGCATGCGAATCTTTTTCTTCATTGCTTTTCCTTTCTGCTTCTTGCTGCGGTTCTGCCGCAGCAGATATAAACATGACAACCCGTAGGGGGTATGTTATAGAAAGAATTTAAACAAACTGCAAGAAGGAATAGAGCCACAGAAAAGTTTTCTGTTAGGCAGGTAACTTAAGTGGCAAGGCCATTCAGCGAGCAGTTAAGGCGAAAGGCGGATAAAATCTGGCGCGAGATCCGCGCCCATCCCTTTCTCCGTGAGCTCCATGCTGGGACCCTCACCATGGATCGCTTCACCTACTTTATCCTCCAGGACTACCTCTATCTTCTCGATTTCGCTCAAGTCCTCTGTTTGGGCGGCGCCAAGTCGTCTGATCTTAAAACCCTGGAGATCTTTACCCGTCATGCCCTGATTGCGGTCGAGGTTGAGAGGACTTTCCATGCTAGCTACGGCAAGAGTTTGGGGTTCTCCCAAAGGCAGCTCGACACCACACCCAAGGGACCGATCACCGAGGCCTATACGAGACACCTGCAAGCGGTGGCACGAGGGGGAAACTTAGGGGAGATTGTCGCGGCGGTCCTTCCGTGCTATTGGATCTACGGCGAAGTAGGAAGAAAGCTCCATAAGAATCGCCCCAAGAGCCCGAAGATATATCGCGAATGGATCGAGACCTATGCCTCGGAAGGGTATTGGAAGCCGGTGCGAGAGCAGATCCATTTGATGAATCATTTAGGAGATAGCGCCAAAGGCGAAGAGAAAAAGATTATGCACTCTCATTTTCTCTTAAGCAGTCGCTACGAGTTTCTCTTCTGGGATCAGGCCTATCGTCTGGAAGAATGGCCGGTGTAATGTAATAAGGAAGGAGAGAAGCAGTTCCATTGACTTTAGGTTAGCTCTCTTATAGGAAGGGACCATGATTACTCTAACAGACCAGATGCGCGAGATGATTGATAATGCCCTGGCTAACGGGAGTCCTTGCATTCTCGCCACGGCCTCGGAGAACGGAGAGCCGGACATCGGGTACAAAGGCAGTATGATGGTGTTTAACAATGAATCGCTCGCCTACTGGGAGCGCACAAGGCGCCAGCATCTCAAAAATGTCTTGGAGAACCCGAAGGTCGTAGTGCTCTTTAGGGATCCGAAGACAAGGGTTAACTTTCGCTTCCACGGTGCGACGACGGTCTATCAGGATGGACCCATCAGGGAGCAGGTCATGGCCCGCACGGTCAAGGATGAGCTGGATAAGGACCCGGAGCGCAAGGGTGCGGCTGTGGTCATCCGGGTAGACAAGGTAACCAATCTGGCGGGCCAAGTCCTGCAGAGCCGTTAGGCCAAATCATTCACCGCCTCACCCATCCTTAAGGTGTCAAACACCAGCCTGCTTTTACAGGGCGGTCGAGTCATAGATCCCAGCCAGGGTCTGGATAGAATTCTCGATGTCCGGGTCCGGGAGGGACGCATAGACGAGATCGGGGCCAACCTTTCTCTTGAAGACGCTCAGGTTGTCGATGTCAGGGATCTCCTAGTCCTCCCAGGATTGATCGATGTGCACCTCCATGTGATGGACGGACTGGGTGCCTTTGGTGCCGATCCTGACGTTTTCGGCGTGGGCTCCGGAGTCACTACCGTCGTTGATGCTGGAAGCGCCGGTCACAGTCTCATAAAGATCTTCCGCCAGCATATTGCGGAGCCGGCTAAAAGCCGTGTTCTGGCTTACATCAACCTTTCGACACTGGGCTCGGTGGCTGGCCCAAGCTACAGCACGCTGGCCGATCCCCGCTTGATCGATGAAGAGCGAATTGGCCAAGCCGCAGAGGCGAACCGCGACATGATCGTCGGGATCAAAGTGATGGCCACCGGGACGGCCCTGGGATCGCAAGGCTTGGAGCCGCTGCGCCGGGCGCGTCGGCTGGCCGACAGCCTCCGGCTGCCGCTCTTGATACACATCGGCGAGAGCTGGGGACGCGAGGCAAGGCCTCCTTTGATCGGCGAGGTTCTAGCACACTTGCGCCCTGGGGACACGGTTACGCACATGTTTACCATCCACCCCGGAGGGCTCCTGGACCCGAATGGCAAGCTTTGGCCCGAGGTGGGCGCAGCCCGAGACGAAGGTATTCTCTTTGATGTAGGGCATGGCCTTCACAACTTGAACTTCAAAGTGGCCCAAAGAGTGCTGGATCAGGGGCTTGAGCCGGACGCGGTCTCGACTGATGGACATCGCCTCAATCGCCCGGGCCCAGTCTACGACTTGCCTACAACCATGGCAAAGCTAATGTCGCTTGGTTTTTCGCTCTTTGAAGTGGCGAAGATGGCGACAGCCAACGCCGCCCGGCTACTGGGCCGAGCTAATGAGTTGGGTTCCTTAGAAGTAGGACGCGCGGCCGACATCTCGGTGTTGAGACTTGAGGAGCGTGAATGGAAGGCCGTGGATTCTCAAGGGGAGTCTCTTACAGCCCGCCAGGGCCTAGTACCGGTCCTGACTATCCGAGACGGAAAGAGCTACAAGTCTCTCCCTTCAGATCGGCCCTAACTCAATGGAAAGCAAGCGTGTCGGCGCAAGAGTTCAATCATAATTCCAGACGGCTTTTGGACGCGAACTGCTTATCATAAAGGGTGCGGAGCTCCGCGAGTGTCGTCGCCTGCTCAGGGCTCTTGTCTTCCCGAATGCGGGTGATGCGGGCGAAGCGGAGGGCGAATCCCGAGCTGTACTGCGGACTCCGCTGAATCTCGTTATAGGCCACTTCCACAACGACCTCAGGACGGACAGTGACGGTGTAGCCGTCGTCATGAAGCTTGAGTTCCTGAAGCCGAGCAGTCATAGCAGTGAACTCTTGATCGGTAAGACCCTTGAAGGTTTTTCCCACAGGTGAGAAGCCGCCGGCATCCTCTGCTACTGCCAAGTGGTAGTTAGATAGCCACCCACGCCGGCGTCCTGAGCCCCTGTCTGCAGCCACGATAACGCAGTCAATGGTCTCGGATGGTTTGACCTTAAACCAGCGCTTGCCACGGCTGCCTGGCGCGTAGGGACTACTCAGGGCCTTCGCCATGACTCCCTCGTGCCCCAGAGCAAGCGCCTCGACGAGGAAAGCCTCAGCGGCTGCTACATCGGCTGCGATCACCCGCTGTGCCAGGTAGCTCCTGCCGGTTATGCGCTCCAACTCTGCCCAGCGTGCCTCGTAAGGCTCATCGATGAGCGAGCGGCCATCGATCAGCAGGCAGTCGAACAGATAAAGGGCAAGAGGAATCTCCCGGGCTGTAGCCTCAACGTTGCGAATGCGCCGGAACCGCCGCATCAACTCCTGAAACGGGAGCGGCCTACCTTCCCGTCCGACCGCAACGACTTCGCCATCGAGTATGAATGATTCGGCCTTGAGATGGCGACGCGCGATTTCACCTACGTCGGGAAGGCTCGATGTTACTTCAGAGAGACGACGGCTCCAGATACGCACCTCGTCTCCTGCCTTATGAAGCTGTATCCGCGCGCCATCGTACTTAAACTCAAGGGCAGTCCGGGCGCCATGCGCGGCGAATACCTCAGCGAAATCCTGAGAGAGTTCGGCAAGCATCGGGAGCAGAGGAACGAAAAGACGTGGACCGACCTGCTTTAGGTCGTTGACCCCTCCGGTCAGCGCAATCCGCGCGACCTCTGAAAGGTCCGAAAGAAAAAGAGCGGCGCGACGGATCAGCTCATCATCAACCCCAATCGCACTGGCCAACGCATCTTGGATCAGCCCGTCGTGAAGGCCGATTCTCATCTCACCTAAAAGGATCTTCTTAAGTGTTTCCCGTTCCTCTTCAGTAGCCCGATTGAAAAGTTCCTGGAGGAGTTCGGCCTTCTTCCGTCTTGATCCTGTACCCGTCGCCTCGGCCAGGCTAGCAAAGCTCTGCGCAACATCCAGGATTGTAAGGGTCGAATCTGCTGGGGCATCCGCTACCGATTCGGGCAGCTCAGAGAGTGTTGCCCAGCTTACCTCCAGCGCCCGAGGATCCGATGCTGGGAGTGGGCGTGCGGTTAAAAAGGCCACCGCCGGGGGAATTTCATCTACGCTAAGCTGGCGCAGAAACTCCGCGGTTAAGGCGGTCTTTTTAAGCCGGCTCCGCGTGGCCTCCAGCTCGCGGCAGAGGGCAGAGAGGTCGGTGAGTTTCATGGACTTATTCTACTCTGATCCTTCAAGGGTCCAAAGAGTGCTTGACAGGATGGAAGGGGTAGCAATAGATTGTGCCAGAATAGAGGAGGATAACCTATGCGTTTAACATGCTATGCAGGTAAACTATGGATAGCTACCCAGTTCATAATCGCCCTTTTACAGATCGATCCGGCCCAGGCCCAAAAGCTTCCCCGCTCTGCCACGATCGGGACAAACCCGCCGGGTACAGTCTTCTACGCGCTGGCGAGCGGACTCGCTAAGGTCTCCACGGAGGCTGGGCCGGTTCAGATGACGATCCAGCCCTACACGGGAACCAGCACTCTTCTCCCTCTTCTCAACAATGGGGAACTGGACTTCGGGCTCGTGAACGGGGTTGACATGGGAATGGCGTATGTGGGGCCGCAGAAGCTCAAGGTCGGCGGAAAGAATGACTTCCCACACTCCCCCAGTATCCGGCTCGTGATGCGGGGAGCGCCGCTGCTTATCGGGCTGCTCGTCAAGAAGGACTCACCGTTAAAGAGCGTCCACGACATCAAGGGGAAGCGGGTCACTGGGGAGTATCCCGCGCATCAGGCGGTCTGGTTTAATATGTTTGGGCAGTTGGCGAACGGAGGGCTCACATGGAAGGATGTCAAAGTGGTCCCCGTGCCCGCTGTCAACGACGGCATCGACGCCCTCGTTCAGGGGCGCGCTGATGTCACCACGGGTGCCTTGAACATGGCAAAGATCAGAGAAGCCGATGCGTCCGTTGGGGTGCGACACCTCACGATCGACTGCTCCCCGGAGGGCGATAGGCGTATTCGCCAAGCAGTCCCGGGCTACTACACGAGGATCGTCAAGGCCGGAGGCGGAGCCGCGGTGGTCGAGGACACCTGCTTTGTCGCTTACGACATCCACTTCGCCACCCATAAAGCGGCTTCGGATCAATTGGTGACTGCTATTCTGAAGGCGGTCTGGGATAACGCAGAGAAGCTCCCGCCAATTCATCCGACTTTCAAGGAGTGGACGCGAGATCGATTGGCCTCTGCGGACATTACCATCCCCTATCATCCCGGGGCGATCAAGTTCTATCAGGAGAAGGGGGCATGGAAAAAAGAGATGGATGAAGCGCAAAAAAAACTTCTCGCTCAGAACCCGTAGACAACTTCCTAAGGAGGAATCTATGAAGCGGACTCTAATTGTCGGAACCATCCTTACACTGGTTCATCTCTTGCCTCAGTCAGCAACCTGGGCGCAAATGCCCAAGTCGGCGACGGTTGGGACCATCCCGGCAGGTACCGTTTTCTATGCACTCGCCAGCGGGCTGGCCAAGGTGGCGAGCGGAGCGACCCCGATCCAGCTAACGATCCAGCCATACACAGGTACCAGCACGTTCCTCCCCCTTATCAACAGCGGTGAGTTGGACTTCGGCGTGGTCAATGCCGTTGACATGGGGCTCGCCTATCAAGGACCGGTTCGGTTGAAGGTTGGAGGTAAGAACCCCTTCCCGCACACACCCAATGCCCGGCTAGTGATGCGGGGGGCGCCATTGTTAGCGGCCCTGCTTGTGCGGAAGGACTCAGCAATTAAAACGATCCATGAAGTTAAGGGGAAGCGAGTGACCGGGGAATACCCGGCCCACTTGGCGGTCTGGTACTCCGTGTTCGGCCATTTGGCCAGCGCAGGGTTAACTTGGGACGACGTGAAGGTGGTCCCAGTGCCTGCTGTGAACGATGGCGTTGACGCTCTTGTTCAAGGACGCGCTGATGTAGCCATGCATGCCATGAACTCCGCCAAGGTCAGAGAAGCTGATGCTTCCGTTGGGGTCCGTCACATCTCGCTTGATTGCTCCTCTGAGGGGGAAATGCGGCTCCGGAAAGCAGTGCCCGGTTACTATCCTCGCTGGCTCAAGAGCGGTGAGGCCGCAGCAATCGTGGCGGATACCTGTGTGATCGCCTACGACATCTATTTCCTGACGCACAAGGCCTCCCCGAATAACGTCGTATCCACCGTCTTAAAAGGCATCTGGGACAATGTCGACAAGCTTCCGCCCCTCCATCCCACCTTCAAAGAGTGGACACGAGAGCGGGCTGTAGACCCTGAGGTTACCATTCCCTACCATCCCGCAGCAGCCGCATTCTACAAGGAGGGGAAAGTCTGGACGACAAAGATGGATGAGACCCAAAAGAAGCTTCTTGCTCTGAACCCGTAAGCCCTCCTTGGTGGCAACTATGGCCGACGATTTTGCTCCCGCCACAAAGTTCCGGTCGCTGACTGGGCCGGCGAGAGCGACTGAAAAGATTCTCGTCTTCGCTCTGACATTAGTCGGCGCGGCATGGGCTGGGGAACTTCACGTCTTCTTACAGCTCACCTTCTTCAAGGAGCAGTTTCTTGGGCTCTTCTTCGCCCTCGGAATGGCAGGTGTTTTTCTTCGCGTTAAGGGTCGGATCGCTGAGCCAGATAATAAGGTGCCGTGGTATGACTGGTTCTGCTCCGCTGGCAGTCTCGTCACGGGCGGTTATATCGTCCTCATGTACCCATCCATTGCCTACCGGCTCGGAATCCTCTCGCCGGAACGAGTGCTCCTGGGCGGATTGGCCGTCCTCCTCATCCTCGAAGCCACGCGTCGCATCGCAGGATGGGCGCTGGTTTGGGTGGCGGTCGCGTGCATTCTGTACGCGAAGTTCGCTTATCTCTTACCCGGCCTCTTCTACGCGAAAGGATCTTCATGGGAGCGCATCGCGAGCTACCTCTATCTTGATAGCAGCGGTCTCCTCGGGGTCCCTCTTAGTGTCGCTGCGAGCATTGTCGTGGCGTTCATCTTTTTCGGTCAGGCCCTCTATGCCGTGGGCGGTGACAAGTTCATCACCGAACTGGCCTTAATCGCCATGGGACGGTATCGCGGCGGGTCGGCCAAGGTTTCAGTGATCTCCTCGAGTCTTTTTGGAACCGTCTCGGGGAGCGCGGTGGCCAACGTGGCAGTCGACGGCGCCATCACGATCCCCATGATGAAACGCGCCGGCTATCCCGCGCACGTGGCCGCGGCAATCGAGGCGGTCGCATCAAACGGCGGCCAGATCATGCCGCCGGTCATGGGTGCGGCGGCGTTTCTCATGGCCGAGTTCCTCAATATCCCATACGGTCAGATCGCTCTCGCCGCAGCGGTTCCGGCCTGTCTCTACTATCTAGCCCTCTTCACCCAGGTCGATCTGGAAGCGGCCAAATACGGCCTCGGTGGCCTCCCAACAGCACAGATCCCGAAGCTCCGGGGCGTGATGCGGCTGGGATGGGTTTTCCTGTTCCCACTCGGGTTCCTGATCTACACGCTCATGTTCCAAAACTGGCAGGCGGGGAAGGCGGGGATGGCAACCGTGGTGCTCACCTTCATCGTCGGCGCGCTTCAAAAGGAGACTCGCCCGACCTTCAAGGGGATCTTAACCTGCATCGAAGAAACCGGGCGGACCCTCCTGGATATTGTCGTGATCACCGCGTTGGCCGGACTCGTGATCGGCGCCCTCCAGCTCTCTGGCTTGACCTTCAAGCTCTCGCTCATCCTGGTGACCATCTCAGGAGGGAATGTGCTCCTTCTCCTTGGCCTCACCGCCCTTGTCTGCATCATTCTCGGAATGTCGTTGCCCACCACAGTTGTGTACATCACCCTGGCAGTTCTCGTGGGACCCGCGCTGACCCAGCTCGGTGTGGAGCCGCTCGCCGCTCATCTCTTTCTCTTTTACTTTGGGATGCTCTCCCTGATCACCCCGCCTGATTGTCTTGCCACTTACACAGCGGCCGCCATTGCCCACTCCGACTTCTGGAAGACCGGGTGGACCGGGATGCGGCTCGGCATCGTCGCCTACGTGGTCCCGTTCGTCTTCGCTCTCCACCCCGCGTTGATCCTCAAGGGGACGATGGGAGAGATTTTACTTGCCGTCACCGCCGCCTCTATTGGAACGTTCCTTCTCGCAATTGGGTGCGTCGGTTACCTCTACCGCAGGATGGGTTGGGTGAAACGGGGGTTGCTCTGGCTGGCCGCTCTCCTGCTGATGCTCCCTACCTGGCACGGAGCTTGGCTTATGGCCGATGCAATCGGCCTCGCCGTTGGCCTTCTCCTCATCTTGTGGGAATGGAACGGCACATCTGTCAGCCGGACAGCGGTTCCTAGCCTGGACCGTGATAGTCCCTGAGCATTTCGGTGGCAGAGTTTGCAATGAGCTTCTCAATCTTGCTATTGAAAGCTCATTTCATTCAAGGAGTGTCGCAATGGCTTGGATCAAGACCATCTCCGAAGATGAGGCTCAGGGGCAGCTCAAAGAGGTCTATACCTACCTGGCGAAGCAGCGCGGCGGCCGGTTTGGCAACATCCTGCGTGTCCATAGCCTGAATCCAGAAGCGCTACGCCGCGGCGCCGATTTCATGTGGTGGCTGATGCGGGGCGAGTCCCGTCTGACCACCGCGCAGCGTGAGATGATCGCGACTGCGGTTTCGGCTGCGCTTCACTGCCGCTACTGAACGGTCTCCCACGCAGAGTTTCTGCGTCAAGAGGGGGGAGATGACCTTGCGGCCGAGCAAATCAAGACCGATTGGCGGACTATGGATTTGGCGCCCAAGGAGCGAGCTATGCTCGAGTTCGCGGAGAAGATGACGCTCGCCTCGAGTACAATGAGAGAAGCCGACGTTCAAGCGCTACGCGAAGCGGGTTGGACTGACCGAGATATTCTGGACATCACCCAGATCGCCGCTTACTTCAACTACCGCGCACGTGTTGCTGACGCCTTAGGCGTGGAGCTCGACGAGGCTTACCTCAGCAAGGCGCGAGAGGGAGGCGCGCGGGCCGAGAAGCTCGCCAAAGAGCGGCACGTCCCGCTCCCTATAGATCGTTGGGGTGTGCGCGGGGGAACGATGAAGGGCGATTGAGAAGAGAAAAGTAGTCGATCAGGAGCGACCCACCATGTTTCTTTCTAACAAGGAGAAAGGGGCTCGATACCAGGCGGTACGCAGCCGAATGGCGGAACAAAATATCGATGCGCTCATTGCTCGAGGCTCAAGTGCCATCCGTGGAGATGGAGCTGCATTCCGCTTCCTCACCGATTTCCCCAACATCAATATTCCCCTGGTCCTCGTCTTTTTCAGAAACGAAAAGGAAAAGCCTATCCTGCTTGTCGAGTCCCGTTTTCAGGCGATGAGGGCGGAAAAACAGTCCTGGGCCGAGGATATCAGACTGAGCACCAGTTTCTTCCAAAGCATAACGGAGATTCTGAAGGAGAAGCACCTGGATCAAGCGACGATCGGCATCGACGGGCTGCATAACTTTCCTTTTCTCTGGGGCCAGAAGATTGAGGAGTCCTTTCCCGGCATCAGGCTCATCGAGTTAGGCCCGGTTTTAAAAAAGTTGCGCGCCTACAGAACTCCAGAAGAGGTCCGGCTGGTCAAGAAATCAGCCGCCCTTGTGGACCGCGCATTTGCCGAAGGAATCAAACATATCAAACCGGGAAAAACCGAATGGGAGATTGTCGCCCGGATGGACTTTATCCTGAAGAGCAACGGAGTGGAAAAAAGCTTCAATATCATCTCCCAGGGACCGAAAGTTGACGCCTATGTACCGTCAGGCAGAAAAATAAAAAAACAGGGCATGGTCTTTACGGAGATCACCGCCAACTACGGCGGCTATTGGACCCAATTGGCCCGTGCCGTCTCACTGGGGAAGCCCGATAAAAGGCTGGTGAAGTTACACCAGGTAGCAGTCCAGGCTATCAAAGAGGCCCTGCCCTATCTGAAGCCTGGCTTCAAAGTCGCAGACTCCATGACTGTGATGGAAGATTACGTCAAGAATTCAGGTTTGGGTTGCACTCCGGTTTACGGCCATATTGTCGGGATCGATATGGTTGAGGACCGCCCTTCGCCGCAAAACCAGACCGAAATCGTTCCTGGCATGGTCTTCATTGTTCACCCGTGGCCTATTCTAGACGGCAGCTCCCTTCTCTGGGGCGAGACCTACCTGATCACTGAAAAGGGAAATCTCCGGCTCAACAGAGTCGGCGATGACCTGATCGTCCTCTGAAGTGTGCCCCCTCTCCTTTATCCTCTCCCCCCAAACGGGGGAGAGGGAAGGGTGAGGGGAGAAGCCCTAGAACGATTTGAACGACTTAAACCTTTGAACCACTTGAACGCCCTTTTTGGGAGCTGGCTATGATCCTGATCACAGGTGGACTCGGATTCCTGGGATGCAACCTGGCAAAGCTCCTCTGCGACGCTGGGC
>JBOHVJ010000263.1:0-9794 GCA_050735075.1 Binatia bacterium
GAATGCACCAAATCCGTCTCCACTTTGCAAAGCTTGGCCACCCCGTGGTTATGGACGACGAGCACGGCGACTTCGCCTTTAACAAGCAATTCCGCAAAGCCCACGGCTTGAAACGCCAGTTCCTTCACGCCTGCGGCATCGCCTTTGAGTACCGGGGCAAGAGGTGGAAGTGGACCGCGCCCTTACCTGATGATTTGGAGTGGACTCTAAAATCTTTGGAATCCCGCTGAGGATCGTTAAGCTGTGGGCTGCCGACAAAATCTAGCAGCATAATCCCATTATAGCTGCCCCAATTCTCTCTCTTATTGACTCCCCGGAAGCTCGCTGTTACGCTCTAAGAACATCGCATCCTGACAAAAAATGATGAACCAAAGCAACAACAGGATACCGGTTACGATCCTCACTGGCTTTCTGGGGGCCGGGAAAACCACCCTACTCAACCGCATCCTGACCACCGAGCAAGGCCGCCGTGTGGCCGTGATCGTGAACGAATTCGGAGAAGTAGGGATTGATCATCATCTCCTTTTCTCCTCAGACCAGGAAATCGTCCAGATGAGCAACGGCTGCATCTGCTGTACCGTGCGCGGAGACCTGCTGCGCACCCTCTTTGTACTCCTCGAGCAGAGATCGAGCTTCGATACCCTGGTGATTGAGACCACAGGCCTGGCTGACCCTGCTCCGGTAGCACAGACGCTCATCATCGATGAAAGACTACGCAGGGAATTTTTGCTCCACGCAATTGTCACTGTCGTCGATTCGAAACATATCTGGAACCACATTGACAATTCTACCGAAGCACAGGAGCAGATCGCCTTTGCGGATATCATCTTGCTCAATAAATCCGACCTGGTGACTCCGGAGGAATCGGACTCCCTTGAGCAAAAAGTTCGTAGCCTAAACGGCATGGCCAGGATCTTCCGCACGAAAGGTTCTGACATCGATATTGCGACCCTGTTAGACACCAGAGTCTTTGATCTCGAGCAGAAGCTCAAAATTTCACCTGACTTTTTCTCCGGAAACCACGATCACAGTCCTTCTATTTCTACAGTCTCTCTGATGGAGCCCGGAGATCTTGACGGCATGAAGGTCAGCCATTGGTTCCGCTCTCTTATAAACGAGCTTGGACCCAAAATCCTTCGCATGAAGGGTATTCTCAACCTAAGGGGAGATCCTGATCAATTCGTTTTTCAGGGAGTCCACATGCTGTTTGAGGGACGACCCGGACGGCAATGGGACAGGGATGAAACCAGACTCAATCGGTTGGTCTTCATCGGCCGGGAGCTGGATAGCGCAAAGGTCACAGAAGGTTTTAGAGGCTGTTTTGCACCAGACAACGGCGCCTCTGCATCGACCGTTGATCCGTTCGGCCGAAGCAATGAGGAAATCTCCTCATTCACTGTCGATCAGATCAGGTTCTGGACGAGGCAGAATCTAGGTTTTCCTCCTGAAGCGCCGATCGTCGTAAAAGAAGTCCCCTGCGTGAAGCCTGGCTGTCCGCCGATCGAAACCGCCATCATGGTCTTTCTCAAAGGCGAGCCGCCCCGCCTCTACAAAATCCAGAAAACCATCAACGAGGTCACCTTCGATCACGTCTACAACCTGATCGACAACCCGCTCCCTTGTTGTTAACACAAGAACCGACACGTACGAACCCCCGGTTTTACTTCTTCAAATACAGAGAGTAACAATAAAAATCTTCATCCCTTACATAGCCAGCCTTCTCGTATAAAGACTGAGCCCTAAGATTGTCCTTCGCAGTCTGTAGAAAGATTTCACAGGCGCTGGTCTCTTCAGCCAGACTCTTAGCCTTTTCAAGCAACTTTAATCCTATACCTCTCCCACGAACTTCAGCATGCACGAACAAATCATAGAGAATCCAGCAGTTAGCCAGAGCCAGCGAAGCAAAGCTTGGATATAGCTGGGCAAAACCTACAGGCTTTCCCGCAATGCGAGCAACGTAGATTACAGATTCATCATTCTCGATCCGAGCTCTCAGAAAGAGATCAATATCTTTGAAATCAGCGGCTCTGTTGTAGAACTTCAGATAGGCAGCAAAGAGCGGGCCAATATCTTTTGCATCTTTCAATCTCGCCCTTTCAATTTCCACTTCGTCTCCCATTTTTCACTCAAAGGGGTTAACGCCCAAGCCCAGGTGACGCTTTGGCACGTCGGCTGAAGCGGATTGTCAGCCCTCGTGCTTCGCCAGCTTGAGTCACAGCGTCAACTCCATGAACCTAGTGCCGCATATGGGATTATGACGATACGACTTAATAGCTTGAAAACCTAACGACTCGTAAAGGGTCTGAGCTTCCTGCATAGACGGAACTGTATCCAGCCACATATTTTTGTAGCCTTTTCCGCGTGCCTCCACGATGATCGCCTCGGCCAGCGCTTTGCCGATCCCCAATCCACGGACCGTTGGCCTGACGTAAAGCCGCTTCATCTCACAAATATCATCCTCCTGTCTCCGTAATGCCACGCATCCAGCAAGTTCTCTGTCCTGCAATGCTAACAGAAGACATCCCTCCGGCGGTGCATAATCGCCAGGCAGATTGGCCAGCTCCTCATTAAAATTCTGAAAACAAAGTTCGAAGTTCAGCGAAGCCGCGTACTCTTTAAAGAGTGTCCGAACCGCTTGCAGCTCCTCACTTTCCTTTGCCTGAACTATCGTCAACATAGTGATTTCACGAAGCCTACGCTCAAGCTCAGCCGTCGCTGTTAAGTAATCGGCCTGAAGCCCCAAGGCTAGAAATGTAACAACGCGAGCCTGACAACGACCCATGTCGTGCGCAGAACAAAAGTTATAGCCAAATTAAGACGGCTGTCAATCACGTACCTGACAGATTAAGAGGCTGCTTCTGTTACAAACTCCCGAATCTTTTCTAATATCTGTTGCTTCTCTCTCTCCGGATGAAACCAACGGATCTCCTTGTCGGAGCGGAACCAGGTGAGCTGGCGTTTGGCGAGGCGGCGGGTGTCCCGCTTCATAAGGGAAAGGGCCTCCTCCAGACTCACCGCACCAGTGAGATAAATGCCGATATGGCGGTAGCCAACACTTTGCAAGGGCTTGAGATCCAGGCTATATCCACGATCCACAAGCCCCCTAACCTCATCTACCAGTCCATGAGCAACCATCTCTTCACAGCGGCGGTTTATAAGGTCATACAGCTCCTCGCGCTCGCGGTTCAGTCCGATTTTTAAAGACTCAAACAGATCTTCTTTAAAACCATGCTCTTTTTGCCACTGGCTCATTCCTTTACCAGTCACCGCGAATACCTCCAGGGCTCGGATGATCCGTTGGCGGTCGTTAGGATGGATCGAAGAGGCCGCGTCCGGATCGGTCTCTTGAAGGTGTTGGTAAAGAGAGGCGAGACCCTTCTCTTTGGCTTCCTGTGCAAGACGATTCCTGATGCCCGGATCTTTTGACGGTCCGATAAACAAGCCATGAGTCAGGGCTCTGATGTAGAGTCCCGTCCCTCCACAGAGGATTACGTTGCCGCCTCGCGAGCAAATTTCCTGGATACTCTTTAATGCTCTTTGCCGAAACAGGGCGGCGTTGAACTCCTCATCGGGGTCAACGATATCGATCAGATGATGCCGCACCTTTTGCCTCTGTTCCAGTGGCGGCTTTCCTGTGCCGATGTCCATGGTGCGGTACACCTGTTGCGAGTCCGCGTTGATGATCTCCCCGCCAACCTCTAAAGCACCTTCGATGGCGACTTCACTCTTCCCCACGCCGGTAGGACCGAGAATAATAATGATTTTGGGCTTCATGGCTGGAAGCAACGTTTGAGCCGGATGGTAGCAGAGAATATCGGAGATTTCAGTATGGCTCTGGGATCATGAGTGAGATTATGTGAAGACCCCTCGACGCTAATAGACAAATACTAGTGCAGGTGCGATAATATTTGAACCAAATTATGCCTTTTCTAAGAAAAGATCCGGTGGTGGGCCGATGGGTTATCATCTCTACCGAGAGGGCAAAGAGACCCACCCATTACGAGAACCAAAAGAATTCATCAGGAAATGGCCCTTGCCCGTTCTGCGAGGGGAACGAAGAGATGACCCCGCCGGAGATCCTGGCCTATCGCCCGGAGGGGTCTAAGCACGACAGCCCGGGCTGGACGCTGAGAGTCGTCCCCAATAAGTTTCCTGCCCTGATGATCGAAGGAGAGCTCGATCGACAGGGCGTCGGGGTCTACAATCTCATGAATGGAGTGGGCGCCCATGAGGTGATTATCGAAACTCCAAACCATGAAGCCAACATGGGGGTCCTGAGCGAGAGACAGTTTGAAGACATTCTCTGGGCCTACCGCAGCCGGATCTTGGACCTTAAAAAAGATAAACGGCTCCGCTACGTCCTGATCTTCAAAAATCAGGGCCCAGAGGCTGGCGCCACGATGGAACATACCCATTCCCAACTGATCGCCCTACCCATCGTCCCGCGCAATGTCATCGATGAGCTCATCGGCGCCAAGGAGTACTATAAAGACAAAGAGCGCTGTATCTACTGCGACATCGTGCGGCAGGAAACAGAAGAGCAAGCGAGGCTGGTGAGCGAGAACGAGAGTTTCGTGGTGATCTGCCCCTTTGCCTCTCGCTTTCCCTTCGAGACTTGGATCTTGCCCAAAAAGCATTCCTCTTATTTTGAACACGCCACAAAGCAAGAATATGCCGATCTCTCCCGCTCTCTAAGGGAGACGCTGATCCGATTCAATCGATCGCTGGATGATCCCCCTTTCAATTATATCATCCATTCCAATCCCTTTGAGGAAACCGAAAGCGACCGCTTCCATTGGCATATCGAGATTATGCCTAAGCTAACCCAAGTGGCCGGTTTCGAGTGGGGCTCAGGGTTCTATATCAATCCGGTAACGCCCGAGGAGTCCACCCTGAGCCTGCGGAAGATTCCGCTGTAGGGCGGCCCACCCGGTTCCCATGGCTGTGAGGAGCGCACCATAGAATCATGAAGGTGTTCGTGGTCTCCTCAGAGCTCTTTCCCTTGGCCAAGACCGGGGGCTTGGCAGACGCTGTCGGCGCCCTCGCGCGCACCTTGGTCCGAGTCGGAAACGAGGTCGCCGTGGTCATGCCCGCCTACCAAACCGTCTTAAAAAACGGCTTCCAGTTGGAAGAAACCGGGATCCCGGTAGAAGTCTCTATCGCGAGCCGCCGAGTCAGCGGAACGATTTTAAGAACTTGGCTTGGAAAAAATCTTCCAGTTTACCTGATTCGAGCCGACCCCTACTTTTTGCGCGACGGACTCTACGGCAACTCCCAAGGAGACTATCCCGACAACGCAGAGAGATTTACCTTCTTCTCAAAGGCCGCCCTGGAGCTGGCGCGGAAAACGGCCCCTTGGAATGTGATCCATTGCCATGACTGGCAAACGGCCCTTATTCCGGTCCTAAAAAAGATCCGTGCCCATTCATATCCGGAGATTCAAAAATCCAAAATTCTCCTGACCATCCACAATCTTGCCTATCAGGGAAACTTCCCGGCGTCTGCGTGGTCTGTGCTAAATTTGGACATGCGATACTTTACCCCCCGTTACTTGGAGTTTTACAGCAATATCAATTTCCTTAAAGGTGGAATACTTTTTTCAGACGCCTTTACGACGGTCAGCAAGAAACACGCTATCGAGATTAAAACCACGGAGTACGGATGCGGTCTCGACGGGGTCATCCGCGACAGGGAGAGAGACCTCTATGGAATTTTAAACGGGGTAGACTACAAAGAATGGAATCCGGCGACGGATCCCCATATCAAGAAGAACTACGAGACCCAGGATTTAGACGGTAAGAAGAGCTGTAAGAAAGAACTGCAAGAAATCTATAACCTTCCCCCTGAACCGTCAGTTCCTCTGATTGGGATGGTCTCTCGTCTAGTGGATCAAAAGGGCCTAGACATCCTGCTCGAGGCTATGGAGGATCTGTTACGCTTAGATCGGCAATTTGTAGTTTTAGGAACCGGCGAGGAGAGATACGAGAAGCTTCTAGCAGGACTCTGCCAGAGTCACCCCTTAAGATTGGGAGTCAAAATCGGCTTTGACAACACCCTGGCCCATAAGATCGAGGCTGGAGCCGACATGTTTCTCATGCCTTCCAAATTCGAACCCTGCGGCCTTAATCAGATTTACAGTCTCAAGTATGGAACGATACCGATTGTACGCGCTACGGGGGGTTTGGATGATACCATCGAAGATCACAACCCCTTAACCGGGACTGGAAATGGCTTCAAGTTCACCGCCTACTCAGGGCCCGCCCTCCTGGAAGCCGTCAATAGGGCGACAACTCTGTACAGCAATACGGAAGCCTGGCATCAATTGATGGCCAACGCAATGGCCTATGATTTTTCATGGGAAAGGTCGGCTATCGAATATTTCGCCCTCTATCTCAAACTACTTAAAACTCCATCTCACACTCTACGCTGATGCCCTGCCATACAATGCTGTCATCTCCGCAAGCCTCGTGACCAGCGATGGTGTGATCTGCTCAGGGAGGAATCGCCATTCCCAATTCCCCTCGGCTGTTGACGGACGATTCATCCTAGCTTCTTCGCCTAGGCCCAAAAGATCTTGCATGGGAATGATGGCTGTATCCGCTACTGACATAAACGCCAGCCGTATCATCTCCCAATGAACCTCTTTCTGCGGGACTTCTCGACCAATATATCTAAACAAACGCTTCCTTCCCTCGGGGCCAGCCTCGCTTCGAAACCAGCCCTGCACCGTATTGGTATCGTGTGTTCCCGTATAGGCGACACAATTTTCGTTGTAATTGTGCGGCTTATAGGGATGGGTCGCCAGATCGTCCCCAAACGCAAACAACAAGACCTTCATACCTGGAAAACCAAAATAGCGCACGACTTCATCCACATCAGGCGTAATCAGACCCAAGTCCTCGGCAAGAATAGACAAACCCGGAAACTGTTCCACCAAGGTTGCAAAGAAGTCCTCGGCTGGTGCTCTGATCCATCGACCATTCATTGCTGTTGCTTCACTTGCTGGCACCTCCCAGTACGACACAAATCCTCTGAAGTGATCCAGTCTGAGGCATCTAAAGCAGTTCGCGTTCTGCTGAATACGTCTGAGCCACCAGGCGTAGCGCGTGGCCCTGAGTACATCCCATCTGTAGACTGGATTTCCCCAGAGTTGGCCTGTTGAGCTGAAATAATCTGGCGGCACCCCGGCGACAGCAGTCGGTCGTTTCTCACCATCAAGTTTGAAGATCTTTGGATTTGCCCATACGTCGGCACTATCGTAACTCACATAAATCGGCAGGTCGCCAATGATAAGAGTATTCTTACCGTCACAGTACTGTCTTAGGGCGCTCCACTGTTTGAAAAAGAGGTACTGGAAAAACTGCTCCCTGACTATTTGCTCTCGGAGTTTCATCTTCCATTCGCCTATCGCCTCTTCTCTCCTATCTCTTAGCTCGCCAGGCCAGTCTCTCCAGATAACTCCATTGAAGTGGGCCTTAAGGGCTAGAAAAAGGGCGTAATCTTCAAGCCACTCGGTGTTTTCACCGCAAAACCGTTCAAATTCGTGGTCGAGGGTGAGGCGTCCTTGATAGCGCTGATACGCCTTATCGAGCAATCGCGCCTTATGTTCCGTCACAGCCGGATAATCGACTCTTTTATTGCGGAAAGAAGGAACTTCGTCGAGATCCTCCTGCGTCAGCATCCCTTCTCGTAACAACAGCTCGGGGCTGATCAGGAGAGGATTCCCGGCAAACGCGGAATAACTGTGATAGGACGAGCTTCCGTAGGCGCAACTGGTTGGGTTTAACGGTAAAATCTGCCAGTAGCGCTGCCTTGTTTCAGCGAGAAAATCGGCAAAGCGGTATGCCCAGGGTCCGAGATCACCGATGCCATAGGGTGAGGGCAGAGAAGTGATGTGGAGCATAACGCCACTTCCTCTACGCCCCATAAGCCCCCCTCATCCTGCGTCCATGCTGGAAATGAGAGCCGCGGTTGTCTTGGCTGAGATGACCGTTGAGATCATGTCCTCTTGAACATACTTTCGAGTTGCTCTTGAGTAAATTCGAGGAGGACAGGCCGGCCGTGGGGACATTGGGTGGCAAAGTCGATTTGATCCAGCTCGCCAAGAAGGGCTCGTATCTCTTCTTTCTCCAGCATCCTGTTAGCACGGATCACACTATGACAAGCAATGGTCATCAGGCGTTCTTCCAGGCCTTGGCGTAATTCCGCCGATTGTCCTACCTCCGAAAACTCCGCGATCATGGAGCGCATGGCTTCACGGTAGTCCCCTGGAGGAAGAAGCGCCGGGACTTCTTTAATAGCGAACGTATTGGGTCCGAATCCCTCTACGGTAAAACCAAGATGGTCCATCACCCTTAATCTCCGCTCAAAGAGCGCTGCCTCGGGGACTGGGAGCTCCAAGATCTGCGGGATCAAAAGACTTTGCCTTTCGATCTCTCCCCGCTCGATCTGATGACGCATCTTCTCGAATGCGACGCGCTCATGGGCCGCGTGTTGGTCGATCAAGGCCATCCCTCGAGATGACGCGCAAACAAGATAACAGCCGAGAAGCTGACCCAGGATGTCGAGAGACGAAAAAAACCCCCTTTGGTCTCCCTTTGCGCTTGCCTCTGGCTCCGTGGAAGATTCATGCCGGGGCCATTGAAAGCCTCCCTCGCGAACTGGCGCGGGATAAGGGAGAGGGCGTTCCCTCACGCCAAGAAAGGTCTCCTCCCTATCTCCGATGCCCCGAGGCCATGGTTTCTTGGCCTCTCCCTTGAGCTTTTCCCGGACCGCCTCCACGACCACATCGTGCACCCTCGACTGGCCGCGGAAGCGCACCTCATACTTCGCGGGATGGACATTGACATCCACCTCCTCAAAGGGGATCTCAAGATAGAGGACTACTGCGGGATAGCGACCTCTCATCAACAGGGTCTCGTATCCTTGGAGGACAGCGTGGGTGAGACTGCGATCTCTCACGAAGCGCTGATTGACAAAGGTCAGGAGATAACGGGAGTTGGAAAAGGAACTCGGGGCGGTGCTTAAAAACCCGCTGATTCTCATCCGCCCTTTGTTCCATGAAAACGGAGCCATGCGGTCAGCGATCTCCGGTCCCAAGACTTGCTGCAGGCGATCCTGAAGTCGCGAGGTCGCACCATAGTCACAAAGTACCCTTCCTGCATGATGAAGGCGAAAATGGACCCCCCCATAGGCCAGGGCCATGCGGTTGATGACGTCACAGATATGGCTCAACTCCGTCGCCGGCGACTTTAGAAACTTGCGCCTTGCAGGGGTGTTAAAAAAAAGGTCGCGCACCTCCACCGTTGTCCCGACAGGAGAACCCGCTGCAACAGGCTCACCCTTTTTTCCCCCTTCAACCCGCAACCGGGAGCCCATTTTCTCTTCCCGATAGCAGGAGATGATCTCCAGCCTCGACACAGAGCCGATGCTGGGTAGCGCCTCACCCCGAAACCCCAAAGTGGAAATGCGAAAGAGGTCAGCCTCATCTTTCAGTTTGCTGGTCGAATGCCTCTCCAGGGCAAGAGGTAAATCTTCGGAGGCAATCCCTTCACCGTCATCGCTTACGCGTATTAGGGAGGTCCCACTCCTCTCTACCCAAACCGAGATCTCCTTGGCACCGGCATCCAAGGCGTTTTCCACAAGTTCCTTGACGACCGAAGCGGGACGCTCAACTACTTCACCGGCAGCGATCCGACTAGCCCAACTCTCGGGAAGAAGGATGATCTTCACAAAAACAAACCTCTGAGTTTAGCTCTTTTACTCTCTCTCTTGGATGAAGCATAACTTAGGCC
>JBOHVJ010000264.1:0-4865 GCA_050735075.1 Binatia bacterium
GCTGAATATTTTCCTAGGTAGGCTGCCGTGCAATCAATTTAGGAAGATACAAGAGCTAATCCACGGCCTTGACCGTAATGAGATTGGTGGTGCCGGGTTGATGGAGAGGCAGCCCGGCGGTGATGGCGACCAGATCTCCTCTTTTGACAATCCCCAGCGCTAGCGCCTTCTTCTGCGCCAATTTGATCATTGCGTCGGTGCTCTGAAATGCGCGGCTTTGAAAAGGGGAGACTCCCCACACCAGGGAAAGGGCTTTAACTGTTTTTGGGTAGGGACTGATCGCAACGAGGGGTTGAAAGGGCCGATAGCGGGCAATCATCCGGGCCGTGCTTCCAGAGGTGGTGGGAATGAGGAAAGCTTTTACCTGGAGGTCACGCGCCAAGGATATGGCTGCGTGGCTAATGGCTTCGGGAACGCTCTTCTTAATTCCCTCGATCTGATATCTGGATTGCAGTGTCCTTTCGGTTTCCGTAGCTACCTTCGCCATAGTCTTCACCGCTTCAATAGGATAGTTTCCCACTGCCGATTCCTCCGAGAGCATTAGGGCATCGGTTCCATCCAGGACAGCATTGGCAATATCTGCCACCTCCGCGCGCGTGGGGCGGGGGTTTTGCAGCATGGATCTCAGCATTTGGGTAGCCGTAATGACTGGTTTTCCCAGGCTATTGGCTTTCCGGATGATCATTTTCTGAACTGCGGGTATCCGCTCAGGGGCTATTTCCAGTCCAAGATCTCCGCGCGCCACCATGATCCCGTCAATGGCTTCCAGGATGGAGTCAATGTGATCTAAGGCTTCGTGCTTTTCGATCTTGGCGATGATCGGGATCTCAGCTCCTTTCTTTTTCATCTGGCGCCGAGCATCAGAGATATCTTTGCTATCGCGCACGAAAGAGAGAGCTACGAAATCGACTCCTTGATCGATGCCGAAGGCTAAGTCGCGTTTGTCTTTGGGGGTCAATGAGGGTAGATCGAGACTGCCCCGGGGGAGGTGGATGCCTTTATGCGAGCTCAGCACCCCTCCGACGGTGATCTTGCAGGTGATCGCCTCGCGGCTGCTCTTGACGACCTCCAGTTCGATCTCCCCATCGCCGAGCAGAATGGGATCTCCTTTTTTGACGTATCGGTGAAAGTCCTTGTAACTGACTGAGACGATTTGATTGTTGCCGACGATCTTTCGAGAGGTGAGGACTAAAGGCCGGCCGTTGTGCAATCTGACCCGGTTTCCCTCGAGCGGTCCCACGCGAATCTTGGGGCCAGGAAGGTCCTGTAATAGGGCTACAGGTTTGTCGAGCCTGCGCTCGATCTGGCGGATTTTTTTAATGATCCGCGCATGAAAGGCATAATCGCCGTGGCTGAAGTTCAGCCGGGCGACGTCCATGCCGGCTTGAATGAGTCCTCTCAAGACTTTCTCAGATTCGCTCGCAGGTCCGATGGTGCAAACAATCTTGGTTCGCCGCATCTTTCCTAATCTACATGAGTAGGGCGTGGAATCAATCCGTGGAGGAGTAAATCCGAAAACAGGGTGTAGAAAAACAATGAACCTGGGCCGGTCAAAAAGGTTCCATATGCACGGGTAAGGAAGCGAGGCGGTCAAGCGCGACTGTCATCACCGCTTGCCTACGGCAGGCTGTTGACAGATGGATCTTTTTTCAACGGCCTGGAAAAGGTGATCACCTTGGTGCCGTTACAACCCCGCTCCCACCCGTTTCAGTCGCGGGTCAAGGAGATCTCTGATGGCGTCGCCGAGCAGGTTGATGCCGAGAACCGTAACGAAGATGCAGAGGCCGGGAAAGAGCGCCAACCACCACGCAGTGCTGATGTAGATTCGACCATCGGACAACATAGTGCCCCAGGTGGGGATCTCTGGTGGCACACCCAATCCTAAAAAGCTCAGGCTGGCCTCAGCGATGATGGCCGAGGCCATGGCGAAGGTCCCAATAACCAGGGAGATCTGCATCAGGTTGGGGAGAATGTGCCGCCAAATGATCATTTTGTCACTGGCCCCCAAAGCGCGCGTAGCGGTCACAAAATCGCGCTCCCTGAGCGATAGGGCTTGACCACGCACGACTCGGCAGTACTGGATCCAACGCTGGGCTACGAGCGCCAAAATGAGATTGAAGAGGCCCTGGCCGAGAAAGGCCAGGATGGTGATGGCGAGCAGCAATGGCGGAAAGGCCCACATAACCTCAACCAACTTCTGGATTGTGAAGTCGATCCTTCCACCAAAATAGCCTGAGATAGCGCCGAGGGCGACGCCAACAAAGCCCGAGATGACCACTACTGCAAAGGCCACCAAGAGAGAAACTCGAGCCCCATAAATAACGCGGCTCAGGACATCGCGACCCAGGTTGTCGGTGCCGAGGAAATGGGCACCGCCAAACCACTGCGGCGCTTGCAGCGCCGCGCGTAATTGCTGGGCATTCGGGTTGTGCGGAGCTACCCATGGGCCTACCGTGCCGACCACGACTAGGATCAGAACGATTAGCCCGCCGACGAAGACCTTCATTCGCATCCATGGGCGTAGTCGCGCACGGGCTTCCCGCTCAGCAGGTGCCAACGCGCTGGGGATCGCTCTAGTAGCGGATTCTCGGGTCAATGAGTCCATAGAGAGCGTCAATCACAAGGTTGATAGTCACAAAGGCAGCCGTATACATCAGCACCAGACCGGTTACCAGAGGGTAGTCGCGAGAGGTGACCCCGGTGATGAGTAAACTGCCCATGCCCGGCCAGGCAAAGACAGTCTCCACGATGATAGAGCCGCTAAGTAAGGTGCCCAATTCCAAGCCAACCACGGTAATGATCGGTATGAGCGCGTTGCTGAGCACGTGCCGCCATAAGACACCCTGTTCTGCCAACCCCTTTGCCCGGGCCGTCACCACGTAGTCCTCGTGCATAACCTCCAGCACTGACGAACGGGTGACGCGCATAAGAATTCCGATCATATTAGAGCCCAGGGCTAGGGCTGGCATAAGGATGTACACGAAGGCATCCTTGAGTGCCGGCCAGTTACGCTGAAGGACACTGTCTAGGATATAGAAGCCAGTCTGCTGAGGGCCGGCCACCCCATAGGTGCTTCGTCCGGCTGAGGGCAGGAGATGGAAGGTCCCAGCGAACAGCAGAATCAGCATGATGCCCATCCAGAAGTTCGGCATGCTGATACCGAAGAGCCCAAAGCTTGTCCCAACATTGTCCACCCAGGAATTCGGCTTCGACCCTGCCCAGACACCGAGCGGGATGGCCAAGGTTATGGCAATCAAGATGGAAAAGGTCGCGAGTTCAATAGTGGCCGGAAGACGCATAGCGATCAGTTCGCTCACCGGTTGAGCGAAGCGGAACGATTTGCCCAGGTCACCGGTGATCGCAGCAGTGATAAATTTCAAGTATTGGATATGAACCGGTTGGTCCAACCCCCAGCGTCGCCTGGCCTCCGCGACATCGGCTGCACTGGTTTCGTCTGAGAGAAGAAGCGACGCGGGGTCGCCGGGTGCGGCCTGCAGCAACAGGAAAACCAGCAAGGTAATCAGCAGGAGGACCGGGATAGTTCCAACCAGCCGACGAGCCAGATAGTTTGTCATCTACTTGCTATCGGAGCACTTTGATTGCCTCCCCAAACATGCGGCCGCTTGGCGTCGGCTTGAAGTCAACATTCTTCGCGATTCCGTACAGAAGCTGATGGCGCCACATGAAATGGGCGGGCGCATCATCGGTAATAAGGCTCATCGCATCGGAGAGCGCTCTTTTCCGCTTGGCATGATCGAAGGTCCGCCGCTCAAGGGCCAATAGCTCATCTAGCTTTGGGTTTGAGTAACCAATGCGGGGTGAACCGCCAGTCTCGAAGTATTGAGAGAGAGCCACACTAGGGTCCACCACTGAGCCGCGTCCCATATAATAGAAGGGCACTTTTCCCGCCTGGACGTTGGCCCAGAGAGTGGCCCACTCTGGGGTTTGAAGCTTGGCCCGAATACCAACTGCTTGCAGCATGGGAACAATAGCTTCAGAGATCTGCTTGTCTAGGGTATAGCGACCTACCGGAGTGTAGAAATCCACATCCACGCCATTGGCGAAGCCGGCTTGTTTAACCAACTGGCGAGCCTTCTCTGGACTATACTCATACTTAGGCTTCAGATTGGGGTTGTAGCCGTACTGCCCAGGCCCTATTGGCCCGTCGAGCCGAGTTGCCTCCCCCTTGAGCAGGGTGGCGATGATGGTGTCCCGGTCGATGGCATAAGCCACCGCCTGGCGCAAAAGCTTGTTGTCCCATGGCTTGAACTTCGGACTCATGGCCAAAAACATGATCTCCACGGAGTCTACCGCAGCCATCTTGCTGTTAGGGTTTCTCTCTACTCGCTCGCGCAGATGGGGAGGGATGAACTGGGCAATCTGAATCTCGCCATTGAGCAGGGCCGTAACCCGCTGCTCTGGCTCCCGCATGATCCGGAAGATGACTTCATCGGGCGCCTGCTTCTTCTCCTTCATCCCCGGATAGTCTGGGTTCTTGGCAATGACGAAGCGCTGGCCTGGGATCAGCTCCTTGAACTTGTAGGGACCGGCGCCGAGGGGATATTTCCGGTCAGCGACATCAGGGCCATGCTTATCGTAAATGGCCTTGCTCGTGATGATGAGGCGGTCGAAGAGATATTCAGTCAGAGGCGCGGTGGGCTCTTTGGTCGTAATTCTCACGGTGTGGTCATCGACGACTGCCGCATTAGCGATGGGAGCGATATTTTGCTTCTGTTTGCTTTGGGGATCGGTGCGGACGCGGTTGATGGAGTGGACCACATCGGCTGCGGTCACGGGTGAGCCGTCGTGGAACCTGGCATTCTTGCGCAGGTAGAAGAGCCAGTTGTGAGGATCCTTGGTTTCCC
>JBOHVJ010000265.1:0-2933 GCA_050735075.1 Binatia bacterium
CTCACCACGAACGGATGGTGACACTCCGAAATTCAAAGACTTAGCCGTTCGTCCTGAGGCTCTCGAAGGGCGGACGGCTAATTGCGACACAGTCTCAGGGGGAGAGGAATAAGGAGAGGGGGTCGAATGTAACAAGGTGATCCGTGTCAAGTAATTCCCTTATTCCCGAAAAGGCACTTCCTCCAAAGGAGTTTTGCCAGCTACTCATGAACGAGGTGAAGAACCGTCATGCAAGGCTGCACCATCCATTCTATCATGCTTTCTACGATGGGAAGGTGAGCATGGATGGGCTCCGTGTCTGGGCGAAGGAGGCATGGGGGATCTTTTCCCTCAACGTAGCGATCAACACAGCGAAGCTGGTGCGTTGCCAGCTTTCCGGCATTCATGATCCGGAAATTCAGAAAGATTTCGTCGATATTATCATGTCAGAAGTTGGCTATAAGTATTTTCAGGGGGCCCCAAGGCCGGTAGCGGGACACCGGGCGTTGTTTCTGCGCTTTGGCGAGCGGATCGGCATACCAAGCGAGGAGCTCGAAAGATGCGACCGGGAGAATGACTTTCTGCCGACCACGGTTCTGGCTCGTACTGGCTGGCTGGATATCGCACTCAGGAGTGACTCGATTCTGGAGCAGGTGGCGGCAACTAATTGCTGCAACGAGTTCTCTAACCAACTTACGGGCGGCCGTTTCGTCCGTGCCTTCAAACAGCATTATGGTCTAAGCGACCATGATGTCGAGATGTTTGCCGAACACGGCGTTGCAGACACCGAGCACAGCAACATCGGCTATGAACTCGTGGAGCGATTTGCGACGACCAAAGAGATTCAGGTAAAGGTCTTGAGGGCGCTCAGGAAGGGACTGGGAATCTGGTGGGCGCTAACAGATGGGGTGGCCAGAGAATGTGCTAGTCTGAAGTAATGGATGAATGGAGTGATGGATCAATGGAGTGGTAGTTCAAGACTCCAATACTCTATTAACGCAGAGGTTCTATGGAGCTTTTCTCTACTTATGATCTAAAACGCTGGATAGAAGAGAACAAGAATCTTTTCGCCCCGCCTTACAAGACGAACCGCGTACTCGTACACCACAAAGATTTCATCGTCATGATCCTGCACGGGCCTAACGTCCGTCTGGATTTCCACCTGGAGCCGGCGGACGAGTTCTTCTATCAGGTTAAGGGAGATATCGAGCTCCATCTAAAGCCGGAGGACGGGTGCCGCCAGGTGGTCAAGATTCGCGAGGGAGAGGTTTTTTTGTGTCCTGGCGGTTTGGCACACTCGCCGCGACGAGGGGCAGACACCTGGGGTCTTGTCATCGAGCGCAAGAGGCGACCGGAAGAGCTAGAGGAATTTATCTGGTTTTGTGAAAAGTGTGACCAGAAAGTTTTATCACGAACCGTGACTCAAGGAGACATCGCTGCACAGGTGACAAACATCTATGAGGCCTTCAACGCCGAGCAACGGCTACGGACCTGCGCTAGCTGCGGCTATGTTTTTCCACCCACTCCTATGGCCGAGCGCCTGGGGTTTCTGGAGGCTAAGAGCTGAGAAGAAATTCGGTTACAATCCGATTGAACTCTTCGGCCTCTTCGATCTGCGGCTCGTGGGCAGAGTGCTTGAAGCGGTGGATTTTTGAGCCCTCGATGATCTTCTGCGATTTTGTATCCCAGTCCTTCTGGTTCAGGGGATCATGATCGCAGGACATAATGAGCAGAGGGATGCGGAGTGAAGAGAGCTTCTTTACGAACGCATCAGTATTGGAGGCGCTCTGATAGCCCGGCCTTCTGAGTCTGGCAGCGGAGAGAGCTTCCCAGGTGCCAGGGATAAGGGAAGTCTCGTAGCGTTCCTTCACGAATTCCCGAGAGAGCCATTTCTTGTCGTGAAAGAGGAAACTCATGAGCCTTTCCATGTTTTCCAAGCTGGGGATGTAGTCTTCTATGGCGGCTTGGGAGGCTGTTTTGAAAACTCCGGCGTTGCCGCATATCGTAACCATCCTTTCGATCTGGAAGGGTAGGGGCTCCATGACTGCGGCCCTGAGAATGGTTCCTCCACCGGCTGAATTTCCAACGAAGAAGGCCTTCGTGATTCCGTTGGCCTCTAGAAGCCTCTTGAGGTGTCTGATCCTAAGGCCTGCAGGATCGGAGAAGCTGTAGATTTTATCCGTAAGGCCGTAGCCGAGCATGTCGGGGGCAACGACATGAAATTTTTCTGCCAAGCCCCCGATGCTGAACTTCCAGGTGTTTTCTGCTGAGGCGCCATATTCTCCTCCGTGGAGCAGAACCAAGTCAGGGCCTTGTCCAGCCTCAAGATAATGGGTCTGTATATCACCGACGAGTAAGTTTTGGTGCCGGTAGGGCTCCATAGCAAAGAATCAGAGGAAGTTCTGGCCGCCATCCACGGAGACTGTCTGCCCAGTCATGAAGTCGCTCAGCGGAGAGGCCAAGAAAAGCATAATGCCGAGGAGATCTTGCGGTACCTGCAGACGCTTGAGGGCGCGGCTTTGCACTGGCGCTTGCCGCATGCGGATGATCTCCTCATCGGGGTTTTCTTCGGAAAGCGTGGAGCCTGGCGCAAGACAGTTCACTTGAATATTGTCGTCACCGACCTCTCGTGCAAGAGTACGTGTGAAGCCGATAACTCCGGCCTTCGAGGCCACGTAATGAATTCTACCTGGGCTTCCGGAAAAGACCGTGCCAGAGGCGATGTTGATGATCTTTCCTGATTTCTGCTTGCGCATGGTTGGAAGGACGGCTCGGCAGCAAAAGAATAGCCCTTTAAGGTTGACTGCCATAAGCCGATCCCACTCCCCGGGGTCGATAGTCTCGATTCCTCCCCGGTTCATCGGAATTGTGGCGAAGATCGCCGCATTGTTGATGAGAACATCGATCCGGCCAAAGCGTTCGAGCGTGGCCGCCGCCATAAGACGCGTGGACTC
>JBOHVJ010000266.1:0-8960 GCA_050735075.1 Binatia bacterium
ATGCGCGGCCTGATGGCCAAGCCCTCTGGGGAGATCATTGAAACCCCGATCACCGCCAATTTCCGCGAGGGATTGACCGTGTTGCAGTACTTTATCTCTACCCACGGAGCCCGAAAGGGATTGGCCGACACGGCTCTCAAAACTGCGAACTCAGGATATCTCACTCGTAGGCTCGTGGACGTAGCCCAGGACTCAGTCATTACGGAAGAGAACTGCGGGACCCTGGACGGTATTGAGATGACCCCACTGTTGGAGGGGGGTGAAATTATCGAGCCGCTCGGTGACCGTGTGCTGGGGAGAGTTGCCCTGGAAGACGTGAAGGATCCGTTTACTGGCGAAGTGATTGTTAAGGCTAATCAAGAGATTGACGAGGATCTTGTTCAGCGCATCGAAGATGCAGGTTTGGAACGGATTAAGATTCGATCCGTGCTAACCTGTCAGTCGAAACGAGGGGTTTGCGTGATGTGTTACGGACGTGATCTAGCACGAGGTCATATGGTGAACCACGGCGAGGCTATCGGTGTGATCGCCGCCCAGTCCATCGGAGAGCCAGGAACGCAACTCACCATGCGGACCTTCCATATCGGAGGAACTGCCAGTAGAAGGGCAGAGCAAACTACCTTAGAGGCTCGGAACGATGGTTTCCTTAAGTTCATCAACATTAGTACGGTGACCAACAAGGAGGCGGATCTCGTGGTGATGAACCGAAACGGGGAAATCGCTATTGTGGATTACCCGGAGGGAGGAGATAAAGGTAGAGAGAGGGAGAGGGAACGTTATCCGGTTGTCTACGGCGCGAAGTTCAAAAAGAAAGACGGATCCAAGATCAAGGCTGGGGAACTCTTAGCGGAATGGGATCCCTACACGATTCCTATCCTTACTGAGGTAGGTGGGACGGTAAAGTTTGGAGACGTTATCGAAGGGATAACGATGGAGGAAAAGGTAGATGAGCGTACCGGCCTCTCGACCAAGGTCATCATTGACTTCAAGGATATGGATAAACGGCCCCGGATCTCCATTAAGAACGTGGAGGGACAAACCGCTCGTCTTTCCCAGACGGCGGAAGCACGCTACCTCTTGCCGGTCGGCGCCCATATCAATGCTCAAGAAGGACAGGCGATATCTGCCGGCGATGTTTTAGCCAAGATCCCTCGCGAGACGACCAAGACCAAAGACATTACTGGAGGACTCCCGCGGGTAGCTGAGCTGTTTGAGGCCCGCAAGCCCAAGGAGTTCGCCGTCATTAGCGAGATTGACGGAGTGGTTTCTTTCGGTAAGGATACTAAGGGGAAACGGAAGGTCGTGATTACTCCGGATGTGGGAGAGCCCAGGGAGTACCTGATCCAGAAGGGAAAGCACATCAGCGTCCACGAGGGCGATCGTGTCAGGGCCGGAGAGGCGTTGATGGATGGCTCTTCCAATCCGCATGACATCCTCAACATCTTGGGGGAGAAGGCCTTGGCCAAGTACCTTGTGGACGAAGTTCAGGAGATCTACCGGCTCCAGGGGGTCCGGATTAACGACAAGCATATCGAAGTCATCGTGCGGCAGATGCTCCGCCGTGTTAGAATCAAGGAGGTGGGGGACGCTGATTTCCTTGTCGGAGACCAAGTGGAAAAGTCGCGTTTTGAAGAAGAGAACCAAAAGGTGATTACGCAAGGGGGAAAACCCGCCGTGGCTGAACCCCTTCTCCTTGGAATCACCAAGGCCTCGCTCTCAACGGAGAGCTTCATATCGGCTGCTTCATTCCAAGAAACGACCAAGGTTCTAACTGAGGCGGCCATTCATGGAAAGGTGGATCTCCTTTGCGGGCTCAAAGAAAACGTGATCATGGGCCGGCTGATCCC
This sequence comes from Binatia bacterium, assembly GCA_050735075.1. Taxonomy (GTDB): domain Bacteria; phylum Desulfobacterota; class Binatia; order UBA9968; family UBA9968; genus JAHFAO01. Next base: position 1,848 of record JBOHVJ010000266.1, read on the forward strand.
CGCCGGCACAGGGCTTTCCAAGTATTCCAAGTTGGAATTGGAGATAGAGGAGCCCGAGGTGGAGGAGATGAAAATACCGGAGGCGGCAGAGGCCTAGGTTTTTGACAGCTAGAGAATAGTCTGTTAGAGATAAAGGTTTTAGCGGTAACAATGATCGGTTCAAGAGATATGATATAGTGGCTGGAAGGCTATGCCCACGATCAGTCAATTAGTGCGCGACAGTAGGGAGAAACAGCGGCGAAAAAATACCGCTCCGGCTCTCCAGGGGTGCCCCCAGAAAAGAGGGGTTTGCACTCGAGTCTATACTTCGACCCCAAAGAAGCCAAATTCGGCCCTGCGCAAGGTAGCCCGGGTTCGTCTGACAAACGGGATTGAAGTGACCTCTTATATTCCGGGAGTTGGGCATAACCTGCAAGAGCACTCGATGGTCTTAATCCGAGGGGGAAGGGTCAAGGATCTTCCTGGTGTGCGGTATCACATCATTCGCGGAACCCTTGATTCGATAGGAGTCCAGGAGCGGCGGCAAAGCCGTTCCAAATACGGGGCAAAAAAGCCAAAGTAGGGTTGAGATGCCGCGCAAAGGAGAGGTCAAGAAGAGAGAGGTCCTGCCTGATCCGAAATATGGGGATAAGTTGGTAGCTAAGTTTGTCAATACGATCATGAGCCGTGGCAAAAAGAGCGTGGCGGAGACGATCCTTTACGGTTCTCTAGATATCGTCGCGGCAAAGACCAAAGAGGAGTCCTTAACTGTCTTTAAACGGGCTTTGGACAATACCCGTCCTGTAGTTGAGGTGCGCTCGCGCCGTGTGGGAGGGGCCACCTATCAGGTCCCTATCGAGGTGCGCCCGCAACGACGCCTATCTTTAAGTATGCGCTGGTTGATCCAGTCAGCCCGGCTCCGAGGGGAAAAGTCCATGGAGGAAAAGCTGGCCGGGGAATTTATCGATGCAGCAAGCAATCGGGGAGGGGCGATCAAAAAGAAGGAAGATACCCATCGGATGGCGGAGGCCAATAGGGCCTTTGCCCATTACCGCTGGTAGTTTGGTTTAATGATTCGTAGGAAGAGAGGAGGCGGTTAGACCGCCTCCTTTTTTTCCGGTGATGATGAAAAATGGCAAGGACGATTTCTCTAGATAAGACCCGCAATATCGGAATCATGGCCCATATTGATGCGGGGAAGACTACCACGACCGAGAGGATTCTCTATTACACGGGGATCAACTATAAGATCGGCGAGGTCGATGAGGGAACCGCCACCATGGATTGGATGGTCCAAGAGCAGGAGCGTGGTATCACGATCACTTCGGCCGCCACCACCTGCTTCTGGCATGATCACCGGATTAATATCATCGATACCCCTGGACATGTAGATTTTACGATTGAGGTCGAGCGGTCTCTACGCGTTCTCGATGGGGCTATTACGGTTTTCTGCTCTGTTGGAGGGGTGGAGCCCCAGACGGAAACGGTTTGGCGTCAGGCAGACAAATATCGAGTTCCCCGCATTGCCTTTGTCAACAAGATGGATCGCCTTGGGGCTGACTTCTTCCGTGTGGTGAAGATGATTCAGAACCGTTTGGGTGCTCACCCGCTTCCGGTTCAGCTCCCTATTGGGGCCGAAGAGCATTTTAAAGGAATCATTGACTTAGTACAGATGAAGGCTATTTTGTGGGAAGAGGATAGTCTTGGGGCCAAATACCGAGTGGATCCGATTCCGCGTGAGCTGGCTGGGCAGGCGGAGGAATATCGGGAGAGGCTTCTGGAGGCTGTCGCAGACTGTGATGAGTCTATCATGGAGACCTATTTGGATGGGCGAGAGATTACCGAGAGTGAACTCCGCAAGGCCATCCGTAAGGCTGGCCTCGAACTCAAGTTAGTCCCGGTTCTGTGTGGCGCCGCCTTCCGGAACAAAGGAGTTCAACCCCTGCTCGATGCCGTGATCGACTATCTCCCCTCTCCCCTAGATATTCCTCCGGTTCGGGGCAAGCATCCCCTTTCGCAACGCGAAGAGGAGCGGTCCCCAAGCGATGAGGCGCCCTTTTCGGCGCTGGCCTTTAAGATCATGACGGATCCATTCGTGGGAACGCTGACCTTTTTCCGCGTTTACTCAGGCGCTCTATTTTCCGGTTCCAGCATCTACAATTCTACGAAAGGCAAAAGGGAAAGGATCGGACGTCTTTTAAAGATGCATGCCAACAAACGTGAGGAGATCAAGGAAGTCTACGCCGGGGATATCGCTGCCGCCGTGGGTCTGAGAACTGCCGCCACTGGAGATACACTCTGTGAAGAGACGCAACCGATCATCTTGGAATCTATTGAGTTTCCTGAGCCTGTTATTTCCATCGCCATTGAACCGAAAAGCAAAGCCGATCAGGAAAAGCTTGGTCTCTCATTGCAAAAGTTGACTACCGAGGACCCTTCCTTTAGGGTGCGGACCGATGAGGAGACCGGACAGACCATCATATCCGGAATGGGTGAGCTCCACTTGGAGATTATCGTAGACCGACTGCTCAGGGAGTTTAATGTTAGTGCCAATGTCGGTAAACCCCAGGTGGCCTATAAAGAGACTGTTCGCAAAGCGGTAGAGCAGGAGGGCAAGTTCATTCGCCAGACCGGCGGCCGGGGCCAGTACGGACATGTCATTCTCAAGGTTGAGCCCCAACCGCCTGGGAAGGGTTTTGAATTTATCGATGCCATTAAAGGCGGCGCCGTTCCCCGGGAGTACATCCCTGCGGTGGAAAAAGGCGTTCGAGAAGCGACAGAAAGCGGCGCGCTGGCCGGCTATCCTTTGGTGGACGTTAAGGCCACGCTCTTAGATGGCAGCTACCATGACGTCGACTCCTCGGAGATTGCCTTTAAGATTGCTGGCTCTTTGGCCTTTAAGGATGCGGTGAGTAAGGCCAGCCCTGTCCTTTTGGAACCCATTATGGCCGTGGAGGTGGTCGTGCCGGAAAAGTTTATGGGAGAGGTTATTGGAGATATTAGCTCTAGGCGCGGGAAGGTCCTCGGTATGGACTCCCGCCCGGCTGCTCAAGTGATTGAGGCACGCGTTCCTCTGGCTGAGATGTTTGGTTATGCCACCGATCTCCGCTCAATGACTCAAGGGAGAGCTACCTATACCATGCAGTTTTCTCATTATGAACCGGTACCGGCCGCTATCTCTGAGGAGATTAGTGCCAAGGCAGTTGGGCTATAATCATATTCTAATTCGATTTAGTTATGAACGAGAGGATTCGGATCAGGCTGAAAGCCTATGACCACCGTATCTTGGATCAGTCGGTGGGAGAGATTGTGGAGACCGTAAAGCGAACTGGGGGGAGAGTGGCCGGACCGATTCCTCTTCCGACCCACATCGAGAGGTTTACGGTCAATCGTTCTCCTCACGTAGACAAGAAGTCCAGAGAACAGTTTGAAATTCGTACCCACAAGAGGTTGCTTGATATCCTAGAGCCTACCCAGCAGACCATTGACGCCTTGGGGAAACTGGATCTGGCTGCTGGCGTGGATGTGGAGATCAAATTACAGTGATGAGTTTCGAGTTTTGGGTTTTAAGTTTTGAGTTCAACTGGAGACTAGAAACTAAAAACTAAGAATTGAGACATGACTGGTCTTATTGGAAAGAAGGTTGGGATGACGCAGTTTTTAACCGCTGATGGGAGCGTTCTTCCTGTCACCGTCATCGAGACTGGCCCGTGTGTAATCGTACAAAAGAAGGAAACAGCGAGGGACGGCTACAATGCCCTACAGCTTGGCTTTGGAAGTAAGAAAATCCAGAGAGTGAACAAGGCGGAGCAGGGGCATATGGAAAAGGCTGGGAAGGGGGCCTTTCAAGTCTTGCGTGAGTTCCGCCTAGAAGATGTATCGCAATACGAACTCGGGCAGGAGGTCAAGGTTTCTGATCTCTTTAAAGCAGGAGATCTGATTGATGTCACTGGAACGTCGAAAGGGAGAGGTTTTTCTGGAGTCATTAAGCGTTGGAGGTTCGGGGGATTCCCTGCTTCCCACGGGACGCATGAATATTTTCGTCATGGGGGTTCGATCGGCAACCGTTCATTTCCAGGCCGGGTATTTAAGGGAAAGAGAATGGCGGGGCACTGGGGGGGTGAGCGAGTCTCGGTGCAAAATCTCGAGGTGGTTGCGGTTCGGCTCGATGGGAATCTGATCTTGGTTAAAGGCGCTGTCCCCGGATCTAAACGGGGAGTCCTATTCATTCGGCGCGCAGTGAAAGGGTGTAAATAGCAATGGCAGAGAAAAAGAAACCGACGCCGCAGAGGAGACGCAGGGGCGGTGGCGAGAAGGCCAGGAAGACAAAGGACCAGGGAAAGATCGAAGCCCGCGATGAAGCAACGTCGGCTAAGGCCGTAGAGAGATCTCAAGTTTCAGGGCCATCGCCTCTACCTGTTCAGGTCCTCAAACCCGCGCTCAAGGAAGAGATCTTCGGGGCCAAGGTTCACCACCACCTTCTGCATCAGGTGGTGGCCATGCAGCTCAATAGTCGCCGCGCGGGCACGGCGTCAACCAAAACTAAGGGGTTTGTGCGTGGAGGTGGGAAAAAGCCCTGGCGTCAGAAGGGAACGGGGAGAGCTCGTGCCGGGAGCATCCGATCACCTCTCTGGGTTGGAGGTGGAACGATTTTTGGCCCTAAACCGAGAGACTATTCCTATCGTCTACCCAGGAGGGCGCGCAGGGAGGCCCTTCTCTCGGCTCTGAGTCTCAAGAATCGGGATGGAAAGATCATTGTCTTAGACAGGTTGGAGCTGGCCGAAGCCAAGACTAAACTCATGCGCAAGATGTTGGAGGATCTACAGGTTAAAAACGCACTCATTGTTATTCCCCAGCCGGATGAAAAAGTAGAGCGCTCTGCCCGGAATCTTCCGACCGTAAAAGTGCTTCGGGCCGAGGGGCTTAATGTCTATGATCTCCTCCGCTACGAGCATCTGATCTTGACGGAAGGGGCAATGAAACTGCTTGAGGAGAGGTTGGTGGCATGAGAGAACCCCAAGAGATTATCCAAGCCCCTTTAATTACTGAGAAGGGCTCTCTTCTCGGAGAGACAACGCATCAGGTCCTGTTTAGGGTCCGGCCCGATGCCAATAAGCTCGAGGTCAAGAAAGCCGTGGAGACGCTTTTCAAGGTAAAGGTGGTGAAAGTCAGGATGATCCGGTATCTCGGAAAGATCCGGCGGGTTGGGAGAAATACCGGTCGCTTGTCGCAATGGAAAAAGGCCTATGTGACTTTGAAGGAAGGGGACAAGATTGACTTTTTTGGTGGCGCCTAGTCACGTTATACGTTAATCGTGTACTAGTGTAATCGTTCATCGAGTCAACGAATAACCAATAACGAATAACGAGTAGAAAGCAGAAATAAACATGGCCATTAAGAGTTACCAGCCTACCTCACCAGGAATACGTTTTCGCACCGGCCTCAGTTTTGAGGAAATCACTAAAGTGGAGCCGGAGAAGGGTTTACTGCTGCCTCTGAGGAAGAGCGGGGGGCGAAACAATACCGGTCGCATCACTAGCGATCATCGAGGAGGTGGCCACAGACGTCTTTACCGGGTGATTGATTTTAAGCGCGACAAGAAGAATGTGCCGGCGAAGGTGCAAGCGATTGAGTATGATCCCAATCGTTCCGCCCGCCTCGCTCTTCTCTGTTATGCCGATGGGGAGCGACGCTACATCCTGGCGCCGGATCATCTGCAGGTGGGCGATTCGGTGATTGCCGGGGAGGATAAGGTGGATATCAAACCTGGGAATTCACTCCCGATGAAGTTCATTCCTGTGGGGACCGTGATTCACAACATCGAGCTCAAGATCGGCAAGGGGGGTCAGTTGGCTAGAAGCGCTGGCGCGGGGGCGCAGCTGATGGCGAAAGAGGGAGCTTATGCGCTCTTGAAACTCCCGTCTGGGGAGTTGCGTAAGGTACTTGCGGAGTGTCGCGCCACTGTGGGACAAGTGGGGAATCTCGACCAAGAGAATATCTCCTTTGGGAAGGCAGGACGGATCCGATGGTTAGGGAGGAGACCTGTGACTCGAGGAATTGCCAAAAACCCAGTGGATCATCCACATGGAGGGGGAGAAGGCCGTTCCAAAGGGAACCACCCCCAGACTCCTTGGGGAAAGCCGACCAAAGGATACAAGACGAGGAGAGGTCGTCGGGCCTCGGATAAGTATATTGTGAAACGCAGAGAGGTTTGAAAGCGATGGCTCGCTCAGTCAAAAAGGGACCATTTGTGGACGATCACCTTAAGCGCAAGATCGATGCGATGAATGAGTCTAGAGAGAAGCGGGTCCTGAAGACCTGGTCTCGACGTTCTACGATTATCCCGGAGATGGTCGGGTACACGATCGGCGTCCACAACGGGAGAAAATTTATTCCGGTGTTTATCACGGAAAATATGGTGGGTCATAAACTGGGAGAGTTTTCTCCGACGCGGACTTTTTACGTCCATTCAGGTGATCGAAAGGGAGAAGCTAAGGAGACTGTCCCTGCTGGTCCTCCACTTCCGGGAGCTCCCCAGGCAGCGGGCAGTCCCCAGACACCGGCCGCGGCTCCCCCTAAAGCACCGGCCGCCCCGAAGGCAGGGGCCTGAGGTTCAATTTCAGTTTTCAGATTGCAAATTACAGATCGTATCTCGCAGACCATTTTGCAATTTGAAATTTGAGATTCCTATTCCGATTAGGACCTATGGAGACACGTGCCATTACGAAATTTGTCCGACTCTCACCTCGTAAGATGAGACTTGTAGTGGATCAGATCCGGGGAAAAGGGGTTGAGGATGCCCTCAACATCTTAAAGTTCGTCCCTAAGCGCTCTGCGGCCGTTGTGGCCAAGACCTTGCGGGCAGCGGTGGCGAATGCCGAAGGTACTCAGAGCGTAGATGTGGACCGTCTTTATGTTAAGCGGGTCACTGTGGATGAGGGAGGGATGTGGAAGCGATTTATGCCTCGGGCCATGGGCCGCGCTACGCGGGTTCGAAAGCGCTTGAGCCATATCACCATTGTGGTGGACGAAAGGAGAGAACCTTAATGGGTCAGAAGACGCATCCGAAGATCTTTCGCATTGGGGTCATCGAGTCTTGGGACTCTAAATGGTACGCGCGCCACGACTACGTGA
>JBOHVJ010000267.1:0-5988 GCA_050735075.1 Binatia bacterium
CCCCCGAATAGGGTATTTATCGGCCGGCCCCTCTGGGCCCTCGCCCAACATCGAGGGATTTCGAGAAGGCCTGCGCGCGCTCGGCTACGTTGAGGGACAGAACATTGCCATTGAGTACCGATATGCGGCAGGGAGGGATGATCGGCTAGCGGACCTCGCCGCTGAGCTGGTCCGTCTCAAGGTTGACCTTATCGTCACCGATAGCTCGCCTGCGGCCCGCGCTGCCCAGAAAGCGACCAAGACGATCCCTATCGTCATGGCGGCAAGTGGTGATCCCATTGGGACTGGGCTCATTGCCAGCCTCTCACGGCCGGGCGGGAACATCACGGGGTTGACCCACCTTTCCCCGGAGCTAAGCGGCAAGAGACTTGAGCTGCTTAAGGAAGTTGTCCCTAAGGCTTCTCGCGTGGCCATCCTCTGGAATGCAGCCAATCCGGATAAGGTAAGCGATTTCAGAGAGACGGAGGCCGCGGCGCGGGCATTGCGGGTTCAGCTTCAATCCCTGGAGGTGCGAGGCGCCGAAGATTTTGACAAGGCATTTGCGGCCGCAACCAGTGGGCGCGCCCATGCTCTCATAACGTTGTCAGACCCCCTGACCGGTAGCCGTGGAAGACGGATTTTGGACTTTGCGTTAAAGAACCGACTGCCGGCAATGTACGGAGAGAGAGGGTTTGTGGACGCTGGCGGTCTCATGTCTTATGGGCATATCCCGGCTGATTTGCACCGGCGCGCCGCCACCTTCGTGGATAAAATCCTCAAAGGCACCAAGCCCGCAGACCTACCTGTGGAGCAGCCAGTGAAATTTGAGTTTGTTATCAATCTTAAGACGGCGAAACAGATCGGACTCACGATTCCGCCCAACGTGTTGGTGCGGGCGGATAAGGTGATTAAATAAACACCGCACGGTTACTGACCACAGATTTGTCATCTTATGAGCCCGGTATTAAAGGGACTGCTCTTTTTCTTCATCCTCCAACTCAACTATTCTACAGTTTATGGTGCTCCAGCGGCTGCTAAAATCAATATAGGAACAGCCGCGGTAAGCGCTAGTGCCTTAAGTCTCTGGATCGCCCACGAGCAGGGGCTATTTAGCAAGCACGGGATAGAAGCGCAGGTCATTGCGATTCGCGGAGGTCCAACCTTAATCGCCAGCCTGGTGTCGGGTGAAATCCAGCTCGCCTTCACGTCAGGGGTGTCGATGCTTGGAGCTGCCGCGCAAGGGATAGATCTGAAGATGCTCACTTCTATTTCGGACCGGGTGAGTTGGAAGTTAATCGCTAGCCCGAAGATCAAAAAGCCTGAGGATTTAAGAGGCAAGCGCTTTGGTCTTCAGAGTGCTGTAGGGAGCACCTGGATGTACACGATGCTTGGTTTAGAGCATCTGGGGCTGGAGCCGAAGCGGGACAACATTACTTTTCTTGTCATTGGTGATCCGGTAACGATCGGCCACGCCTTGGAGGCTGGAAGGGTCGACGCTGCGGTTCTCGATCCTGTCATCACCCGTCGACTGATGCGCAAGGGGTTATCCCTAGTGGCGGATCTTTCTTCGGCCAACATTTTTTTTCCTGGACTGGGGTTGGGAGTAACTCGCGTCTATCTCCAGCAAAATCAAGAAGTCGTGGGAAAGATCGTGACTGCGCTAGTGGAAAGCTTTGCCTTTATCCTCTCTCCCACAAATAAACTAACGGTTCTAAAAATCCTCATGAAGCATCTTAGGATTAGCGATCCGGCTGTGGCCGAAGAAGGGTATCAGGAACACCTGGCGAGCCTTAATCGAAAACCCTACCCTTCCATTGAGGGGCTTAGAAACGTACAAAGGCTTATGGCACTTCAGAATCCCAAAGTCGCTAACCTTAAGGCCGAAGATCTGGTTGAAGATCGCTTTCTCCGCAAATTAGACGAGAGCGGTTTTATTGACCGGCTCTACAGAACCCATGGAGTGAAATAGTCATTTGGGAAGGCTATGACTGAGCTACTCAACTGGATCATGGAGTCCATACGAGCCTATGGGCCGTGGAGTGTCTTCATCGGCGTGATTATCGAGTCCGTGATCGTTCCGATCCCCTCTCCGCTAGTCATCATGGGCGCTGGTTTTATCTTGATCAGCCCGGAAGTCAATGCCGCTGGAGCCTTGGTACCTATACTCCTGCTGATCGTTCTTCCGGGCTCAGTCGCCTCCACGCTGGGGGCCTACATCGGTTACGGGATCGGATACCTGGGTGGAAAAGCTCTCGTCGAACGGTGGAAGGGATTTCTCGGTTTTGGTTGGGAAGAAGTGGAGGCGATGGAGCGCCGCTTCCGTGCGGGCCAGGTCAATGCCTCGATCTTCTTTCTGCGCGCCCTCCCTATCTTTCCTCTTTCGGTTATCTCCGCAGCCGCAGGCTTAATCCGCCTTCCCTTAAAGCAGTTTAGCCTGTGGACCTTTTACGGCACCATCCCGCGCTGCCTTTTCCTTGGCTATCTCGGTTGGTGGATGGGCGAAACTTACCACCACATCGCTTACGGCATTGATAAGGCCGAGACTATGGTCTCAGTCCTTGTTATTCTTGCCGTCTTAGCTGTGATCCTTTGGCTACGAGCTAAGGTGAGGAAAAAAGTGTTGGGCTAAAACAGGCCCTCTTGAAAACCGATCTCCCAGCCGAGGAACAGCCCGAAGATCAGGCTCGCTGCTCCAGCCACGACGCGTATCCAGCGATTGAGGAGGGTAAAGCGCTGGGCGGTCAGGACAAAAGGTAGGCCGATCAGGAAGCTTAAGATCAGCATCCCTCCCACAGAGCCAACACCGAAGATCACGATATAAGCCAACCCCGCCATAGGTGAGGGAATCGTCGTCAGGACGAGTAGCATGAGGGCCGCGCTTCCCGCCAAACCGTGGACCATCCCGACGAGGAAAGGCTTGCGCATCGAGCTAAAGGGATGGCGGTGAGTGTGATCCTCTTCTCGGCTCCCGTGGAGATGGAAGTGAACGTGCGTTTCGGGACTATGATTGTGAGCATGCAGATGGAGCCTTTCGGCTCGGTAAGAGCGCCACAGGATGCTAAGCCCGAGAAAGACCAACATAAGGGCTACCAGAAACTCCAAGGCCAGGGCAACACGTGGTGGAATGGTCAGACGCAATCCGATCACAAGCAGACCAACGATAAAGAGCGTAACGGTATGTCCGAAACCCCAGAAGGCCCCTATCCAAGAGGCCCATTTAAGGCTCTTATGCTCGCTGACAATCGTTGAGACTGCGATCAAATGATCCGCATCCATGGCATGCTTAATGCCGAGGATCAATCCCAAACCAAAAGCGGCATAAAGGGTTGCTTCCATAATTAGATAGAGACAGAGACTTGAGACAGAGTCTTTCTCTATCTCTGTCTCGTTTCACTGTCTGTTTTAACGGCCCGGCAAGGGCTGGCCGCTCTGCGTCCCTATCCAGACCTCTCCTCCCTCGAAGAGCTCTTTCTTCCAGATGGGAACGCTTTTCTTAATCTCCTCAATGGCGAAACGGCTGGCCTCAAAGGCATCGGCGCGATGTGCTGCGGAGACGGCAATGATAACGCTGGGCTCGCTGATCGGGACGGGACCGATTCTATGGACGATGGCCATCCGCTGGATGTTCCATCTCTTTTTAGCTTCCTCCCCCAGACGTGCTAGCTCCTTTTCAGCCATCTCCGGGTAGGCTTCATATTCGAGCCCGATGACCTTGCGCCCTTCATTATTGTCCCTCGTAGTACCGATGAAGGTAACAATAGCGCCAGCCCCAGGGTCGGTAACAAATTCGACCAGCTCCTGAAGATCAATCGCTTTTTCAATTACCCTAAACATGGCCTAACCCCCGCTCACAGGAGGGACAAAAACCACCTCGTCTCGTTCCCTAAGGACATAATGCGGATTAACATATTCCTGGTTGACTGCAAATAGGAGGCGCATCTGCACCGGAGCCAATTTGGGATATTCCTGCTTCAGGGACTCCCAGAGCTCTCCGACGGTGCTCCCCTCTCTTATCTCCTTCGTGATCTCCCCGGCCCCTACACGCTCCCTCAAAATAGCAAAGAATTTGACCTTGACCTTCATTTTCCCTGGAGCTGGGAGACCATATGACTCAACTCGGGCAAAACCAGCCGCCGCATCGCCAGGTCGACAGCTCCCTTAGAGCCGGGAAGAGAGATGAGCACCTTCCCCTTGGCAGAGCCTGCGACTGCTCGACTCATGATCGCTGCCGAGCCGATATCCTGGTAACTTAAAAAGCGAAATATCTCCCCAAACCCATCCAAGCGTTTTTCCAAAAGGCGATTGACCACCTCATAGGTCCCATCCCGCGGGGAGATCCCCGTTCCTCCATTGACAATGATCGCATCAACACCATCCTTGATCAGCGTATCGTGAAGCAAGGCCTCGATCTGGAGGGGTTCATCCTTAACAATCCGATAACCGACTAGTCTTTGGCCCTCCTCAGCCAGCAAAGTCTTAATCAACTGACCGCTCTGATCGGTCTTTTCATCGCGGGTGTCGCTGACAGTGACAACAAAACAACCCAAGCTTTTTTTGGCTTTTTCTTTGTGCTCTACGACAGACACTTGCCTTAGACCCTCTAACAATTCAAGGAGATTGACTATAACAGCCACATGTATTGAATTCAAATCATCCAAAGGCCTACATTTGCACCAAGTTTTTGTCTCGCAGAGCGGGGGCTGTCCCGAAGAGCGGAAGGCACCGGCGGCCGAGCCCATTTCCCCTGGCCGGATAGCTTCTCCACCGAGGACAAGCTATGCTTTTGTAACAGTCTGCGAATTGCGCTAAAGAACCAAGGAAAATATTATAGGAGCGAATCATGTCTTCTAAGAAAGAGCTTTTTTCCCTCTATATCCACATTCCCTACTGCATCAGCAAGTGTCCTTATTGCGATTTTAATGTCCATATAGTGCCCAAGATTCCCGAGAGGCTATACACCGAAACGCTGCTAAGAGAGTTGGATTTTTATGCCCAATCGGAGCATTGGCATGGAAGAAACTTGAAAAGCATTTACTTTGGCGGTGGCACTCCCTCGGTGTTCGATCCGGTGAGCATCGGCACAATCCTGGATAAGGCTGAGTGTTTATTTCCTTTTGAAAAGGATATCGAGATTACCCTAGAGGCGAATCCTGGGACAGACGACAGTAAAAATTTTCCTGGCTACCGCTCCTGTGGGGTTAATCGAATAAGTATCGGCGCACAGTCCTTTCAATCCCGGCTGCTAAAGTTCCTCGGTCGTCTCCATACGGCTGATGAGACCCGGGAGGCTCTGGAAATCATCCATCGGGCTGGCTTTGAAAATTTTAATCTCGACGTGATCTATGCGAGTCCAGGTCAGTCTCTGGCAGACTTAAAGGCCGACCTTGAGGAGGCATTGAGCTTCGACCCTCCTCACCTCTCTGCCTATAACCTGACAATTGAAGAAGGAACTCCCTTTCACAGAGAATTTCGCGCCGGAAGAATCCAACCTTTGCCTGAAGAGGAAGAGATCTCCATGGCGGAGTTGATCGATGAGACCCTTTCAAGAGCGGGGGTGGAACGCTACGAGATCTCTAACTATGCCAAGCCAGGATACCACTCGCGCCACAACGTCAATTACTGGCAGGGAGGAGACTACCTGGGGATCGGGGCTGGCGCACACTCCTACAAGCGAAGTCAGGACGATGTTTGGGGTTACAGATGGCACAACGAGAAAAATCCCGGCCGCTACATGGAAAAGATCAGCCAGGAAGGGAAGGCCCTCGTTGAGATGGAGCAAAGCGATCTCACAAAGGCGGCATCTGAATTTATGTTTCTCGGCTTGAGGATGATTCAGGGGATTTCGGTCGATGAGTTTTCCACTCGCTTCGGGAAAACCCCTGACGCATTCTACCCCCAGATCGGCGATTGGCTGGAGGAAGGGCTGATGGAACTACATGACGCTCGACTTCGCCTCACCCGCCGCGGCCTGCTGGTCGCGAACTCCATCTTCGTCAACTTCGTCTAGTC
>JBOHVJ010000268.1:0-2482 GCA_050735075.1 Binatia bacterium
TTACAATCTCTGGCAGCAGAGATGAATAATAGGGGTAAGGCCCGCCCATCGTCAGAAATGAAACGCTCGATGTCATTGCTGCGAGCATAGAGTAGTCTATCAACGGTACTTTTTCAGCGAGAACTAGTTATAGCATCTCCTTCAAAATCTTTTACATGTACCCGTAAGCACATTGCTTGAGTAGATTCTACTGCCTTACAGATAGCCTCCCCGTAGAAATCAGGGAGCTGAACTTTAACGACGGGACAAAGTTTCAGACCGACTTCAGCACTATAGCGGAAGAAGGTCTCAATGTGCCTCGTTACATTGGTAGATGACAGTCGGGCTAGGGCATGGAGATCGACAAAAGCGAGGCCATCACCCCAATAAGACGCAATCTCTGGCAACATGCTATGAATGAATCTGCCCGTTTCAAAAAAAATTGGTTTTTTGTCAACGAAGTTCTGCGGAATCTCTATCAAAGGGACAATCCCCTGACGGTCTGATTCAAACAATTCCCGTAGAGCAATCCGCTCTCCCATTTTCCACGGTATAATTGGAACATAATGTTTATGGTCAAACATTTCGCTTCTCCGCTTACTCCCAGGATACTTCTGAGAAAAGACTCCTTACTTTACCGTGCCCAACCAGCTGGTTAAGGAGTCGATAGTTCTTCCTTTCATTTCTTATTCGACCGGCCACAATACCGGGGTGAATTCCTAATTGATCGGCCAAGCGCTGGACAGCCTGCGGTGACGGTACCTTCCGTGCCGGGCTTTGCTCCCATTCGTTGGCTGGGATCAATGCGTCACCAGCCAGTTTGTCCGCCTCATCTTCAAGAGCATCTTGCTTAGACTCAGTATCGAAGTCGTCATAAAAACTTCTATCAACATCTAGATGTCGGGCAACATGTACCAATTCATGCATTAGACAGAACCAGAAATTATCCAACCGGTCATACCGCAATGTAAGCCCGATCACCGGTTTGTTTTCCTTAGGCATCATTATAGACGCACCGTCTAGATAAGTTCGCGGAAGATGCGGTTCTATTACCACCGTAACACCATGTTTCTCCAAGAATTCCTTTGCAAGAATGGGCCCTGTCTGAAACCAGCTAAGTCTCGCAACCTGGCGCATAAATTCTGGTGTAATTGTACCGGCTTTATAGGTCAGACGCGAAGGCTGATCGAGAGCCCGTGTAAGCACTCGGATCGTCCAAGCGGTTAATGCGCACCTGTCCATTTCCCTGCCAGAACGAATGTGTTCCGATCTGCGATAGAGAGACACTAAAGGAAATCTTCCCCTCAAGGGAGATAAAAGTTGCTCCATTAGCTCGCGCCCTTTTGTCGGGATCTCAGTTGTGTCTGCTACGATCCAGCGGCGCTTGATCATTTCCCTTATTGGGAAACGACTCCAGTCGACTTTGAGTTCTTCGTCGATCGGCGGCGCAGTTTTAGGGAGAAGAGCGTGAGCCGGAATGCCAAGACCTTCGTGAAGAGCGCGTATCATTGAGAGTGTTAACGGACGCTTTTGGGAAAGTATTTCAGAGACCTTGCTTCTGCTACCAATGTAAGGCACAAGGTCGCGCTGCGAAAGCCCCTGTTGTTCCATACGGAATTTGATGGCTTCAACTGGGTCTGGCGGTGGAAAAGAGAACTGCCTGGATTCATAATCCCGAACTAAAAGAGAGAGAAGCTCGAGATGCTCGGCTTCCTTAGTGCCGGGATCCGGGTCCAGACTTAGAAACTCTTGCAGGGCGCCAAGGGCATCCCTATATTCAGCCTCTGACTTAATCACCTTCAATTCCATTTCTTTTCTTAAAGTTTCCATCTGTCGTACTCGGCGTGGGTACCGCCCATTAATATTAAAACGATCTGGTGTTTGTAACTGAGTTGTACTGCTATCCTGTATTTGTTTCCCTTTATGTTAAAAACCACCCGGTTGTTCGAGAGAAAGCTGGCAGTCGAGTATCGCTCCTTTATATCCTGTGGTCCCTTCCATTCTGCTCCTTCGACTTCAGACAGCCAAGCCTTCACCTGTTCCCTAGCCTCAGCGTGGTGGTGAATAAAGTCATCCAATATACCGAGGCCGTGAATCCTCATCAGAAAGGTTGTTCATCTTTCCCTTATTGGGAGCTTAGCCAATATTCCCTTACTGGGAACAGTAACCTAAAGACGATGTGTTGTCAAGCCCTTTTTCTAGGTCTTTCCCGAATTTGATGCAGCCTAGAGCGATTTTAGTAGTGAGATAGAGCGTTTCTCCCTCTGTCCCGAATGTAATGCAAATCTTGGATCAAACCCACTAGTAGAGTCCCTCCTGAAAAGGAGGAGCGTGTGCTGTGGGAAACATACAAGTCAGAGTGGTGGAGCCTCACGTACTAAGGCAAGTTCACCTATGAAAAACGGAGTCAAGGGTAAAGGTCTCCGTTGCGGTTCCGGATCCTCTTCGAGCCTCGTAGGACTATTTGTCAGTCACCTATTCGTGCTCTCTGGCACACTATAGC
>JBOHVJ010000269.1:0-2054 GCA_050735075.1 Binatia bacterium
TTACAATCTCTGGCAGCAGAGATGAATAATAGGGGTAAGGCCCGCCCATCGTCAGAAATGAAACGCTCGATGTCATTGCTGCGAGCATAGAGTAGTCTATCAACGGTACTTTTTCAGCGAGAACTAGCTAGCTACCGCCAAAGGCTTCAACTCGCGAGATGCGGCCCGATCACTTTCAGTAAAGATTGAACGTCATAATAAAAGACATCTTCCTTTGCTCGGTGGACTCGCTGCTGCATCGCGGAAAGGTTCTTTTTGTTGTCATCCAGAATCTGCTTCAAATTTTGCAGTTCCTCCTCAGCCACGCACAGGCCAATTCCATGTTCGCGTACCATTCGTACTTCAAGCGGCGGAGCGAAGGGAGAAATCATCAAGGGGAGGCCACTTTGGATATAGGCGTGAAAATTCGCCGTTAAGTACTGAGCAAAAGCTGGCCAGATGGCCATCCTGGATACATCCCAATGCTTCCAAGCGTAATCGTATTGTGTTAGGACCGTAAGTAGCTCGTCGAATTCCAGTTGTTCTTCTATATGAAAATAAGGTGAGCGCCTTTCCAGCTCGACAAAAGGGGCATATCCAGGATCCTTTCTGTCAAAAAAGGTTCCATAAACATGAAGATGAACGCCTTGCCTAACGAGCACCTCGCATTTCGCCAAGGAAAGATAGCCATCGCCACACCATTTCGGGTCGTCCGTAACCCTCGCTACTCCCGTCGCATGAACGATGTGCCACTCACCGTCTTTTTCTGACAGCTTCGGCAATTGAATCGGCGGGTCAAGCTCCGGCATGCACGCCACATAAACCGTTGCGCTGGGAGCGCAAACGTCAACGCCACTCGTCTTAAACCATTGGATTGCTTCATCAGACAAAAAGTGAATAACACCCTCTACTCGCTCCAGAATAAACTTATCAGCTTCAAAAGCGGCGTCGAAGGTCAACGCTGGATCGGCTAAATAATCCTCAGACCTTGACGAAAAAAAAAACCTGGAGGGCAGTAGATCAAGGGTCCATGCCTAAAAAGGCGAGCACAGATGTTAAATACCACGTCCCGATAACGGAGGATTACGACTTTTGCCTCCGCGTTCCTTAAAAAGCTCAGAAGAGCTGCCGGGTCTGACCTAGAGAAAACCATTACTTCATCAAACCACCGCTGGCACAATCTTTCGGTCAAGGCATGCTCCTCTACGACCAACGCACATCGCAACGCAGGGTACTCTCGCTTAAGGGCAATGCACTGCTTTACCAGGTCCGGGTGAGCTCTATAACTCACAAAGAGCACATCTGATGAAATGCTAGGCCTCGAGCTACGACCTGGCCATGATTGCCAGCCTTGCCAAGTAGCCAGGCGAGCAAAGATAATTCTACGTAACCGCTCAGGCAGATCAGCGGCCGTTAATATGTGATAGTCGCCCGGATGCTGCTTTCGTAGGCGCCGTAGGAACAGTATTATTTTCCATCGTTGAACCGCTCCAGAATACAAGGTCGGGAAGTAATGCTCGATCAAATGCGATGGCGCGTGAATAAACGCATAACAAAGGCGCACCAGCCGAGGAGGCCAGACGGATATTTGGGTCGGAAAAAGAAGTTTCCACCAGCGTTTGACTGCCTGCATGCCGTCTGGAACTCCCTAGTGGAGAAGTAACGAGCCCCATTGGTAATCAAAGCGCACCACCCCGCGATCGCCTCCCCAAAAAGGATTGTCATATCCCTTTGTATCATGTTCGATCTCAAAGAATATCCCATCGTCTATCTCATCCTGCTTCACGGCCGATCGTGTCTGCACGGACAGATGAATTCGGTATTTTCCGGGGCGAAGGTAATTGGGCTTAATCGGTGCGGCGACGGTATAAAGACCAGGTCGCAAGTCCACTGCGAATTTATTCGAGGCGATCGAGAAAACGACCACGCCTTCCGTCGTCAGGATCTTACAAACGAGGTCGATAAAACTAGCTTGTATCTTCACTTGCAGAGTAACCTCAATGGTCATCGGTTCTCTCTCAATGAAGAGGGGGCTGATTGCGCCGCATTCTTTCAGCAGCCTAACGGTGTGGAAC
>JBOHVJ010000270.1:0-2787 GCA_050735075.1 Binatia bacterium
GTGTCAGCCTACACTACCGACTTCTAAGGCACCGGTCCTGCTGTGCACAAGCGATGAAATCAGCGCTTCAGAGAGACTCTGGCGTAGATGCGGCGGAGACTAGGGAGGGTGCTGGCGCGGAGGCAGAAGGCGGGGATGCGGGATTAGTGGCCTCCTGCTCCGAGCCCTCTTCCTTCGGTCCGGTAGTGCTCTCTGAGTTTCTCTCCGCGGCCGTCGGCTTCAGCTTGTCCGAATAGTCCGTGATGTACCAACCGGACCCCTTGAACATGATCGCCGGCGCCGAAATCAGCTTAGAGACCGGCTGGGCGCAGGCTTGACACGTGGTGATGGGGGAATCGCTGAATTTTTGGGTCACTTCAAAGCGATGGCCTGCCTCACACCCGTACTCATAGACCGGCATTGTTCCTACTCCTCGTATTGTCGTTTCGAGGGTTTCCTTAAGATTCAGTGGATCCGACGCATAAGCGATCTTTTGTTCAGAAGGGCATCATCTGAGGGCCTCCCCTGGGCTCGTCACAGTTAAATGTGTCAGCACACCCTGGGACTCTGGCGTCGAAGCGGCGGAGACTGGGGAATCGGTCGCGCCAGGAAGGCTCAGGAAGCGCGAGGGATAGGACAGTCAGCGGAGCTCTGCCCTTCGCCCGACAAGAGGGAGGGCGGCCAAGTCCACTCTCCCCTCTCGAACGAAAAGACCCGTTGGCTTTAGGCCGATACGGCAGCCGCGATCTTGTGGGAGGTTGAGTTACAAACCTCCCAATTTTGAACCTGAGGAGTGCCGTCAAGCACCTTCGCCAGCGCCTTTAGCACTTCTGGATACCTTCCTTGGCTATAGGCGTCCGCGTTCTCTTGCTTATCCCACAAACTGATTCCCACCGCTTCCCGTCCGCCTGGGACGATGAACGTGAGTTCGTCCTCGAAGCCTTTCTGTTTGCGAAGCAGCGGAATGATTTCCTTCTCCAGCGTCTGGGTAAACTCAGCCACACTATTGGGCTTCAGACGCATGGTCACGTTTCGAGCAATCATAGCAACCTCCTGGGTTGGGGCCGTTAAGGTGGACTCTCAGATAACCTGTCTTGGTTCAGATGACCTGACGAGTGAGTGGATAGTCTCATCTCGTTAACCATAATAAGTTAATTCACTTGTGCTTGTCAAGTAGAATGTGATATATGTTCTAATGCCTGGAAAGGATTAATCAATCACAGTTAAGCCCTAGGAGGGAATCCAGTGAATGTTTCGCTAGTGATCAGGCAGCGGCTGAAAGAATTGGGCCTTGAGCAGAGAGAGCTGGCCCGTGCCGCCCACGTGACGGAATCCTACATTTCACAGGTGCTGACTCAGAAAAAACTGCCCCCCGCGTCTCACCGGACGGATATTTACGACAAGCTGTGCAAAGTGTTGAAGCTCCCGAACGGGGAGCTTGCGAAGCTGGCTGACCTCCAGCGTCGGGAACAATTGAAGAAAAAATTGGGGGACCCGCCCAGGCCCCTGTTTCAAGAAGTTCGCGAGTTGATTCTCCGCAAATGCAACCCCGACAACCAACCACACATACGCGCCATTTTTGAGAAGCAGCCCTTCGGCGAACTCGAACGCTTCGTCACCCAGAGACTGTTGGACGTGGTCAAGGGCGTCGCCAAACAAGAACTGCAAAGCGAACCCTGGCTCCGCCGGGTGGCTCGACTCAGCCACAAAAGCTATGCACAGATGCGGGTCATCGTGCTCGAGTTTCTGGATACGACTATCTTTAACCTCTCGGTTGACAACTGCGTCGCCTTCTTGGATCCGCTGATGGAATCCTGGGACATCGACCTCACGACGTTTGGGATGGAAATTGTTTTAAACCGCCGAGTGGCCCCAGGGCACCTGAAGAAATTTGAGTTTGTGGAACGGGAACCCGAACCACCGTGGGACGGAGAGCCAGGGTTCAAAGCATTTCTTCAGGATACGTCCCTCAGCGGCGAGGCGACCGCCGACGAAATCGAGTTTCTCAGAAAGCTGAGATTCAAGAAACAACGGCCGACTCCACTGTATTATTACCGGGAGCTACAAAACCTCAAAGACCCTCTCCATTTTCGCGCCCCGCAGACCAAATAAAGAAGTCTGCGCAAGAGCTCCTTAGTTTTCAAAATGTGCTCATGTTGTGCTCACCGCTACCACACTCCATCCAACTCAGGCCAACTCCGGCCAAAATAGCCGCATTAAGGCGGTATGCAGCCATAACCGACTTCACCGAATCGGCAGCCCCCCCGCTTGTCTCCCTCTGAGAGGGTGGCCGTGGTTGCCCTAAATTGCGCGCGTCCAACGAGCACCGCCCGCTTTCTAAAGGATCTAAATAGATCTTGCGTGCGCGTTGCGCGAGCACCAAGGGCAGTCCGCTTACCTTTCACTTCATTACCAAGGGTGCGCTGGGGCTCATAGCGAACTTTGCCGAAGGAGCAGGGACCCACCGAGACTCTGCCGGGAAGGAAAGCGGAAACTGACTGAGTCCGCGAAGGAATTTCCGAGGGCTTCCGCCCGGCAAAGTCCGGAAGGGTCGCTCCGAGAGGCACGGGAGCGACGAGCCCTGGCACACCCGTTCTCCTTCCTTTTTGTCTGATTCCCGACAAAATTGTCGGATCACTCAACCTTCCTTTCGTCTGTAGCTGCATTTTCAGCTGAATATAAGCGATTTCTCACTGGCACTGAAGTTGCTGACCTCTCTTGTATGGAGGTTCCCATGAGCGCCATAGCCAACGACTTCGCGACATCCCTTTCGACCGATGAGTTGCTCCTTGAGGTCTTGCGCGGGAT
>JBOHVJ010000271.1:0-17797 GCA_050735075.1 Binatia bacterium
CGAATAGGCTCGAGGACCGTCGCAATTTGCCGAGCTTTCCCAGCGCTTCTCACACTAAAGCCTTTCCTTTGGTGGAAATCACAAAAGCTCAGGTAAAAATGGGAGACCTGAAGGGGGCGCTCCAGACCGCCAACAGCATTGGGGACGACGTTCAGAAAACCCGTGCCTTGGTGGAGGTGGCAATAGCCCAAGTAAAGGTGGGAGACCTGAAGGAGGCTCTCCGAATTGCCAACGCCACTGAAACCGCTTTCCGGAGAGACACCCTCTTGCAAGCAATCGCAAGAACACAGAGAGATGCAGGGGACGTGAAGGGAGCGCTCGAGACTATCAACAGCATCGAGAGCCGCTACACGAAGTCCAACGTGTTGCTATGGACCGTAGTTGTCCAGGCAGAGGTGGGAGATGTGAAGGGGGCCCTGCAGACTGCACACAGCATCGAGGTCGCCCACGAGAAAGCCAACGCCTTGGGAAGAATCGCAGTGGCTCAGGCAAAGGCCGGGGATGTGAAAGGAGCGCTCGAGACTGCAAACAGCATGGAGATCGCCGACAAGAAAGCCGGCGCCTTGGGACAGATCGCAGTGGCTCAGGCAAAGGTGGGAGATGTAAAGGGGGCGCTCCAGACTGCAAACACCATCAAAGATAGCTACCAGAAAAACAGCGCCTTGCATGAGATTGCAAAGGACCAGATAAAGGCGGGAGATGTGAATGGGCTTTTCCTCACTGTTAACAGCGTTGATGGCGACAAGCAGAGAGCCTTTCTCTTGTTTGCGCTGGCAAAGGAACAACTAAACAAGGGCGATGTAAAGGGAGCTCTCCAGACCGCCGACAAGATCGAGGTGGGCTCCCAGCAAGTCGTATCATTCCGAGAGATTGCAATAGCCCAGGCAAAAACAGGGGATGTTAACGGTGCTTTCCAGACCGCTAACAGGATCTCGAATTCCGGAGAGAAAGCCAAGGCCTTGAGTGAGATCGCCATGGCACAGGCAAAAGTGGGAGATGTAAAACAGGCTCTCCAGACTAGCGAGACCATCGAGGATGTCTACCAGAAACAGAGCGTTTTGCAGGAGATTGCTATAGCCCACGCAAAGGCAGGTGATCAAGGCAGCGCTCAATTAGTCTTCCAGCACGCTCTCCAAGTCACCAACCGCATCGAGAACCTCGAACGGAGAATCGAAGCGCTAAGGAAGATCGCAATAGCTCAGAAGAAGGCGGGAGACAATGCCAGCGCTGAATTAACCTTCCAACAGGCTCTCCAGGCAATCAACCGCATCGATAACCCCTACCAGAGAACCGAACCCCTGCAACGCCTTGTAATGGCGCATCTATATGTAGGGGACGTGAAAGGGGCTATCGAGGCCGCCAAGAGTTTCGGAAATGCCAACCAGATAGTTGTAATTTATAGGCAGATTGCAATAGCCCAGGCAAAGGCAGGGGATGTGAAAGGAGCGCTTCAGACTGCCAACATCATCGAGAAGGATGCCTATCAGAAAGCCGTCATCTTGCAATCAATTGCAAGCACACGGTTATATGCAGGAGACGTGGAAGGGGCTCTTCAAATCGCCAACAGCATTGAGGGCGACTACGTGAAAGCAAGCGCCTTGCAGGAGATTGCAATGTCCCAAGCAAACAGGGGTGATATAAAGGGGACTTTAGAATGGGTTCACAAGCAGAGTGTCTCCTATGTAAAGTGCCGTGCTTTGTTGGGCGCGGCCGAGGGAGTCATAAGGCTAAAGGAGGGGAAAAAACCGCCAACCGAATTTCCCCGAGTATGGTGAGCTGTCACTGTACGAGCTAAGCGTCAGGCTTTGTTTTCTAGACAACCTTTCACAATATGTGTTCGCCTGATCGAATCTACGAAGGCGACGGGCTAACACAAATTCCAGTCTAAGTGACTCCGTTTAAAAGTCTGCCATTGACCTCCGACTGTTTTACGAAGTATCTTAGATTCACTTTGGATTGAACCGGTCAAGCCTGCTCTGCAATATTAACGTTTTGCTCTAAGAACGAGGAGGATCCACATGGACACCTGTCCTTCAATCTCTATGATTAGAGCTTTGATTGTTAGCTTGGTTTCTTTTCTGATCCTCATTGGTGCGGATGCCGTTAAAGCGGCAGACGCAAAGCCGGCCTGGCAATTGGAGTGGGAGAAAACAATCCAAGCGGCGGAGAAGGAAGGGCAGGTCGTCATCTATTCTACCGACGGACTCGATCTGGTTTTGAGGGAGGCTGTGCAAAGAAAATATCCTAAGATTAAAGTCACCACGGTCATCGGTAGGGGGTTCGAGCTTGGACAACGCATCATGAGCGAGAGAAGGGCTGGGAAAAACATTCAAGACCTTTTTGTCATGGGCTCCACCACACCCGTAAGGGTCCTGTACAGCGCCAAGGCCTTGGATCCCATCCGGCCTGGGTTCATCTTACCCGAGGTTACAGACCAATCGAAATGGTGGCAGGGGAGACATCATCATGTGGACCCGGAGGGCCAATATGTATTCATGTTCGAGGGAACGGCAAGGAGTGGAGACATCACTTACAATACCAGTCTGGTCAACCCTGAAGAGATCAAATCCTATTGGGATCTACTCAATCCCAAATGGAAGGGAAAGATCGTAGCCTTGGATCCTCTGACTGCTGGACCGGCCAGCAACAGCGAGCGGTTTTTTTACTATAATCCGGAGCTCGGTCCTGAGTTCGTCCGAAGACTCTTCAGTGAGACGGATATGACGATAGTCCGAAATGATGAGCAGCTCATGGATTGGCTTGCTGTAGGGAAATTCGCGTTGGGTCTCTTTGCTAGAGGCGTGGATACAGCTGAGAAACAGGGTCTTCCGGTGAGGCAATTCCTGCCGGGACATTTCAAAGAAGGATCATCTGTAGGCGCCTACAATGGCACGCTGAGCTTTTTTAACTCGGCCCCTCACCCCAACGCCGCTAAAGTGGTCATTAATTGGCTTTTGTCTCGTGAAGGGCAGAGCACGTGGCTAGACTATAATTTTAGAAGCCGTTCTGACTATGATTCCACCAGGGAGGACATTCCTAAGGATAAGGTTAGTCCTAGAGGCCGGCGGGTTCCTGGAGGTAAATATTTCATGACCGAAAGACCCGAATGGATGGACATGAAGCCTATTTATGAGCTAATTAAAAAGGCCCTTGCCGAGGGCGGAAAGACGCGTTAATCGTTACTTGTTATTCGTTCAGTTGTTTGATTAGAGATCCATAGACTGGTGAAATGCTCCCCGTGCTTCGACGGAGCTCAGCACGAACGGAAAATTACCAACAATTTCATGACTCATCCGTTCGCCCTGAGCCTGGTCGAAGGGTGAACGGGAGCTTTTCAACGATATATGATTAATCGATTCGGAAGAGGTGGCCATGCTTTCGAAACAAGAGAATGAGCTTCTTACAAGGACGGGTCCAGGCACTCTCATGGGAGAGCTGATGAGGCGGTATTGGATATCTGCGCTGTTATCTGAGGAGATTCCCGAGCCAGACTGCCCGCCCGTCCAGGTTAGACTTTTAGGTGAGGAACTTGTTGCCTTCCGCGATAGCAAAGGGAGGACAGGGCTCTTGGACGAGCACTGCTCCCACCGAGGCACGTCTTTGTTCTATGGCCGTAACGAGGAGTGCGGATTGAGGTGCATTTATCACGGTTGGAAGTATGATGTAGAAGGAAACGTCCTTGAAACACCCGCCGAGCCGACCGACAGCAACTTGAAACATAAGGTTCACCACAAGGCCTATCCTTGTAGAGAAGCGGGCGGAATCGTTTTTACTTATATGGGGCCGAGGGAGAAGATGCCCCTGTTGCCGGAGTATCCATGGACCAGGCTGCCTGCAGATCAGATTTTTGTCACTAAATCTTTCCAGGAGTGTAACTATCTTCAAGGGCTGGAAGGAGATTGTGATTCATCGCACATCTCCTATCTTCACAGCAGTAACCATGAACTCTACAAACAAGATCGTACGCCTACGCTCATAGCAGAGGAGACAGACTTCGGGGTTAGAATGGTCGCTATCAGGAACGGGGGTCCCGAAACCGACTACGTCCGTATCACAAACTTTCTGATGCCCTTGACCGGACACGTATCAGCCAAGTCCAATCGAGTCCATCACTGGGCTCCAATCGACGACACCCATAGTTGGAAATATAGTATCTCCTTTAGCAGTAAAGACAGGCCGCTGAGTGAAGAGGAGAAACTGTCGTTGAAAAAAGAGGTTGGAGCTGACTATAAGAAACTTCGCAATGTCCACAACCATTATCTCCAGGATCGGCGGGGGCAAAAAAACCGGACTTATACCGGCATCGAAGGGTTTCTCGCTCAAGATTCCTGCGTCACTGAGAGTATGGGGATCATATGTGATCGCACAAGGGAGCATTTGGGAAAAGGCGATACGACCGTTATCGCCATACGGAAATTCTTGCTCAAGGCGGTACGGTCCCTCCAGGAGGATCAAGAGCCGCCATGTCTTATTAGAGATCCAGAGAGGATCCTTCGGCGGCCGGTATCTACGGGGGCTGTGTTACCTACAAATGCATCTTGGCGACAACTGTTAGGTCAGGTAGACTGAAGGAATTCGATTTGTTATTGAAGAAAAAGTTTAGAACGCTTTGTGCAGTAAGATCTTTTCTTTCGTTTTGCAAATCTGTGGCAAGGATTGTGTTCCTTCTCCCCTTGGAGACTGTGTCGTAAGGCCGTTCATGGTTCGACAAGCTCACCACGAACGGACGGCGACAGACCAAAATTCAATCACTTAGCCGTTCGTCCTGAGCGCGTCGAAGGGCGAACGGTGAATTACGACACAGTCTCTTGCGGGAGAAGGCTAGGATGATGGGTGATCTGGCTCTCACCCTCACCCTTGACCCTCCCCCGTCAAGGGAGAGGGAAATTGAATTGTACAGAAGGATAAAGCATGAGACATGCTCGGATCTCATTTTCAATCGCGATGGCGATCCTTGGCAGCATATTGATGCGAACTGTTCCAGCCATCGCCAACCCTTACCTGGCCAAACCAGGTGAGGCATCTGTAACCGTGCGCGTTGCTACCTGCGCGGTTTCCGGCGGCTTCATCCACCTGTATACCGCCTTGGATAATAATCTGTTCGACAAATACGGGCTCAAGGTCAGCCATATCTATATCCGGGGTAGCGGCATTAACCTCACCGCTCTGGCCTCCGATGAGGTCCAGTTCCTTTACTGCGCTGCGGATGGGACGATTCCCGGCATGGCCACGGCGATCGACGCCAAACTGGTGGCGACGCCGCTGGTAGGGCTTCCGTACGTGCTTCTAGCGCGCAAGGATATCAAGCGTCCGGAGGACTTAAAGGGCAAAAGCATCGGCGTCACACGGCCTGGCGACTTAAGCTTTCGGCTCTCTCGGGCAGTTCTCAAGAAGTTCAACCTGACGGAGGACGAGGTGAAGCTCCGTCCCATCGGCGGCAGCCAATCCGAGCGCTACAACGCTATGGTCCAGGACATCATCCAGGCTATTATCATCACGCCGCCTCTGGACGTGCGTGGCAAAAGAGATGGCTTCAATCTAATCTACCACCTGAACGATCTGAACCTGCCTTTCATTTACAGCTCAGTGCACACAAACTCCAAGAGCTTAAAGGAACGGCCCCGGCTAGTGCAGAGGTTCGTGGCGGGGATGGCTGAATCCATTCTCTTCGTAGAGAAGAATCCGGATAAGGCCAAGGCCTCCGTGGGAAAGGCGCTCAAGCTCAAGGATCAGGAGGCGCTTCAATCATCTTATGATGCCTACGCCAAGTCACTGAGCAACAGGCGGCTGATTGTGCCAGGAAAACAAGTAGCTGAGGCCGTAGAGCTTGCTCGCGAGGGAGGTACGAGCGTTCGGCGAAACCCAACGGACCTCTTTGACAACACCTTCGCCGAGGATCTCGACAAGAGCGGCTTTTTAAAAGAGATTTGGGGTGGAAAGGTCCCTTAAAAGATTAAATGAACACGGTGGGTAAAGACAACTTAATTTTGACTGCGGTGGGTCCGGATAAGATTGGTCTCGTGGAGAAGATCTCAGAATTTATTGTTCAGCACGGGTGTAACATAGAGGACAGTAAGATGGCAGTTTTTTGTGGCGAGTTCGCGCTGATACTTCTCATATCGGGCGACGGCAAAGATCTTATGAAGATCGCCAATGCCTATCATGAGCTTGGGGCCCAGACAGGCCTGAATGTCTGGGTTAAGGCGCCCTCCAGCAAGAAACCGGTAGAATCTACCATACCCTACAAGTTCACAGCCTCCTGCATGGACCATCCTGGCGTAGTTCATAAACTGAGTAGCGTCCTTAGCCGTCTTGCGATCAACATGGAATCGATGGAAACCAAAACTTATGCCGCACCAATCAGCGGAACCCCGATATTCCGATTGGAGGCTATAATTTCCGTTCCCACGAAACTAAACATTAACGCTTTGAGAGATAGGCTCGCCGAAATCCAAAAAGAAGAGAATATCGATATTCAGCTCTCTTTGGTGACAAATCATTCGACCTCCGCTTGAAACTAAAAGTGAACCACGATTTTTTCTTCGACCGTGAGCGCGAAACTCTGCCTCCTGCAGAGATCAAAGCTATTCACCGTTCGCGCATCACCGCAATGTTTTCTGTCGTCTTCAATCACAATGCCTTCTACCAGCGAAAGTTTCGTGCGGCTGGATGGCAAGAGGTACCTAAGTTCGATGACTGGCAGCAGTTTCCTTTTACCACAAAGTCAGAGTTGATCGCTGATGCGTCAGAGTATCCCCCATACGGGTCCAACCTCACCTATCCTCTGGAACACTACGTCCGCCTCCACCAGACCAGCGGTACTACGGGGAAACCCTTGATAGTCCTGGATACCGCAGAGAGCTGGAAGGCCTGGAAGAGAAGCTGGGGCTATATTTTTAGGGCCGCTGGTCTGGTGCCGGGTGATCGGGTTTATGTCGCGTTTTCTTTTGGCCTTTTCATCGGCTTTTGGCCCCCAATTGAAGCGGGGCCGGAACTTGGCTATCTGGTGCTCCCTGGAGGGGGGCAAACCTCTTCACAGCGCTTAAGAGCTATCCTCGAACACCAGGCTACGGTTTTGTTGTGCACTCCAAGTTATGCCCTTCACCTCGCTGAGGTGGCGCGGGATCAAGGTATACGTCTTTCTGCCAGTTCAATTCGGATCACTATACATGCTGGAGAGCCTGGCGCCAGCATCCCTGCAACTAAGCGGAGAATTGAGGAGGTCTGGGGGGCCAAATGCTTCGATCACATTGGGGCATCCGAAATCGGTCCCTTTGGTTTCGAATGCCATCTCCAGCCCGGTGGTGTTCATGTTAACGAGCTTGATTACATTTGCGAGGTTATTGACCCGACAAGTCTCAAGCCGGTAGGGCCTGGTGAGATGGGGGAGCTGGTCCTGACCAACCTCGATCGCTGGA
The DNA here is from genome assembly GCA_050735075.1 of Binatia bacterium. Taxonomy (GTDB): domain Bacteria; phylum Desulfobacterota; class Binatia; order UBA9968; family UBA9968; genus JAHFAO01. The sequence goes on from JBOHVJ010000271.1 coordinate 7,419, forward strand.
GCTTTCCAGTGATCCGCTATCGGACCGGAGACTTAGTGAGATTCTCTGAAGCGAAGCCGTGTGTTTGCGGGCGCACCTTCCGGATGCTCATGGGCGGGATCCTGGCTCGCGCAGACGATATGATGATTATTCGGGGAGTTAATGTCTATCCGAGTGCGATAGAGGCCGTCGTTAGAGAGTTCAAAGAAGTAGCGGAGTTCGAGGGGCAGGTCTTTACTCGAAAAGGGATGGACGAGATGCTGCTTAAACTGGAATTGAAGGACGAGCCGGCTCTTGAGCCTCAGAAGCTTCAACAAAAGATTCAACAGGAGCTCCGCAACCGGCTTGGACTTCGCATCGAAACCGAGCTGGCTCCTCCGGGCTCACTGCCCCGTTACGAAATGAAGGCCAGACGTTTCAAACGCGTTGCGGTGAGTTAGCCTCGTCTCAGCAAAACCAATGGTGCCTGGGCCTCCGCGAATGAGAGCCTAGACCCGCCGCTCAAGCCCAGGCAATCCATCGAACAGCGCTCACCGCGGCTCATAACGGCGCATCCGATCTAGGAGGTTAAGATGATCAAGGAGCATGACCGAGTAGTTTTGTGAAAGGCAATTCCTGATCAAGGGCTGAAGGTTGGAGACGTTGGCACTGTTGTGCATGTGTATAAGAACGGAGAAGCTTTCGAAGTGGAGTTCCTAACTCTCCATGGCGAAACAGTAGCCGTTGCCACATTGGAAGCTTCTCAAGTCCGCCCGGTTCAGAAACGGGAAATCACGCCCGCGCGACTGCTGCGGGCGTAGGAAACCTGCCACCTACCCGAATCACTGGGAAAGGCATAACTTCTTCGGGAATCGTTCAAAAACTCTGGAACTACTGCAACGTCCTCCAAGAGATGAAAAAAGTATCTTATAAGGGCCATACCATCAAGCTTGTCTCTAACAGGCTTCGATCAGGAGGATGGGTTCCTAGAGCGACCGTGATCATCGATGAGGGGAAGGGGGTTAAAATGATACCCATCTTTGGCCGGAGAAGAGCTAGTTTCGACTCGCGGAAACAGGCCGATTCGTATGCTTTGGAGCTGGCAAAGCTATGGGTAGATGGGAGAATCTGGGGCGGGAACGGCCGGTCATAGAGCCCCTGGGGGTTCTGTCGGCCACCGTATCGCGGCAGCGAAGAGATAGTAAAAAAAGGGCGTACCGACCTGACGCCCCTTTTTGCTTAGATTCTAGGAGACAGGGCTACCAGCGGTTGCGCCCACCACCGCCACCCCTTCGATCACCACCGAACCCCGACCGCTTCTCTTGAGGTCGGGCCTCATTGACGGTGAGATTGCGCCCGTCAAATTCAGTTCCGTTTAGGGCCTGGATCGCTTTTTGAGCCTCGGCACCGGAACTCATCTCGACAAAACCAAAGCCCTTGGACCGGCCAGTAAATTTGTCCGTGATCACCCGGGCTGACTCGACGGTTCCATGCGCTGAGAAGAGCTCCTCCAGCTGCTTCTCGGTGGTCGCGTAGGACAATCCACCTACGTAAACTTTGTTCGTCATGTTCTCCTCCTTCTTTTATAAAGCTCAACGTGACTCCAAGTCACTATCATTCAAGGGTCATCCAGCGCAAGAGCCCCTTTATGAAGCGTCAAGCTTCCGATTCCTTCGCTGACTTTAAATCCGCTTCGAAAAGCCCCGCTCGAGTGTTATAATTTTGTTGCTAGAGGAAGAATTCTATGGATATTACATTATCGCGCATTTTCGCCATTCCCAGTCTGATCGCCACGTTGGCCCTCGCCGGCTGCTCGACCATGAGTCCGATCGTCAGTGAATGGAGCCATCCCGGCTATACCTCGTCTTCCTTCAAAAGAATCATGGTTGGCGGTGCCGACGGACAAAACAGCATCCGCCGCAGCTTTGAAGACGAGTTCGTGGCCCAACTCAGGGCAGCCGGCGTCGATGCGTTGCCGAGCTATCGGTATATTCCGGAGGTTCAGAGCATCGACGAAGCCAAACTCAAACAGGCGGCGCAAAAGGCTGGCGCCGATGCCGCGATCCTCGCGCGATTGGTAAGCGTGGAACAGAAGACGGAGTATGGCCCGAGCTATTATCCGTCTACCGGCTTCGGCATCTTCGGTCGGAACTTCGGAGCCTCATGGTCCGGTCCCTACGGCGCGCCGAGCGTCCACCGGTATGATCTGTATACCTCGGAGGCCACACTGTATGATGTTACTAAAAACGAAGTGGTCTGGATCGGCACCGTCCAGACGACCCAGCCGCAGAATGTTAATACCGCGATCAAGGGCTATGTCGAATCCGTCATAAAAGCGCTCAGCGAGAAGAATCTCCTCGGAGCCAAGAAATAAGGCCCGGAGTCGGGCATGAGGTGAGAAGAGCCCTGCGGGGTCCGGATTTGCTTTCTCGACAATCTCACCAGAATTCTCGAAACGTCGAAACGACTTAGAACCGAAGAGAAGGAGCTTACTAAAGGCTCTTTCTTGTGGGCTGGACGAGTCTGGCCTGCTCGATGCCGGATTTGGCCGCTTCCTTATGAGAGTGAGCTAGGTGGTCGTGAGCTTCGGTATGTTTAAGCTGACCTTCCACCGTTTGTCTGAGAATTTCCTCCTGCACCGAACCCTTATTATTCCCGGCTGCGGGCTTCACGGTCTCAACAGGCAAGTTCTCGTCGTTGATAAAAACCGCGGCCGCGAAGACAGTGGTCCAGAGCCCATCCTTATTGCCGACGGCAGACTGAGTGATATTAGTGGTGCGGACGATCTTCCCCGACATCTTAAAAAGCTGCTCCCGCTCGTCCCAATCCAATTCAGGATTGAACTCAATCCCCAAGGTGGTCGCGAGCATGCTGGCGGCAAGGTCTTCGGCATATTCCCCGGCTTTTTCGTCTGTCTCGCCAAACGAATGATGCTCGGAAAGATAGCCGTGCATGGAAGAATCCGCGGGAATCGCCAAGCCCACGGAAGCTGCAATGAGACGATTCGGCTCATTGTTACTTTCTCGATCATAAACTGCAAATACGATCTCACCGGGTCGTAAGAGCTTTAATCCTTCCTCCTTGGGGATAATCTTGCAGCCTGGCGGATAGATGCTGGATACGAGGACCAAATTGCAGTGGGCCAGCCCGGCAACCCTCAGCGCCAGCTCAAAAGAAGCCAGTCTTTCCTTATGAACACCGACTCCTTTGGTGAAAAAGACTTTCTTAGGAACCATTTTCGTGCATTGTAACACGACAAAGGTGAGCGAACAAGAAAATTTTTATGTTGTGATGCTAACTCTGAATCACCCGGCTACAGGCGAGCCTGCATGAGCCGGAAAACCGTCGCCTCGATATCTGATTACCTCCACCCGTCGACGGAGATGGTCTTATGGTAGGTGCACCCCATGATCCGCCAGTAGGGGTTGGTCTCGCCGCCAACCACCACCACGTGGATGTCCTCGCGAAGAAACATCTGGATCAGCTCATCCGGTGGTGCCTTGAGCCTCGTAGCCCAAGGCTCTTCTCCGAACGTCGCTCGCGGGTAGATGTAGTTCTGGGCGAGTTGGTAATCCCAGAACTCGCCAGCCGGGACGCGCGCGTTGTCATCGATCCACGCGATCAGTTTCTCCTTGGTGTCGAACCCACCGCGCTCGATGAACTGCCGCGCCGTGAGCGGGTCGAGCAGTAGCGTCGGAGGCGTGCGGGGATCCAATCCCCTGAGCATATTGCGGACGTGCTCGCGCCAATGCTTCTCGCGCAGCCCCAGCGAGAAGGTGGTCGAGCGGCAGCCGGTGAAGAGACTGACGGCGCTCTCCGTTGGCTCGAACCCGTGCTGCACGTGGAAGGGCTCCCATGGGCTCCGCTCCTCGTTCTCGCCAAACGTCACGCTGCCGTAGGCGTAGGCGTTGCCCTGTGATCCCATGTAGGTGTGCCCGGGCACCGAACCGCCTTGAAGGTTCTGCGACAGCAAGCCGTAGGCCCGCCCGATCGTGGCGTTGGCATGGTTGTACGGCGCCATCGCGCCGGTCCCACAGTTCATCTTGATCTCGTTGCGGATCGGCCCATTGACAACCGCCATGGTCGCCATCGAGCTGGTCGAACTCCCTCGCGCGCTTACCCCACTCGCCGCCAGCGCCAGGATCACCGGGAAGTATTCCGGCTTGGCCCCGGCCATCACCGCGTTGCCCGCGACCTTCTCGACCGTGTACTCCCAATACTCGCGGAATTGGGTAGGCCGCATATGCCCGACCACTTCGTCCGGCTTGTGGCTCGTGTGGGCCAGCATCGCCGCCACCCGTTCCTCGGTAGGAAGGATGATCGGAAGCTGATCGGTCCAGTGGTTGTCATGGAAGAGACGGTGCAGGTCCTCCTCGCTTCCCGGCTCGACCAGCCGGGGCGTCGAGCGCTCGAACGTGGTCTCCTCCAGCTCCTCTGCGCCGAACGGTGCGGTGAGCCCCTCGATCACCTCCTGCATCACAGGGCGACCCGTGACGGGGTCGTTGCCATCGACATAGGCCCTGAGCTCGCGGGGAGACTTGCCAATCACCGGCTGGGGCACGAACACTTGCCGCATGTGGGGCATGCCGTTCGTGCGCGCCACCGACCGCACCACCTGCTCGAACACGGCAGTGTGCACGGCGACCGTCGGGACCCCGTACTCATGGTCGATCTTCATCCCGTGCGCGGCGACCGCCGGCGCGCAGGTGCTTCAGTGGCCGACCCCGATGATCGCGGCGTCACCGTGGGCCTTGATCTCTTCCCAGGTCGTCGGATCGTCCTTCGTATAGACGCTCGAGATGCGCCTGAAGACCGTTCTGACGCGGGGCATGCGGTCATGAAACCAATCCTGCATCTGCTTAAGTAGGAGCTCTGAGTCGTCAAAACGGCAGTCCACCAGGTAAATGATCTTGTCGTCCAGCGCATCGAGCCGTGGAGCTAGGGACTGGTGGGTCACCTTCGGCGGGTAACCCATGGGGTTCAGCACCGTGATCTTATGACCTCCTGCCATAATAAACCTCCTTATCTCTTCTAACGGACTTTTTACTCAACCAGGGAACAGCGCTTCAGCAAGAAAGTCATGCCATAGGAGTCTGACCCTGGACTTTCAAACTATCCCATGAGATTGGACTTAGTCAATGAGTCAGATATAATCCCTGAGGACTTCAATGGCGGGTCAAGGCTCCCTTTATCTACGGCTAGCTGCAGTGGAAGGAGGACTTGGCACATTGGGTCTTAACAACATGCTGCTAACAGAGGAATTTGGTCCGCGCGTTTACCTTTGCGGGATGATGACCAACGTAGAGGTGGAGCCCGATGAGCCTATGAAGACTGAATTGTGCCTGGGATTAGTAGATTGTGCATGCTAGCCTTTGCATTGGATTTATAGGGATCACTTGAGATGGCAAATTCAGCTCCGGTAAGAGCGAGAAAGAAAAGGCGCAGCTCTGTCTTGTTCGAAGAAGGCGCCGGCAAAATCATGCTGCGGCTCCAGGTCAATGGAGAATGGAGAGACGTGGCAACGGAGGGGAGCAAGACGCTGCTCGAGGTATTGCGCGAAGACATGGGTCTTACCGGAACCAAACACGGCTGCGAGCTGGGCGAGTGCGGGACCTGCACGGTCCTCATGAACGGCGAGCCGGTGCTTTCCTGCCTCCTGCTCGGTGCGGAGGCGGAAGATGCGGAAATCGAGACCATCGAAGGGATGGCCCAGAAGGGTCAGCCGCATCCGCTGCAGAGGGCCTTCGCGGCACTGGGCGCCACCCAGTGCGGCTACTGCATTCCGGGTATCCTGCTGACCGCGAAGGTTTTGCTGGACAAGAACCCGCACCCGAGCCGCAAGGAGATCCGACAGGCGCTGTCGGGGAACCTGTGCCGCTGCACGGGTTACACAAAAATCCTGGAAGCGGTCGAGCTCGCCACCAGGGGGGAGGAAGCGCGATGAGGAAAAAAGGGTTTTCGGTAATCGGCAAGCCCCTGCCAAAAGTAGATGCCATGGCCAAGTGCGTGGGGGAGACCGTTTACGCTGACGATCTCAACCTCCCGCGCACGATCTGCGCGAAACTGCTCCGCAGCCCGCACGCGCATGCGCGGGTCCTCAGCATCAACACCGAGCGGGCCCGACAGCTCGAGGGAGTGTATGCGGTGATCACGGGACAAGAGCTGCCGGAAAAGTTCGGCATCATGCCCTCGACGCAAGACGAAGAGGCGCTGGTGACGGACAAGGTCCGGTATGTGGGCGATCCCGTGGCTGCAGTGGCGGCCGCCAGCGAGAGTCTCGCCGAAATGGCTCTGGGCTATATCGATGTCGAATACGAAGTCCTGAAGCCCATTCTCACCATCGAGGAAGCCCTCGCTTCCACAGAAGAGAGTGACAAGATCCACACCTGGAACCGGCGCGCCAATGTCCAAAAAGCGGTCTCGCTGGAATTCGGCGACGTGGAAGGGGCCTTCGCTCAGGCCGACCAGATCTTCGAGGGCACCTTCTTCTTCCAGGGAAACACCCATTTACCGATGGAGCAGTATTGTGCCGTCGGTTTTTACGGCCCGGACGGGAAACTCACCCTTTGGTCCTCGACACAAACGCCCCATTATGTTCATCGAGCCCTCTCTAAGGTATTGGGGATACCCATGAGCAGAATCCGGGTCATCGCGACCCCGGTGGGCGGAGGCTTTGGCGGCAAGAGCGATCCCTTCTCGCACGAGATCGCCGTGGCGAAGCTATCCATGATCACCGGGAGACCGGTCAAGATCACGCTGACACGCGAAGAGTCCTTCTACGTCCACCGCGGCAGACATCCGGTGAAGATGTGGATGAAGACCGGCGTCAAAAAGGACGGCACCCTCCAGGGGATGCACTTCAGATCCTTTCTCGATGGTGGCGGCTACAGCAGCTACGGTCTGGCCACGGTATACTATACCGGCGCGCTCCAAACCGTCACCTATAAGCTGCCCACGTATAAGTTCGAGGGCGTGCGCGTTTTCACCAACAAGCCCGCTTGCGGACCCAAGCGCGGACACGGCACGCCCCAGCCTCGCTTCGCCTTCGAAGTCCAGCTCGACGAGATCGCCGAGAAGCTCGGCGTGGATCCGATCGATCTCAGGCTCAAGCAACTGGTTGAGCCCAACACGGTCACCGTGAACGGCCTCAGAGTTAGCACGACCGGGCTTCGGGAATGCATCGAGAAAGTGGCGGAGCGGGCGGAGTGGCAGAAAAAATTTCGTAAGCTTCCCTTCGGTCACGGCATCGGCTTTGCCGCCAGTTCATACATCAGTGGCGCGGGCCTGCCGATTTACCGGAACGAAATGCCCCATTCGGGGGTGCAGATTAAGCTCGACCGCGGCGGTGGCATCACAGTCTTTTGCGGCTCCATCGATATCGGCCAGGGATCGGACTCGATTCTGGCCTACGCGGTGGCAGAAGAATTCGGCGTGGATCCAGCCGACATCCGGCTGGTCACTGCAGACACGGATCTCACTCCGGTCGATCTGGGAAGCTATTCCAGCCGGGTGACGGTCATGACCGGCAATGCTGCCGTGCAGGCCTGCGGCAAGCTCAAACAGATGCTCCTCGAGGTCGCCAGCGAGGTCCTCGAGGTGCCCGCGGATGATCTCGAATTTGCCGATGGCCGAGTTCGCAGCATGAGCCTTCCGGAGCGCGGCATCGCGTTTGTCGAGTGCGTATGCAAGGCGGAAGCCAAATTTGGCACGCTCGGCGCGACCGGGAGCTACCGTCCGCCGAGGCATCCCGCGAACTATAAAGGTTCCGGAGTCGGCCCGACGCCGGCCTACAGCTATACGACCTCCATCGTGGAGCTTCATTGCGACAGTGAGACAGGGGAAATCAAGATCGATAAGGTTTGGATCGCCCATGACTGCGGTCGAGCCTTCAACCCTCTGCTCGTGGAGGGCCAGACGGAAGGCAGCGTCTACATGGCTTTGGGCGAGGCGTTGATGGAAGAGCAGATCTTTCGCAAGAGTGGCCTCCATAAGATCCCCTCTATTTTGGAATACAAGAGCCCGACCACCCTGGAGATCCCGGAGATCGAGACCATCCTGGTGGAAACCAATGATCCGGAAGGTCCCTTCGGTGCCAAAGAGGCAGGGCAGGGACCGCTTTTACCTGTCATACCCGCCGTGTCCAATGCCGTGTATGACGCCGTGGGGGTAAGAATCCATGAGATTCCCATCACGCCGGACAAAATCCTGAGAGCGCTCGGTGGAAGGCTGAAGCCGGTCTCGATTCCCGGCTTTCAATTTCCACCGCCGATCAAGTGGCAGCCAGGGGAAGGCATTCAGGTGCCGCAAAAGAGTTAGGTTATGTTGAGATTACCAGAATTTCGATATATCCGGCCTCGATCGTTAAAAGAGGCCACAAAAGTGCTCGCGGATTTAGGTCCCGAGGCGATGGTGGTCGCGGGCGGGACGGACGTCTATCCGAAGATGAAGCGTGGGCAGTTCACGCCACGGCATCTGGTGTCGCTCAGGACCCTTCGAGAACTTAAGGGGATTCGCCGGGGCAAGGATGGATTATGGATCGGTGCCGGGGAGACGTTGACAGGGATCTCAGGGCATCGGCTGATCCAGAAGCATTTTCCGGCTTTATCGGATGCGGCGGAATCGGTTTCCACGCCTCAGTTGCGTAACATGGGGACCATCGGGGGCAACGTGTTCGTCGATACGCGCTGCAATTACTACGATCAGACCTTTTTTTGGCGCCAAGCGGTGGGCTTCTGCTTGAAGAAGGACGGCGATATCTGTCTGGTGGCGCCGGGCAGTGCAAAGTGTTTAGCGATCTCTTCAACGGACACGGCGCCCGTGTTGATGAGTTTGGGCGGGGAGGCGCTGCTGGTAGGCGGGCAGGGCGAGCGACGCATGAAACTAGAGGAACTCTATCGGGACGATGGAATAGATTATTTGGGCAAGCGTAGCGATGAAGTGCTTCGGGGCCTTCTGATTCCGCAGGAAGCCGTGGGATGGCGCAATGTCTATTTAAAGCTCCGGCGTCGGGGATCCTTTGACTTTCCGGTTTTGGGGGTAGCAGCGGCGCTCGGTCTCAATAACGGGGGAGAGTGCCAGTATGCACGAGTAGTGTTGACGGCAGTCTCATCGGCACCGAAGGTCGTGAATGAGGCGACGACATTGCTTGAGGGAAAGAAGCTGACGAGGGAGTTGATTGAGGCGGTCTCAGATGCAGCGGCAAAGATCGCGCATCCGCTGGACAACGCCGACATGGATTACTGGTACCGCAAGCGCATGACTAAAGTCTACGTCATCCGGGCTCTTTCGATGCTTTCGGATTTGCCTTTTGAAGGCGGGAAAGAAGGTAAAAACTCTATTCTACAATCTTAGGGCTTTCCTCATCCAGGAAGCGATGGCCACAATAAGGGCAGAGAAGCTGGATCCCTTTATGCCTTAATTCGCGTGAATGGCAATAGAATTCTCCGCTGCATTTTGGACAGGTCACCCAGAAAATCTGTGCCATGTGATTCTCCCCTTAATGGTCAAGCTTTTGGCAGTTGATCGAGAATTTGTCGGGATATCAATGCCTCGAGCTTGATTCTATTCAGGGCCTCTTTCGGCACCTCGACCCGGCCCGCGAAGGGTCTCTGCAAGGGACGCGTCGCATCGATGATCATTTTTGCCGTCATAATGTCGTCTGTCTGTGACGGATCCAGCGCATTTCCCTTCACGTTCTTTATGATGTCCACGTCCTGGTCCGCCTGGACCCGGGTCGCCATCGCCCACATGACCTCTTCCTCGTTATAAGCATCGATGTCGGCATCGACCACGACAACGTGCTTGACAAAGTCGCAGCCGGCAAGCGCGGCCAAAGCTGCCTGCTTGGTTTCCCCATCGACTTTTTTATCGATGGAGATATAGCAGTTAAAGCGGCAGCATCCGGAAATGGGAAAATGGACGGCTCTTACCGTCGGGACGACGCCTCGAATGAGATTAAAGAGACTTCCTTCTTTGGGAAGCCCGCCTAAAACCCAGGTATCCCTGTGCCCGACAAAGATGTGCTGGAAAATTCCGTCGCGGCGGTGGGTGATTGCCGTGACTTCAATGACCGAGCGCAGGCGTTGCGGGCCATAGTAACCGGTGAACTCACCGAAGGGCCCCTCAACCTCCCTTACATTTGGGAGGACATGTCCTTCGATAATGATCTCCGCGTCGGCAGGAACCATAAAATCTTCGCCCCAGGTCTCAGAGGCGGTGAGTCGAAGCGGCGCCCCCATAATGGACCCGATACGCGAGTAATCGTCAACGCCGAAGGGGGAGACGTTGAGCGCCCCAAGGTAGAATGACGGATAATGACCCACGACAATCGCGACCGGGGTGGGACGTTTCTTCTCCTCGTGCTTTCGGTGGATCTGCCAGTTGTGCCGAGGTGACATGTGAATGCCGAGCCGTCTCGGACC
>JBOHVJ010000272.1:0-21570 GCA_050735075.1 Binatia bacterium
GTTTTGGGCCTCGTCGATAAGTAGGGCCACGGTGTGACCTTTTTGGAGCTGGTCGATTAGATAGTCGTTGAGTTGCTGAAGCATCGTCAGCCTGCTCTTCCCGTCACTGGCTAAGCCCAAATCGTGCAGGATGAGTTCAAGCAGTTCAGGGAAACTCAATTGGGTATTAAAGATAAAGACCGAGTGGGTGGTCGCCTGGAGGTTGCGCATCAGTTTGCGCAAAAGAGTCGTCTTACCTGTGCCGACCTCCCCGGTAATGACGATGAAACCCTTTTTGGCCTCGACCCCATAAAGAAGGGCAGAGAGGGCCTCCTGGTAGAGGCGGTTGGTATAGAAGAAGCGAGGGTCCGGCGTGACGCTAAAGGGGGTCTCTCGGAAAGCAAAATAATTGTTATACATGGTGGCTGAGTGCCATTAGCTATCATATAGAAATACTATGTAAAGAAAAAAAAACGTTTGCATCAAATTGTTCCTTCAAACTTTAGTGGCGCAGATTTACCGAGGGGAGCGAGTCCGAAGGACATAGACGAATCGAGTTCAAAACGTTCAAGCCGTTCAATAGGTTCAAGACGTTTTTAACGATTTGAACGGAGCGAAGCGGTTGAACTATTTGAACGGATTGAACCATTTATTGCCTGAACCGACCGGAAAAGCGTCCCCGACGGGATTTGAACCCGTGTTGCCGGCGTGAAAGGCCGGTGTCCTGGGCCAGGCTAGACGACGGGGACGTAGTGAGCCGTGCTGGATTCGAACCAGCGACCCTCTGCTTAAAAGGCAGATGCTCTACCGCCTGAGCTAACGGCTCGTTTGGGCGGGTTTAAACTTAACATTAATAACGGGAATAATAATTTAAGTCAATGAAAGCGGGTTTCTAAACGACACCAGTATGTTGATTGCAGAGCGAAAATGAGTAAAAATGGCTGCGCCTAAGAAAGGGGTGAGCTTTATGAGCAAGTTGGAAGAGCTGAACCGCGAACTGGAAGAGAAAAATCTGATCGGCTATTGGACCATCGTTCGGGGACGAGGCGATGACTATGAGCCGAAGTCCTCTTTTGCGCCCTGCATGTGGAGGTGGAGCGATGTCTCAAGCGCGCTGAACAAGGCCGGAGAAACCCTTGGCCTGGAGGACTCCTTCCGTAGATTCATAGGTTTTCGCACCCCATCGTTAAAAATGGGGACGACGACCCATACCCTTCTTCTCGGTGTCCAACTAGTCAAGCCCGGAGAGATCGCAGAAGCCCATCATCACACGATGGGCGCAATCCGCTTTGTCATTCGAGGAGGCGGCGCGCAGACTACGGTAGATGGCGAGCCCTTTCCCATGAAACCGGGAGATCTCATCACCACGCCCGGCCTTACCTGGCATGACCACTACAACGGCTCTGACCAGCCAATCATCTGGCTTGATGGGGCCGACGGCCCGCTCATGAGATACCTCGAGATTGGCTTCGGCGAACGCTTTGGACAAAGGCAACAACCCCATTCCCGCTCTGTCGATTGCTCGACCTACGAGCTGGGTCCGGCACGGCCAAGCTGGGTCTCAAAAAATGCCTTCCAGCCGCCTCCCTACCGTTACAAGTGGGAGGATACCGAAAGGGCGTTAACGATACTGGGCGAGAGACCCGGGGACCCGTATGAAGGGGTCCTGTTGCACTATGTCCACCCGATCAACGGAGGCCCTACTCTTCCGACTCTCTCCTGCGAGATTCAGATGTTGCGGCCCGGAGAAGAAACCAAATCTCATCGCCACACGAGCACAGCAATCTACCATGTTTTCAGGGGTAAAGGGTGCACCGTCATCGACGACACTCGCTACGATTGGGAAACAGGCGACTCGTTTACCGTGCCGCTCTGGCACTGGCATCGTCACGCCAACAGCTCGCCCGACGAGGCGATCCTCTTTGTCATGAACGACAAGCCGGTCATGGACGCTCTGGGTTTCTACCGCGAGGAGAAAGAGGACCAAGTTTAGGAGTGCCGGTGGACAACTTATGTCCCGGTATGTTAGGGCATATCGAAAGGAAAACCGTTGAGTTAGAAGAAAAGGGAGGAAAATCTATGCTAACCGCAAAAGAGGTTCGAGGGTTATGGGGATGATGCCAGCTTTTACAACCGCGGATGGTGATTCCGTCGATAGACCGGACACTTTGGACACACATCAAACCCAACTCTATCCCTACGCGATGCTTGGGGCGGCAGGCTGTTGGTCTATCCATGCATGGATGGGACCCTCGCCGCTGATCCGAGCCCGCGATGCCTGTCTGGCTCAGGATTGGGAGAGCGTGAAAAAGATCTGCATGGACATCGCTAACGCTTTCAGCATGGGAGGAGGAGGCGCGCCGAATCTCCAATGGCGCGAGAACAGTTGCAAGCTGGCGATCAATGAGGCGGGCTATTGCCATGCCGGTCCCCTGCGACCGCCGTTTAGGATTGTTCCAGATGAAGTCAAGCAGAGGGCCAGAGAGATGGCAAAGAAGTGGCGCGCTCTCTGCGAAGCCTACCCGATCGAGGCGCGTAAGGCCGTAGGCACTTAGTTCCACTTCGTTACTGGTTGACTCGTTAGTCGGTTAACGAATACCCGAATAACGAGTATACAAATAACGAATATACCAATCACAGGGGGAATTTGGCGGTAGCGTTTTGGCATGTTGTGTGGCCATGAGAACACGATCAGGTTTTTTTAGGTTGAAAGTTTGAGGGAGGGATTCGATGGCTCAGGGTGATCTCGTAAATCGTCTTGTCAAACTCGATACCTGCGCGGTCTCAGATGCCCTGGATCGCCTTGGACTGAAGGGCGGCACGATCGGGGTCCGGCCGGTCTGGCCTTGTCCTCGGATCGTCGGTCGTACCGTCACTGTCAAGATAAAACCCGTAGGGCCCGAAAGATCGAAGAGACATCTCGGTACAACAGCGATTGAGGCAGCTCAACCGGGAGACGTCATTGTCGTGGACAGCGGAGGGAGGGCGGATGTCTCCGCCTGGGGTGGGCTCCTCTCTTTAGCTGCTAAGCTCAAAGGGCTGAGTGGTGTCGTCATCGACGGGGCCTGCAGGGATGTCGATGAGAGTCGTCACGTAGGTTTCCCGGTCTATGCCCGCGCTGTTGTTCCGCTAACGGCCCGGGGGCGCATCATGGAGGATTCAGTTAATGTGGAAATCCAGTTTGCCGGAGTTCAGGTGCACGCTGGGGATCTCGTAATCGCTGACGGGAGCGGGGTTGTCTTCATCCCGCGTGCGAAAGAAAAAGAAGTCATGGCCGAGGCAGAGGCGATCGCGCAGCACGAGTCAAAGATGGCTGAGGCGATCCGCAGTGGCCGCTCGGTCGTCGAGGTCATGGAGACTCTCGGCTACGAGTCGATGCTGGCTAAAGGGAAGGAGAAATAGTCGACTTGAGGCCTCCGAAAGCCCGTCGATCTTTCTAAACTTCCAAACCTCCGCGTACCCGATCCAAAATAAGAGGTCTTGAGCGTCAGACCCTTCAATCTTGCTGGTGCCTCTCGCCTCACGCCTGTTGCCTGTTTTACTTTTGCTTTTCTATTGCCTATTGCCTCGTGCCTCATGCCTGGTTTTTTGTTTGACGCCCCGGTTTCCACGAGTAGAATAGGCGCTAATTAGCTCCAGGGCCGGGTCACCCGATATGGAAATTACCAAGGCGAATGAGTCGCTTAAAGCTGCCGAGCACTGCTATACAGACGGGCTGTATAATTCATCGGTGAGTCGAGCATATTACTCTATGTATCAAGCGGCCCAAGTGGCGCTTGAAGCCGCCGGCTTCAACGCGCCGAGTGGACTCACGGAGGACTGCACGCGACTGCTTACCCGCAGGCGGAAGCTCTATTCCTCTTTTCTAGCCCGAGACCTCAATGTTGTGCAGGACCTGAGACACACCGCGGATTACAGAGACAGCGACGTGAGCAAAAGGCAAGCGACGCGGGCGTTGGCAAAAGCGCGCGAGTTTGTTAGTCTGATCAAGAAGGGGATATCCAATGGCTAAATCCATCTCTTCCTCAGAACGACGGATCCTTGTTGACAAGTACCTGACCGAGCTGAGCTTGCTGGCGCAGCAGATCTGTCCTGAAGCCAGGATCGAAGCGACTATGGAGGGTTTCGAAGATGAGGACGGCCATGTACGGATTTACCCGCCCGCGGGTATGAAAGAAAAGGAGATCGAAGAGATCGAAGGGAAGATTGCCGGCAGGTGCGTGGACATCCTGGTTGGAGAGGGCGTTTTTATCTGCTCCGCAGTTTATGATTAGTAATTCCCCTTTTGCCTTCCAGCCCCTTTTCTAATCCCTCAACTCAACACTCAAAACTAAAAACTTCTTTAAGGTTGCCCGTTGCCTGTCGCCTCACGCCTTTTCTAGCCTTTTACCCTCCCCTGTTGCCTTCTTGCTCATGCCTCACGGCTCTCGCCTCATGCCTTTTTGCCATTGACGCCTCGATTTCCGGGAGTAAAATAGGCAGTTGATTAGCTCGGTTCTAAGGGATGGGCGTGATTTGAGTTGAATCTTGCACGAGCACGAGCGACGAGCACGCAGCACGATCTACGCGATCACGAGCGACGGGCCACCGCTGGGTCCCTCCGATCCGGTTACATCTTTGATTTCACATCATGGCCCGGACTGCTTCTCCTCAGCTGGCGGTTTTTATAGACGAGTTGCACCAGTCTGTCGCTAGACAAACTGGAAATTAAATAATTAAATGCCTGACACCTGTTTCCTAGGAGGCAATGATCTCTTTCAAAAGCTCTTCCGGCGTGAAGACGATGATTTCGCCCTGTCTGAAATGTCTTTTGTTGCGGGTAATAATTCGATCAACGCCTGCGATCTTGGCGGATTCGAAATGAATGGAGTCCTCAAAATCTGGCAAGGAGCTTTCATAAGCCGTCTCTATAATCTCCCTACCTAGCGGGATGATGTTGAAGTTATTCAGCACCTGCCTGACAGCTCTACGGGAAGCTTGCTCACTTTGGGTTCGCCTTCTAAGGAAATAAAGAATTAGGAGGAGTTAAAGCAGAAACGCCTCCGGTGATTTTGCCGCTTTCGACGTGAGCCACTACAGCCAAGCTCGCTTCCCAGCCTGGCCTCAATCTAAAAATGTCTTCGAAGATGTTAACGTCAACGAGGATTTTCACTTCGACTCATAAAGCCGGTTTATAGCTTGACGGATAGCCTCTTTTTCCTTCCGTATGCTAAGGGGAGGATCAATACCGACCCATTTGAACAGGTCAGGATTTACCTCGAGGGTGGGATACTTTTTCTGAAAAGCTTCCTTTGGCGGGATCATTTTACCTCTGCTGAACACGACAGCTTTCTTCTCTACGAGGTTAAGTCGCCGTCTTATTTCCCTTATGTCTTTTAAGACCTCTTTGCGGTTTGCTTTCATAGCGCATGCTCCATTTCAATTGTCATCCAGAGCCTTATTACTCTATAAGGATACCCGCACTTTATCAAATGCCGACTTCCAATTCCAGCGGAGATAGATACGGGGCCCCGGAGACCTTACCCGAGACCCCGAAGGGAGTTACTGGATAGGCTCAGCCAATCCCGGAAATGGCTCCTGACCCCTTTATTGCCCTACTAAAAGAATGAGTAAAAGTTAAGATTGCAGGGTCTGACCCCGTTCACTGCGTCATGGATGGACAGCTTCCCTGCGGTCCATGAACCCGAAGTCGAATACGTAACCCGGAATAGAAAGAAGAAGCGTCCCGACAAGAGGGAAAATCGGCGACGCCGACGACCATAAGGTCCGCGAGTAAAGTGAATGCTCAGCCCTAACCCCAAACCTACGCGGTTGGACGATTAGGAGGGTCTGAATTGTATATCTTTACTTTCCTGCCAAAAGGTCGAGTCATCGAAGTCAGTCCGAACCTGCAATCACCATCATTAGCGAGAACTTTTTTCTTTTCTTGAAGCGTTTTTTCGCGTAATATAGTACTCGTTAACGTTTAACCGTCAACCCGTTGAGGTGTTTGAACTACCGGGTGGATATCTCTGGTAACCGTCTGTGACAAATAGATAAAGTTCCAAATAGCAACGAAACCTAACAAAACCAACAAAAATGGAACCCTTCTTGCGGTGGGCGGGTAGCAAACGGAAACTTCTTCCCGTTCTTTCAAATCTCGTCCCAAAAACCTTCAACCGATACGTCGAGCCTTTTGCTGGATCGGCTTGCCTATTTTTCGCTTTGGGAACTAGACAAGCCATTCTCGGAGACATCAACGATGAACTTATGAACATGTACCTGGAAGTGAAAAACAACGTTGACGGAATTATCCAGTGTCTATCTACATTCAAATGCAACGAACGTGAGTACTACCGGGTCCGCGCCATAAATCCCACACAAGTTGCGGGCGTCTATCGTGCCGCACGGTTTATTTACTTGAACAGGTTCTGTTTCAACGGCCTTTACCGAACGAACGCTCTGGGACAATTTAATGTCCCCTACGGGGCATTCAAGTCCGGTGCACTTCCAACACCGGATGATCTCCGTGCGTGCTCGGTTATCCTTCGTGATGTCGTCTTGATTTCGGGACCATTTGAACGAACGTTGGAGGCGGTCACAGCAGGCGATTTCGTTTATATAGACCCGCCGTATTGTATTCGGTCCCGACGTGTGTTTAATGAGTATTCGCATTTTAGCTTTGGAGATAATGAGCTAAGACTTTTGAGATCTCATCTAGCGCGTCTTGATCAGTCGGGGATATCTTTCTTAGTGAGCTATGGCGTAAGTCGTGAGGCTTACGACCTAGCGAAGGGTTACCATCGTAGAGAGGTAGTCGTTCAGCGGCAAATAGCGAGCTTCGCCAAGAAGCGCCGCAAAAGCAGGGAGCTTTTGATAACTAATTATTGATTAAGTGATATGGCCAGGACAACAAAAATCCCAGCGGTAGAACCAATTGGGGTCAAGCGTGTACCGACCGCCTCTCTCTATCCGAACCCACATAATCCAAGAATGCTGTTCGACCGTAAGCCTCTTGATGTACTGAGAGAATCCATACGCCGCTCTGGAATCCTAGTGCCGCTTACAGTCTATCGCGAAGCAAAGACTGACCATTTGGTGATACTGGATGGACAAAGACGGTGGATATGCGCTCAGGATGTCGGGCTTAAACAGGTTCCGGTTAACCAAGTTGCCGAACCGACCCTGGTCGAAAACATCGTCACGATGTTTCAGATTCACAAGCTGCGTGCGGATTGGGAGTTAATGCCCACAGCCCTGAAAGTCGAGTTGCTGATCAAGGAGACTAACGACCGAAACGACGAGCGGCTGGCAGAGCTCACAGGATTGGACGTAGCGATGATAACTCGCTGCAAGAAGCTACTTTCGTTTGATAAAGAGTTCCAGGATATGATGCTCGACCCTGATCCCAACAAGAGAATGAAGGCGGACTTTTTTATTGAGTTGTATCCCGTTGTCAATGATCGTGAGGTGTCTCAATTTGATTGGTTTACGCGAAAGAAATTTGTCCGGCAAATGCTGGCAAAGTACCTTCAGGAGCCGAAAACGATTAAAGCCGTTACTGACTTCCGGGTAATTAAACAGCACATCACTAACGCTAAAAGAGTGAGAGCGCTCAAGGAATTCTCGAAACGTTTGCGGCGATTCGCAGAAGACCGAGGCGAAGAGATGGCCTCCCTGGAAGTGAAGGGGGCAAGCGTTCATGCAAAAGCTACCGCCATTATCAAAAAACTCAACGCACTAGAAGTTCTCATCAGCAACTTGGAGGCAGAGCAGTTTTACGGGGAGGAAGAGCTCTGGGGCGCGGCTAGCCGCCTTGTTAAGGTGCTTGAGAAAAAATTGGAGGAAGCTGACAAGCGCCGCTGATATGAATAGGCCTAGGGATCGTGGCGCTGACATCGATACCGGTCGCTTTAATTGGTGGCTGTCACGCTTCGCAGGTTACCGGAATCCAGTAACAAGGGGAATGATCGAACTGTGGCTTAGGCAGTTCTCACCTAAAGATCAGGATCTAGCCGCACGCGTTTTAGACGCAATTCTATTCATCAGTAACCAACATATCCACATTTGCTTTCGGAACTTGCTGGACGCGCTTAACGGTTGGAATCAATCCGCCTCAAGGCGACGCGGCAGGTGGTTTTTCGTGCCGTTTTCCGGCAGTGCCGGAGAAAGCGGCGACTCTATGGTGCATACCTTCCGAATGGCCACATCCATGAACAAGAAAAAATACAACGATCTTTTCATCCATCGGAGCGAACTGGTGATAAAGAAACCTGGTCCTACAGATACGGTGGTGCTTTTGGACGACTTCTCAGGGACTGGGAACCAAGCATGCGAATCTTGGCGAGTGGTTTTTAGTGAGTTGCTCGCGGGTGGACCTCGAATTGTCCTTATGCTTGTTGCTGCTACTAAGCATGCCTTAGATCGAATTACTGAGGAAACTGAGATGGAGCCAATATGTGGGACGACATTGCGTGGCCGAGATAATATCTTCCACTCAGATTGTACCCATTTCTCGTCGGCTGAAAAGGACGCGCTGTTAACATACTGCACGCGCGCAGATTCGGGGTTGCCCAAAGGGTATGGAAGCGCAGGCCTTATAATAGTCTTGGCGCATCAGTGCCCAAACAACACAATCCCGATATTACATGCCAATCACGGTGGATGGCAGGGGCTTTTCCCTCGTCACAATTGATTGGACTGAGAGGAGTTGGGGGTTAGGTCTACTACTGCGACAGGCCCAATAATCCTGACAATCTTTCCTGAACCGCAAGGGGCGACGAATCTAAAATTCAGACGGCCCGGAGGCGTCCGACTCCGGCCTTTTCCCCTTGACCTTTCTCCTCAATGTGCCCTATATAACTGAACTAACTTCGGCTGGGTCCTCGATCCGGTCACATCTTCGCTCGCACACCATCGCCCGGACTGGATTCCTCCAACGTGGTTTTCTTGTTCGTCGAGAGAAGGTATTGTTCAGGTAGCAAAGGAATCAATATCCGGTAGCTCTTATTCCTTACTTTGATTTTACCGAGACAACCGTGGCGAACGAGGAACACCTCAGAATTCTCAGAGAAGGAATTGCTTCCTTCAACGATTGGAGGAAAAGGAACCCCAAAATTCGGCCGGACCTCGGTGACGCAGACCTGCACTACATGGACCTACGAGGTGCAGATCTTAGTCATGCTAGACTTGCTGAAGCTAACCTCATGGGGGCTAACTTTTCCGGTGCTGATCTCACTGGCGCAAGACTTGAACGAGCCAATCTCCTAGGTACCGACCTGTCCAAAGCCAACCTTACCCACGCTGCTCTCGATGATGCAAAAGCTTCCTTCGAAGTTTTGACAGAAAGTGAACGTGCCTGCTTCTTTGAAATAGCCGGTCCTAAACACCTGCAAGTCAACTTCACTGCCGCAACCCTTGAGCACGCCAATCTCCGCATGGCTAACCTACCCAAGGCAATCTTTATTAGGGCTAACCTCTCTGTGGCGGATCTCAGTGGGGCGAGGCTCGACGAAGCCAACTTCTTGGAAGCGAACCTTTTCCGTGCGGACTTTTCTAAGGCAACCTCAGCCGAAGCCAATTTCGAAGCTGCTGACTTGCGCCTTGTCAAAGGTGTGAAACTGGACTCCGCCTTTATCCGAAATGCGAAGTTGTCACCATATGCCTCTGATCCATGGTCTGTCCTTCGCCGAAATTATACTGGCCCAAGCTTATAATGCATCTCCTCTTGCTCATAGCATTCATTGTGCCTTACGTTGCACGGACAATGATGTGGGTTGGTGTTAATCACAGTCAGGCCGCAGTGTTGCAGGCGAAGCAGCGGCTAGATCATTTGGCCAAAGACCTCCAAAGAAGGGATGATCCGGTGTCTGGCACCCTCGCTAAAGTTGTAGAAGAGCTTGGTGAAATCCCGGCGTGCTTTGGGAGGAAATGCCAAGAGTGGAAGGTGTGGCAATTACTTCTGGGTGTTGACAAAGGACCGACGTATTGGGGGCTCGCCTTAGCGTTGCTTCTCTATAATCTCTGCCGCGGCCTACTAACACTAAGGGTCGGTCCCCTGCGCGAGGAGGAAGAACACTCTAGCTATTCCCCTGCCCTGAAGGACTACTGGTGGCTGATTTGGGCGCATAGAGTACTTCTACTGCTTTTTTGCGTTGCTGTTGCCTCATATGCTTGGCATGGTTGGCACTGGCTCACCACACCGGTCATGCTCCCAATAGGAGCATAAGAAAATGCGTGGTTTTGCGCTAGCTCAGGATCTTCTTTGAATCACGAACGATGTGAGGCTTGAGCTATTGAGTTTTCAGAAGATGGACGAAGTCGAGTTTTCCTTTCTAGCCAACCTTGGCAGAGTGACACCAGCCGCTTTTTGGTCGGATAGCGCCGCTGCAGTTAGGCGTGAGGCGAGAGCCGTGAGGCGTGAGGGATCCGGCGAGATATCATCGACGGGAAAGAGTCTTGCTCGTGAATCGTGGTTCGTGCTCGTGTTCGTTTCCCGACTGAGCAGAGAGCTCACATGCAGACTTCGAGGCCTATGCAAAGAGGCTGGCTTGCCGTATTTGCGCAATTGCGCAAATACGCAACTACTACCGTGAGGGCGAGGCTGAATCGATGAATTCCGGAAACCAAAGAGGCGGAGTCTTTGTTTGTTACGCGGCGCTCTTGGGGTCGTAAAATCGCGCCGTGTTATCGCCGAGAACTTTTCTCTGCATGCGTCGAGAGGAAAAGGACGAGAGCCGTGAGGCGAGAGGGAAGGGCATCGAAAGGACCCGAGGAACCTTAGCTCTCCTTCCTCATCTCCTCGGCCAAGATCTCGTTGACAAGTGACTGATAAGGCAATCCCTTCTTGTCGGCTGTCTTGCGCAACCAAGCCAGGACTTTCGGATCCATCCGAATGGCGATGAGCTTTCTTGGTTCATCTCCTAAGGTCGGCCGTCCCACGCGGCGCATACGGGAGAGCTGCTTCTCGGAAAGCTCCGGGATGTCCGAGAAGTCAATCTTCTTCGGCCTCGTATCTTTTCCTTTCTTTCCGGCTGGCCCGCCTCGCGCTGATGATCCGCGTGATCTCTTCATCGCCTCGTCTCCTTGTCGTGTAAGCTATAACTAGCACTCTGCTCAAAGCGCTTTTGGCTAAGCGCAACCGGCGCGCCTCGATCAGTGAGTGCTCCAGATCCTCGCCGTCCAACCCATCCGGATCAGTAAAAGCCGTGGCCGCTTCTTCGAACGAGACCCCGTGCTTGAGCTTATTGGTTCTAGCTTTTTGCGCGTCCCACTCAAACACCGATTATGTATATACTAAACAATGGGTGGCCGCAAGTCGAATCTGCTCAGGCGTGAGGGTTAAGACCGAGCCTTCTATGGGAGAAGAAAAGAACAATCTTGGCAGAGTGACACCATCCGCTTTTTGGTCGGATAGCGCCGCTCAATCCGTGATTCATGCCACGGGTTTCCGCAGAGGATTTTTCTCATCACGCGCTCTGGTAAGAAAACGTGCTCGTGAATCGTGGTTCGTGCTCGTGTTCGTTTCCCGACTGAGCAGAGAGCTCACATGCAGACTTCGAGGTCTATGCAAAGAGGCTGGCTTGCCGTATTTGCGCAATTGCGCAAATACGCAACTACGACCGTGAGGGCGAGGCTGAATCGATGCATTCCTAGAGGGACTTGGGGACTTGCCGGATTTCGCGGGGATGCTCTAGCCGATATCCGGCCTGCAGAGAAGAGACGGAGTCCGGAGTCTTTATCCCAGCGAACTACGTCCGTGCGCCTCCGCTCTACCTGTGCGCCCGCCTGCCGGGGCGCGGGCAGGTGGCCACTGCCAAATCAACTCTGGGGCTTTTTGGCCGGAGCAATGATGGTTGAGGCGTCAAAGTCGATCACGAGCCGCCAATCATGATCGTGAAAAACTCGGTGAGCGGCCTCTGCCCCATGCAAGGTAAGTCCAAGCTTCTTGGCCATCTCAAGGGCTTTTCCTGTCCGTCCCGGACGTAATCTGAGCTGGTATTTTCTCTCGCCGCCGTTGAAGACCCCGCTAACGAGTTCATCCAAGCGCCAGGTTTGAGCGCATCCTGCTGATGCCGCTCGGGCGAACATCTTGAGGTCTAAACCCATCTTCTCTGCCAGGAGAAGGCCTTCATAGATAGCCAGCTCTGACATCGTCTGCATCATCTGGTTAATCTGTTTTCCGATCTGACCATTGCCGTTTTTCCCAAGATAGGTGACCATGCGGCCGATGTGTTGAAGGACGGGCAAGCTGCGCTGATAGGTCTCGTAATTTCCTCCGACAAAGATCGTCAGCTTACCATTGGTAGCGCCGATGTCGGCTCCGCTAACCGGCGCGTCGAGCATCTCGATTCCCCGCTTGCGCAAGGCCTGAGACAATTTGATAGCCAGCTCCGGGGGCGTGCTGCTCAGATCAACAAAGACCAAGCCTTCCTTTTTAGCCTCAGTGATTCCGCTTTTACCGCAAGCAACCTCTTCAACCGCGTCTGACTGAAGAGACGCTATGACGATGCTGGATCGCTCTGCAACCTCTCTCGGCGTCGAAGCGGGATTGGCCCCCTCTCTTATGAGTCCCTTCATCTTGTCCTCGTCTAAGTCAAGGACAGTCATCGGATAGCCGGCCCTTAAAAGACGAAGGGCGATGGCTCCCCCCATATTGCCTAAGCCGATGAAACCGATGCGCTCAAATTGAGGCATGATTACCTCCATTAAATTTAAATGCAGTGAGCAGTGAGGACTAAGCAGTAACCCTACGGCGACAGGTGTTGCTGGAGCTCGGATAGTAGATCCCGCATCTCTTGCGGGACCTTGTCGATTTCGTACTCATTAACGCCAATATCTAGGTCGATCATTGGGTCGTCTTTTTCCAACACACCTCTAGGCCTACGACCATTGGCGACGTCGGCTATACCTTCTCGGATCATTTTACGTAATACCAATATCGCCCTGTCCCCGTAACCCGGATGCTCCAGGGTGCGATCGACGATCGGCCCTTGGCTTTCAACCATAGCCTTGTCTTCCAAGGGCACAATTCCTTTGATCTCCCCAAAGACGCGCCGGTCGTAGGGTTTTCTCTCTCTTTGTCTGGCCTGATCCATATAAGCCCCGTGATACCGTCGTTCCTTCGGTGGCTCAGGATAGACTGTTAATCGCATTTCCTCGCAGTGCGTGTCATCGATGGGGACGATCCATATGGCCTGCTGGAGCGTTATCTGTGGCCGGTCGGGTCGTGTCGGCTTTGGTTCCCGAGATTTGCGGTTCATAGTGGGAAGGACAGTGCATCTTCTTCTTAATGTCACACTATTCGGTTTTGAACCCGGCGCAAGGATATATATTTTGACGCCGTAATCGCCTTCGACCGCTTTGAATACCGGACACCGATCGTAAATGCCATGGAGATAGGTCAGGTGAGTAGTGTCGGTAGTATTCTCCACTCCCTGGAGCCAGTTACAGCTATACGCCTTGCCCGCGTCGGCATCGCCTCTTTCGACGACTCTATAGCCATCTTGCGCCAAGACATCGTAGCGCGGAAGTGGAGGAGGGCTCTCCTTATCGGAGCCCATGTAGGCGAAGACAAATCCTCCTAGTTCCCTGACTGGATACCAGTTGTGGCGTATATTGGGGGCTGTCTTGATTGGCTCTGCCGGTCGATCCAGAACTCTGCCTTGTCGGTCATAATACCACCCATGATACGCGCAACGGATGCCCTGTTCTTCGATTCTCCCATACTCCAGAGAGGCCCTGCGATGAGAACAGTGAAGGTCGAGTAGAGCTAAATGGCCGGAAAGGTCCCGAAATAGAACCAGCTCCTCGCCCAAAACTTTTACCGGCACTGGGATATCTTTCACTTCATCGGACAGGGCCACAGGCCACCAGAAAGACCTTAAATAATTCCCGCCCAAGGTTCCTGCTCCGACTCGGACCACATCATCCCAAGAGAGATCGCTCGCTTTAATCACCTTACACTCTCCTGCTACCTCTAATTTATTTTAACAATTCACTCACCAGTTTCCGTACGGCGTCCCGATCCCATACCTCCGGACCCCAAAGGCGAATGTATTTTACTCCCTTTTCGCGCTGTTTCCATGGGGGAAGTTCATCTTTTGGGATATCCTCTCTCAAGGAATTCGGACCGGGCTCGTTGGGTGCCCCTTTCTGGAGGGCTATCTGCCCCTCGCGGGAGAGAAACCAGTTAATAAGCACTTTGGCCGCATTGGGATGAGGAGCCTTGTTCGCTAGCAAGATCATAGTCCCGCCAGATTCAAGACCAACTCCATCTTTCTTTAAGGCGTGCGCATCGAGCATCTCGACTGGCAGCCCCTGCCTTTTTGCCTCGTCAACATCCTCGGCTTTGGCGGTTATAGCGATCGGGTGTTTGCCCGAGGCCAACCAATCTGTTTGTTGACGCTCGTCACGGATCAAAGTAAGTCCTCCGCTAGTAATCAGTTTCCTTATATATTCTGGTCCGAGTTGAGGGTTGTAGTAAAGAAACAGCATGGGGCTTCCTCCCCCAGGATCTCTTGGGTCTTTTGCGGTGATCTTGCCCTTCCACTTGGGATCCAGGAGGTCCCAAAAGGAGGTCAGAGACTTTTGATCTACCAACTTCGTGTTGTATCCCAAAAGGCGCAGAGGGAAGGCCGCGTAAGCAAAGATATATTGGTTCTCGGCGTCGTTATAGTGGTGTTTTCCTTCAAACCATTTGGACGGATCTTTTACCTCGGGAAGAAGGAAAGCGGAGGTGATAGGATCTAACGCTTTGGCCTTGTAAAGGGTAGTGGAAGTGCCGCCCCCTAACCTGATAACATCGGCGAGAAACTTTCCCGCCCTCCTTTCCGCCATAACCCGCTGCAGGAGCTGAGACGCTCTGCCGTCGACCAACTTAACTTTGATCTTCGGAAACTTTTTCTGGAATGCATGCCATTCCGAATCCCCGCTGATTTTATAGATAACCACCTGCCCCTCTTGCTCTGCCGCTTTTACAGTTTTTTCCCACTCAAGCTCCGAGGATAGTGCGGCCTCTCCTGCGAAAAGGGCCCCTTGGCTCAAGAGGGAAAAGGCAAGTGCCAAAGCGGTTTTAAAGTTTCGGGTTTGGGGTTTCGGCTTTCGGGTTGACTCGAAACTCGCAACTCCCGACTCTAAACTTTTAAAGCTCCAATGTGCTGGGCGCAAATAGATCCTCGATTTTGAGTTTTTCACTCGTCAGACCCTGTTCGTAGGAGTACTCGATGATCGTTTCAAGCATCTTTCGGTTATCCTTAACGCCGTAGGGATAGGGATCCTCTCCAAATATCTCCATAGTCTTCGCCAAATACTCTCTCCCGAATATTAAGCCTGATGGGATATCCTCAGCAAGCCTCTCTTGGGCGAGTTCTTTAGCCTTTACGAATGCTGTGTATAAGTTAAACGCAACCCAAGGATATTTTCTGTAGATGTCTCCTCTGATGATGTACGCGTGATTGGCCGGGATGTAGCCGTGTTTTTTAAAGAACCTTGTGCCCTCAGCTACGTTGTCCGGAAATAGCGGCTTCACTTTGCTCCAGTCTCCTCCGCCGGCCCGGATGCGAGTGGATCTGTCTATCACATTCGCTCCTCTTTGAAATGCCCTCTGCACCGGGGCTGCGTCCAATTCGTGATTTACCAGCATGGACGCCAGGCTTTTATCGGGAGGGATCCTTTGAAAGGATATGCCCTTGGGTGGAGTGAAGCCCGTCGCCCCGCCGTGACTGAGCTCCTCGCTCCTTTCCATATACCAATGTACTTTGTATTGGGAAACTCCAAAGTCATGCTCCAAAATGCCTCGTGTCCATAGGGCAGCGGTCTGCTGGTACTCTCCGACGCCGATTCTCTTGCCGCCCAGATCCCCTGGCTCTTTGATCCCGGAATCCACGTGGTATGAGAGCTGGGCGTGCATGAAGCGCCTGGCCGGAAAGGCGGGTATAGCAATCATATCCATGCCGCGCGATCTCGCTATGAGATAAGAGGAGAGAGACATTTCTGAAATCTCAAATTCCTGGAATTTTAACTGCCGCCAGAATGTCTCGGATGGATCCGAATAGGTGGGAATAAGCTCGATGCCCTCAGGCTGGATGCTACCGTCCATGAGAGGCTTGACCCTTTCGTTCACTCCCGAGATGAAGCTCAGCGTCAATCTAGCCATAGCTGCTCCCCAATGCCGAGAGGCCTTAGCCATCCGCGAATGCGGAACCTGAGGCCCTCGAAGGTTGTTCGTACTCCGGCGCGTTCTCCAGTTGCTCTATCCGCGAGTACCCGATCAGCTTGTAGATCCGGTTCGCTCCAGAGATGAGCCGCACGGGATTGGAGGGATCGGCGTTGAAGTGCTGATGAATGGTGTTGTGGGGAATGTAGACCATGTCTCCCGCTTGCCACTTCCACCGACTCGGCTCTTTCGCGACCCGCGCATAGTACCTGTCCGTGATCTCGACTTCTACTTCCCAGTGGAGGTCATAACCTTGGCCCTCCAGCACATAGAAGATCTCATCCTGCATCTGCCACTGCTTCCCGGAACGGCTTCCGGCTGGGATCTCTTGAAGGTGTACATCGATCGCCTTGACTCGCAGGGGAACCGAGGCATCCGCGAGCAACCGGATCCTTCCATGCGGCGTTATCCGCCATGGCGTGTCGGCCGGTTTGATGACCTTCTTCAGGCTTACGTCCTCTGGCGCTCGGATGATAGGCAACTCGATCCGTGGTCCCCAACGATCGTCGTCTGGCGCAGGTGCCGTTCCCAGAGGGCCTTGTTGGTGCAGCCCTAAAAATATCCACAGCGGCTTCGCTTTCATAACCAGAATGACGACACCATGTTCGGGGTCTGCATTGTTGTGCCAATGCACGGAATCGTTGTGCACGGCTACGGCGTCGCCGGCCTCCCAGTCGTATCGAATACCGTCGTGCATGTCAAAACCGTGACCCCCAAGGATGTAGAAGAACGCCTCGTTTTGATGGCCGTGGCCTTTGTCTCGCGCGCCTGGGCCTAAGGTTACGAAGTGAGCCTGGACGCTCTGGGTAACGAACGGATCGTTGACTGGGCTGATGATGTTTTTCTCGCGCGCTTCGCCATCTAAGTAGTCCCGGTAGTCTTTCCGGATCACGCGTGGAACAGTGGCGAGCCACTGCCGGCGCATTTCCGTAAGTGAGTAGGTTTGGCTCTCGATACCTTTCACAAACCGGCGCGGTTTTGCGTACCTGGGCGGGGGGTTTGCCATTCTTGTATCTCCTTAGGGATAAGTCACCATGCTCCTTAAATTAGTCTCTACCCCAAAACCTTCAAGCAGGCAACTTTAAGAGGGTCTCTATTAAAATAAAAGTGTGGCAAGCACCTTGCTCGGGGAACGAGCCCTCCGGCCGTGGGCAATAAATGGTTCAATTCGTTCAAATAGTTCAACCGCTCCGCTCCGTTCAAATCGTTAAATACGTCTTGAACCTATTGAACGGCTTGAACGTTTTGTACTCGATTCGTCTATGTCCTTCAGCCTCGCTCCCCCCGGCAAGGCACTGGCCCCTCCGCTTTCACTAAACTACAGTCCATTGGACCAAAGTACAATTGACCGAGGTCACAAAACGGGATTAGGTCCTCTGTGTGGATAATATACTGCTGCGTGTAAGCCATCCGAAATGGGTGCTCATTTTTCTTGGTATTATTGCCTCTGGAGGCATAATCCTCTATCTCCCTGTTTTCATATTTTCCTTGGTTCATTTTGTCCTTGAAGGATTCACGATAATAAAGCTCCTAAAGAGCCTCTACTTTTTTATCTTTTTCGCGGTCTGTTTGGGGTTAGGCCGATACATTTATTCATCGATTATTGCTACTGAGTCTGGATTGCAGGTGGTGGGAATTTTGCGTTGGAGGCAAAAGTTCACGTGGGACGAAATTGTAGGGGTGTCCAGAAATTTCGATTTTGTATCCATATTTTCCAACAGCGGGGGAAAAATAGTCATCCTTAGCAGCATGACTGGATACCCTGAGCTTCTGGAACTAATCCAATCCAGAGCGCCCAACCTCAGACCGAAAAGACTGGCGCAAGAGTTATGGTCGCATTTCTCTCCCAGTCCGGTGCGGGTGGTATTGATCTTTTTCGGACTTTTTGTGGCCTATGTGATCGTTAGACTCATTTTGAGCATCTAGCGGGCCGGGAGTCTGGAAAGGTTCGAGCTTTCAATAGGTTCAAAACGTTCGGAAAGATACTCCCAAGGCTGGAATTGCCTTAATTTCAACTGACCGATTTTTCCTGGCTTTCTCGTACCAATCTCTTGCCAGGAATGCATCAAATTAGGTATAGGTCTGTTGTGCTTACCTTTTATTTCTTCATCCTCGTGGCGAAGGCCGGTAAGAAATAGCAAGAGGCAAAACCAAAAACGGAAGTGGCATGTCGGAGCCAGTCCTCGAGTTCTCGGAGGTTACCAAACGCTTTGGAGACTTTACCGCTGTTAACCGCATAAGCTTTGCGGTTAATCCAGGTGAATTCTTTACGCTTCTCGGTCCGTCTGGATGCGGCAAGACTACTACGCTTAGGCTCGTTGCCGGCTTGGAAGAGCCTAACGATGGCGAGATCCTTCTCAACGGGGAACCCATCGCTTCTCCCAAACGGAGGATCTTTCTCCCTCCTGATAAGCGCCAGATGGGAATGGTCTTTCAGTCTTATGCGATCTGGCCCCATATGACTGTCTTTGAGAATGTCGCCTTCCCCCTCAGGACACGTGGAGAGGCGGTTGAAGTTATCAAAAGAGAGGTTTTGGAGGCGCTTGAGCTTGTGGGCCTGTCAGGCTTGGAAAGGCGCGGGGCAACCGAGCTATCTGGAGGTCAGCAGCAACGGGTCGCGCTCGCTCGCGCCTTGGTTTATACGCCAACGATCCTCCTTCTCGATGAACCGCTCTCCAACCTCGATGCTAAACTCCGGGAGCAGATGAGATTTGAGTTGCGTTCGCTCCAGCGAAGGCTAAAGCTCCCTGTGCTCTACGTCACTCACGATCAGACCGAGGCCATGACCCTCTCGGACCGGATTGCGGTGGCTCATCAAGGTCGCTTGGAACAGGTAGGCACTCCGGCGGAAGTTTACGAGAAGCCTGCCACTTCTTTTGTCGGAGACTTCCTCGGACGGACGGTGGTTCTCGGAGGGACTTTCAAAAAGAACCATAGAGGCAACGGCATCGAGCTCGAAGGGAGTGGACGCCTATTCATTAACAATGATAGCTGCGCTAACTTCACCGAAGGCGAGAAGGTCCGGATTATTTCAAGGCCTGAAGACGTCGATATCTTACCCATGGGGGAGACAGGTCCAAATCAGGTGAAGGCAAAGGTGGAAGAGGTAGCCTATCTCGGAGACCATTTTGAGTACAGTGTGAGCGCCGGGGGACGCCCCCTGGTGCTCTCTGCGGGAAAAAAAGTGCGCTATCAGATCGGCTGCGAGATCCGCTTGGCCTTTGATCCGGATCGACTCACGGTTTTGCCGGTATGAAAACGACAGCAACCGCGATCGCCTCTCCGCGGTTAAGACTCAGGCTGAACGGCTTCCGTCTTGCGGAGCTTGTCGCGGGGGTCTTTTTTGCCGTCGTCATGGGATTCCCAGTACTTTTTCTGCTTGTAAGTAGCTTCAATGTGGCGCCGCCCACTAAAGAGGCGATCTACGGCCTGGAGAACTGGGTTCGTGCCTTTTCCGACCCTGGGACCTTAAGCGCGCTTTGGATGAGCTTTCTTCTTTCCATCGTACACCTGATTCCAGCAATGATTCTTTCCGTTCTAGTCGCCTGGCTCATTGCGCGCACCGATATGCCGGGAGGGAATACCATCGAGTTCCTTTGCTGGTTCGCCTATTTCGTTCCGGACTTTCCTTTGACCTTGGCCTGGATTCTCCTTCTTGATCCAAACTTCGGCTTCTTAAATACGCTTGCCAGGGTCCTGCCCTTTGTCGAAGGTCCTCTATTTAACCCCTACAGTTTCTGGGGAATCGTATGGGTACACCTCGCTACGGGCGGGATCTGGTTTAAAGTCATGCTTTTGACCCCGATCTTTCGCCGCTTGGGGGCGGGCCTCGAGGAGGCGGCCCGGGTGGCTGGAGCGAATACCTTCACCACACTCAGGAGGGTCACGCTCCCAGTGCTCTCCCCCATGATCCTGGCGATCGCGGCGCTAAGTTTTATCCGCGGCTTGGAGTCCTTTAATACCGAACTCCTGCTCGGCACTCCGGTTGGGATCTATGTTTATGCCACCCGCATTTATGACTATACGCGCCAGGAACCTTCGGCCTTCGGTGAGGCAACCGCCTTAGGCTCGGTGTTTCTCCTGGTGCTGGCGATGCTGGCATTTTTCTACCAGCGCCATCTCAGAGGGAAAAGCTTCGCGGTCGTAACCGGCCAGGGCTACTCGACCATGCGGGTGAAGCTCGGGAGATGGAGATATCTAGCGTTAGGCGGATGTCTCCTCTATTTTGCGGTGATGATGGCTCTTCCCTTGGCCTTTCTCGTTGTCGGCTCCTTCATGCGCCGCTATGGCTTTTTCAACATCAGCACCCCTTTTACTTTGGCCCACTGGCAGAACCTCTTCAGTGATCCGATCTTTTTACTCTCGCTTAAAAACAGTCTCATCATCGCCTCGATGACCGCCGTTGCCGGTATCCTTCTTTATTCCACCGTGGCCTATCTGATCGTTTCACGTCGGGTCCACACGGCTCAGCTCCTGGATCTTTTTTGCTGGCTTCCCTGGGTTGTGCCCGGCATCCTTATGAGCCTCGGCCTGCTATGGATATTTCTCGCCACACCGCTGCGGTCGGTCCTCTATGGCACCGTTTGGGGGATCGCTCTGGCCCTGACGATTAAGGACAGTCCGGTAAGCACGCAGGCATTCAAGGCAGCCTTTTTGCAGTTAGGTCCTGAATTGGAGGAGGCCGCGCGGGTAAGCGGGGCTTCATGGGGATATACCTATAGGAGGATATTGCTGCCACTCGTGGCTTCCATTGCCGCTACTGTGGGGCTGCTGAACTTTGGCAGCGCGCTCACCAGCATCAGCACGCCCGTGCTTCTCTATAGCGCTCAATCCAGACCGCTTTCCATTCTGCTTATGGAGTACAGCTTTACGGGAGAGCTGGAGCGGGCCGCGGCATTGGGGCTGTTCATTACTGCGATTATCTGTTTGATGATGCTGGTGGGAAGAAAACTGGGGCTTCAGCTCACCCGGGACCGCTAAGAAAGAAGCAAATAAAGGCGAAAGGCAGGATGAAGCTGGTCTGCAGAATGCAGGGCGCAGAACGCAAAAAATCTAGCCAAAGATATTTGAAATTTTTGGTCATGACGAACGATCTAAACTTCGTGTTCTTCGTGGCCTTCGTGGTGAATTCTTATCTTTGCGCCCTTTGCGTTCTTTGCGGTTAAATTCCTATTTTTGGTTGCGGCTTCGCCGCACTGGGCTCTTCGTGGCGAGAGGATTTTAACCACGAAGGGACACGAAGGTCTCGAACGGAAGACAGGAGGCCGCTCCATGGCGGGATTCCCCGATGAAGCTCATCAAAGAGCTGCTGGAGAAGAGGAGGTAAGAGGAAGATTTTGATGGCTCCAATCCTAAGAATGGGAATGGCAGGTCTTGGCGTGGCGAGCACCCAGATC
>JBOHVJ010000273.1:0-6431 GCA_050735075.1 Binatia bacterium
GTGCTCTTCCTTGC
Source organism: Binatia bacterium (assembly GCA_050735075.1). Lineage (GTDB taxonomy): Bacteria > Desulfobacterota > Binatia > UBA9968 > UBA9968 > JAHFAO01. Next base: position 15 of record JBOHVJ010000273.1, read on the forward strand.
AGGCAACCGTGCAGGCATGGCAACCAATGCAGCGGTTCTGATCAATAACGAAACCGTAACGCATCGGAGGATTCTTTTAGGCTATCCACTCCCACTTATCCACATCTACCTCCCATCCCTTGGTTTGTGATAGATCGAGGGCGTTCCCTTCCGGATCCCGGAGGCGAAACCTCCGCATATGGCCTATCGACTGGCCAGGATTTGATGGAAACGGTACTGCTCAAATCATCCATGGTCCCTTTTTTCGCCATACTCCCCTCCTATAAAATTTGGCGTTTCAAGCTAGCGCTCCTTGGGATGGTTGCCATTCATAAGCTCTTTGTTTATATTCCATACGCTTGGCGGCATGCAACCGCAATGAGAAAAAAATGGCAGAGCTTAAACTAACCATGGCCCTCTCTCACTACGACCGGCACATCCCCTTCTTTGATGGCACGGTCGTACCCGAAGGCATCCATCTAACAGTGTTACAGGTAGGACAGTCCAGCCCGCTGAGACACGGGGTCGGTCGCCACGAGCGGATCATCCAAAAAGGCGAGTTCGACATTGGCGAGCTATCTCATGGCAAGAAGCCGGGGCATGCCGCTTATCGCTATTCCGGTCTTTCCGCGCAGGCTTTTTAGCCAGTCGCAAATGTGGATCAACGTCAGTGCGGGAATCAAATCTCCGAAGGACTTAATCGGGCGGAAGGTGGGACTAAGCACCTTCCAGACAACCCTTTCGGTTCTGGCCAAGGGAGATTTGCAATCCGAATATGGTGTCCCGTGGCGCGACATCAAGTGGTATGTGGCCAAAGAAGAAACGGTGCCCTTTAAGCCACAGGAGGGTGTAACGATACAGCTAGTCCCACACGGGAAAAAGATCGGGGCCATGCTCGAAGCCGGGGAGATTGACGCCCTGATGATGCCTCATCCGCCGAAGGAGGTGGTGCGCGGTTTGGATAGGATCAGGCGGCTTTTCTCGGATCCCAAGCAGGAAGAGATCAATTACTGCCGTAAAAAACGGCTTCTATCCGATCATGCATCTGATAACGTTTAAGGAGGAGGTCCTAGAGAAAAATACTTGGGCGGCACGGAGCGTGATGAAGGCGTTTGAAGAGGCCAAGGAGGTTTCCAAACATTATTACGACGATCCCAACTGGTCCCGCCTTGCTTGCGGCCGCCATCTCTTTGAGGAGGAGCGTGGCCTATTAGGTGATGACCCGTGGCCCTACGGAGTGAAACGCAACCAGGCCAACCTGGAGCAATTTATGGCCTACTCTGTGGATCAAGGGCTGATGGAAAAGAAAATGGCCATGGAGGAACTGTTCGCAGACTCTACTCTCGATACGTAGTGAGGGGCATAGAAATGCTTTTCCTTACCAATCGGCATGTGCAAGCCGTGCTCGATATGCCTGCTTGTCTTGAGGTGATGGAGGAGGCTTACCACGAGCTAGCCCGGCAACGGGCGGCCTATTCGTCCCAGGATCGATTTTTACGTGCCGCAGGAACCCCACTATTACCATTGGGGGTACGATGGAAGGGGTTTCCCGGAAGCTTGGTATCTTTGCCATCCGCATGAAGTCTGACATGCTGGTCTCGAACCGAGAGGGCGAGTTTCAAACCGAGGAAAACGATTGCATAAAACCCGGAACCTACTGCGGTCTTATCTTCCTTTTCAGTGTACGAAGCGGCGAACCGCTCGCCCTGTTGAATGACGGTCATCTCCAGCACTCACTCTCTACTGCCAGGGAAGGGTTATATGCTGCCTAAAGAAGCGAATGAGATGTTGACCCGCGTTGGGCCGTGCACTCCCTGCGGTGAGCTTCTGCGCCGCTTCTGGCATCCTGTGGCGCTGGCGGCGGAGGTCACGGAAGCCAGGCCAAAAAAGAGAGTGAGGATTCTCGGCGAGGATCTTGTGTTGTTCCGTCTGCCGTCTGGAGATGGCGGCCAGGTTCGCTACGGTCTGCTTGACGAACACTGCTCGCATCGCGCCGCCTCCCTTTACTATGGGTTCGTTGAGGAGGACGGGCTTCGGTGCGCCTATCATGGATGGAAGTATGATATGAATGGAATGTGCCTGGATCAGCCCTTTGAGAAGAATCCGGAATTTAAGAAGGAAGTCTGCCATAGGGCGTACCCCGTGGAGAAGCTCTCGGGATTGCTGTTTACCTATATGGGGCCTCGGGACAAGAAGCCGCTCCTCCCCCGCTGGGATTTTTTAGTCAGGAAGGATTGGGCGCGGAAGATTGAAGTCCAGCCTGTGCTCAACTGCAACTGGCTTCAGCCTATGGAGAACGCGGTGGACCCCAGCCATACGCGCTTCCTTCACGGCGAGACCTTCAGGCAGAAGGGGATCCGGCGGAATGTCTCGTACCACTTAAAGAAGGTCGACGAGTTCGTCTTCGAGCCCTGCGAGTGGGGGATCAGGAAAAGGAGGGTCTTCGAGAACGGCGAGAAAGAGGTCGGCCATATCCTGGTCTTTCCGAACATGCTCCGCCATCCCGGCTCGCTCCACTTCCGGGTCCCTCTCGATGACACGCACACCCAGATTTATCGGATCGTCCGGCTGAACGCGAACAAGGGGCTTTCAGGCAAAGCCCTGGACGATCTGCCCATCGAGTATGTTATGACAAAGAACGAAGAGGGCGAGTTTAACATGGATACCTTCCCGAGCCAGGACGCCATGGCCTGGGAGACGCAGGGGGCGATCACGGACCGGAGCCGCGAGCTCCTGGGAGAATCCGACCGCGGCATCACGATGGTCAGAAAACTCTTGCGCGATCAGATCCGGATCGTCGAGCAGGGAGGCGAGCCGATGGGGCTCGTCCGCGACCCCGGGAAGAACCGGATCATCGAGTTCGTCACCACCGAGTGGCGCGGCACGGAGGAATAACGTATGCTCTTCATTAACAACGAGGAAGTGGCCAAGCTCCTCACCATAGAGGACACTCTTGGGGCGCTCGAAGAGGGCCATAAGGAGCTTGCCCGGGGCGAGCTTGCCGGCCGCCCGCGCGTCGACATTTACACCGAGACGCATGCCAGCGATCGCTTCCATCGGTGGGGCACCATGGAGGGCTCGAGCAAGTCGCTCCAGCGCTTCGCTATTCGAATGAAGTCCGAGGACAGCGTGAAAGGGCTCCAGTTCGTCACGGTAAGCTCTCTAGTTTATGACCTGGCTAAAAAGGCCGGGCTCGGCAGAGATGTGCCTCTGGAGTGGTTCTTGCAGGATATCCGGGACTAGGCGAGGCCTGCCGGAGGCCGGTTGGAGAAAGAAGCGGAAGGGGGAAACCATGATCATCGACTGCGATACCCACTTTATGCCCAAGGACGCCTTTGACTACGTAAGCGGCGCTCTTACAGGCCTGAGGCCGATTTTGAAATTTAGCGACCAGGGGCTGCTGAGTGATATTAAATTTCCCGGGGAGCCTGCCCGCGTCCCGGGGACGACGCCGCTTCCGCCTCCCGGCTCCGGCGCCCATTATCCGGGCAATAGCGATATGGAGGTGAGGCTTAAGGACTATGAGCGGCTGGGCATTGATTGCCAGTTTATTCTACCCCAGTTCACCGGATGGTGGTCTTATCTCATCGAGCCATCGCTTGCGGATGCGCTGGCCAGGTCTTGGAATCTCTCCATGTTGCGCCTTATGCGCGACTATCCGAAGAGAGTTTGCGGTGTGGCCTTAGTGGCCCTTCAGGATGTTCAGGGCGCGATCCGAGAGATGGAATGGGCGCATGAGAATGGCTTTCCAGCCGTGGCGCTCGACCATACCTATCCTGTCCGCGAGCACCCCTACGGAGAGACTCTGGGAAGCCATAGGGAGCTCTGGCCGTTTTTCGAGAGGGCCGAGAAGCTAGACATGCCCATCTTCCTCCACGCCGTCCAGCACGGCCACAGGATCGTGAATCTCTTGCTTTTCCAGCACGACGGGCTCGATATCTTTGCCCCGAGAGAGGCGCAGATGAATCTCGTCTCTCTAATTACAAGCGGCCTTTTAGATGATTTCCCTAAGCTCAAGTTTATCCACGCGGAGATGGGCACAAAAACGATCAAGTCTCTGACCCAGAGGATGGACGCGAACTTCAAGCAGGTCACGGTGAGCTACGAGGACGACGAGGCGACGGCTTCCGGCTCGCGCCGCCGGTTAGGCCCCAAGGCACCGCAGCTCGTGCCGGCTCATGTGGCCAATGAAAAAAATAAGTTGCCGCCGAGTTACTACTTCAAGAATAACTTCTACTGGACCATTGAGACAGAGGAGCCGGAGCTGGCTGAAGCGATAAACTACCTTGGTGCTGAGCATTTTCTTTTTGCCACGGACTATCCCCACGATGATCCTGGGGGTCGGATGAAATTTAACGATGTAGAGCTTTTGAAGGCCAACCCTGATATTTCGGAATCTGACAAGGAACTCATTCGCTGGGAGAACGCCAGTGGGCTTTTTAAGCTGTCTTAAAGGAGGGCAGCATGGGAAGGACGGCTAGGGGAAGGAACCAGGTAGCCGTGTTCAGCATGAAGTGGACATAGACCAGATCAATATACCACCCAAGTGGGGTCATGGGGTCACAGGGTGTTGAAAAACTCTGTTCCCAGCCTGGTCAAAAAGGTCCTCGATGCAGCGCGAGAAACCCGCGAGGGGAGGCGTACTTAAGAAGTACGTTGGAGCGAGCGGGTCGAAGCGCAACGAAACAGATGGGCCTTTTTCAACAGGCTGGTCAGGCCTGACCCTGTTCGCACTCCCTGACGGCTGTAGCTCAGCGTTTTCAGACTCGTCAACTCGTTTTGATTATCACGGCCTATGAAACGTAAAAAAGCGTCAGCTATGACACGTGAGGTCTGCGCGCTATGCTGCGAGGGGCACTTGGAAGCGAAGCGGGGACGTGAATACTTCCGGCACGGGGAAGCGTTGATTATCATTGACGACGTTCCTGCTTGGGTGTGTAACAAGTGTGGGGAACGGTACCATCACGCCCGGGTTTACAAGAGAATGCGTCAGATTGCCACACACAGTGATGAGCTCACCGAGCACGTGCGCATCCCGGTTGCACGCTACCAGCCCGGGGACGAAGCAGCTTGAGGGAAACTCCAGAGATTGCCAGGCTAAGGATTCAGCAAGCCGCCCATTAGCTGCAGCTGGGGGGAGCCCGGATGATTGAACTCGAAGGCGTCATCTAAAAGCGAGAGCTTAGCTCCTCTCCCAGAGGCGAGAAAGTTAGCCAGGATCTATTGTGATAGTGATCGTGTTTTGTGTTCGTCACGAGCACAAGCAGCGAGCACGAAGCACAACAACGTAAAGCAGTTAGGCGAACGACGGTGGAGTGTCGTCGTCCTTGCCATGGAGGGCAAACCAGTAAATGCCGTTCATGAAGCGCCAGCGTCTGATGGCGGCCTCTTCGACGGCCTTTAACGCCAGCTCCTGCAATTCTGGAGTCGTGCAGTATTTCTCGACAATCGCAAAGCCCTTGGCCCCGTGGATTTCATCCGCGCCGATGTGCTCTTCAAAGAAGCGGATCTCCCGGGCGCCTGGTGAGTAACCGTAGTGTTTATGGAGCGCGGGAACGACCTTTTTACAGATATCGAGGAACTGCGACTCCAAGCCGATAAACATACCTGCCAACGCCGACTGCCAGGGTTTTTGATAGACCAGACGCCAGCCCCAATTCTGTAGATCTTCAGTCCCCGCAAGAACCTGAGACCTCTCCACGCTTTCTCGCCTCAGCCCGCAAGCCACAACGTAGTCTGTGAGCATATCGAGATGACGATCCTCAGGATTCTCTTCATCCCCAAGATTCTCAAACAGATAGGTCTTGACGTCTCTATGGGGGACCTGTGAGGCCTCGTAGGCCATCCAGTTCAGGTAGTCACTCACATAGTGGTAGTGTTGGATACAATAAAGCGCAGTCTGCTCTTTCGTGAGCTGCCCTCGCGCCCACATTTCGAAAAAGGGATGATTCTTGCTGTGCCTTCGGTCCCGTGTGGCTATCAACTGATCGCGGAATGTGGTTCCCATGACGTCCACCTCTATCTCTTAGCCGCCCAGAGCCGATCAAAAAATCCACTCTTTTCCATTTCATCCAGATAGCGTCGATCAATCAGGTCTTCAGGCTTCACCTTCTTTGCCCGAGAATCAACCTTTGAGACCTCTTCGAGAATCGCTTGAAACCCTTCCGTCTTGATCCCTAGAATGATGGAGAGAGCGAGGCTTCTTTTCATCTCTTCACACTCCAAACCCTAAACCCTGCCCTGAGCAAGGTCCAAGGGTCGAAACTCGTAACTTGCTTAATTCACCGGCTCCAACCGTATATCGATCAAAGCCACTTGGCCCCCTGCCGCAGCCTTAAGCCCTCGCTCTAATGCCCGGCGCACTTCGCTAGGCTCCTCCACTTTTTCCCCATAGCCGTCGAAGGCCTTGGCAATCGTCGCGTAGTCCGGGCTTGGAAC